>DASYDR010000205.1:0-60971 GCA_036499545.1 Roseomonas sp. | reverse complement strand
CCGTCCGGGATCGCCTGCTGCAGCGCGGCATCCTCGGTGATGTCGCCGGCCAGGCAGCGCACCGGGAAGGGGGCCTCGACCGGGGCCGGCTGCGCCAGGTCGAACAGGGTCAGGCCGGTCACCGCCTCGCCGCCCAGCGCGCCGTCCTTCGCCAGGCGCTCCGCCAGCTTGCGGCCCAGGAAACCGCCGCCGCCGAGGATCGTGATCTGCATGGCCAAAGCCCTCCTGCGATCCGGTTTGGCGCGGCACGCGGCAGGGCGCAATACTCCCCGCATGATTCCCCGATCGCCGCATCGCCTCCTCGCCAATCGCCATCATGGCGTGCCCGGCACCGTCACCCTGCCCGACTCCGGCTTCCGGCGGGCGCGGCAGGAAATCACAGGCTGGCCCGGCTATGCGCCGACGCCGCTGCTGGACCTGGCCGATATCGCCACCGCCGCCCGCGTGGCCTCGGTGCATTGGAAGGATGAAGGGCCGCGCTTCGGCCTGGGCAGCTTCAAGGCGCTCGGCGGCGCCTATGCGGTGCAGCAGCTGCTGGTCAGCGAACTCGCGAAGCGCGGCGTCGAGGCCAATGCCGATGCCGCGGCGCTGATCGAAGGCAAGTACAAGGACGCGACCCGCGCCATCACCGTCACCTGCGCGACCGATGGCAATCACGGCCGCAGCGTCGCCTGGGGGGCGGAACGCTTCGGCGCCCGCTGCGTCATCTTCGTCCATCCCGGCGTCACCGCGGCCCGCCGCGCCGCCATCGCCCGCTATGGGGCGGAGGTGCGGGAAGTGCCGGGAAACTATGACGACAGCGTGCGCGCGGCGCAGAAGGAAGCCGAGAAGCAGGGCTGGTTCGTCGTCTCCGACACCTCCTATCCCGGCTATACCGAGGTGCCGCGCGACGTCATGCAGGGCTATCGGCTGATGGCCGACGAAGCCGCGGACCAGATCCCGAAGCCGCCGACCCATGTCTTCATCCAGGGCGGCGTCGGCGGTGTCGCCGCCGCGGTCGCGGCGCAGATGCGCGCCCGCTTCGGGGAAGGCGTGAAGATCATCCTGGTGGAACCGGAAGACGCCGCCTGCCTGATGGCGAGTGCCGAGGCCGGGACGCCGACCGTGGTGACCGGGGCGCTGGAGACCATCATGGCCGGCCTCGCCTGCGGCGAACCCAGCCTGCTCGCCTGGCAGGAGCTGGAGCGCAGCGCCTATGCCTTCATGGCGATCCCGGATGCGGTGGTGGCGCCCTGCATGCGGCTGCTGGCGGCGCGCGAGCCCCGCATCGTCGCCGGCGAAAGCGGCGTCGCCGGCCTGGCCGGCCTGCTGCTGGCCGGGCCGGAACCCTTCGCCCGCGCGGTGCTGGCGCTGGACGCCGACAGCCGCGTGCTGCTGTTCGGCACCGAAGGCGCGACCGACCCGGCCCTCTACGCCAGCATCGTCGATGCCGTGTGATGGGCCCCTGGGCTCCGGGCCGGACGTCTCACGTCCTTATCTGCTTGTCTCGGGAGGGCTGGTTCAGGTTGACTGACATGCAGGCTTCATCATGCTGTCATGCCGTCGCAGCCTGGGGCTTCTAACCCCGGCGCAGCTTCCAAGCACCCGGGGGAGAAGCCAGATGCATCGCAGGACTGTCGTCACCGCTGCTGCCGCGGCCTTGTCCCTCAAGGCACTGCCGGTCCACGCCCAGCCGGCCGCCCAGCCCACCGAAATCCAGTTCTGGCACGGCCTGGCCGGCGCGCTCGGCGAACGGGTGCAGGAACAGGCGCAGCGCTTCAACGCCAGCCAGAACCGCGTCAAGGTCGTCGCCACCTACAAGGGCAGCTATACCGAGGTGCTGACCGGCGCCATCGCCGCCTGGCGCGCCAACAACCCGCCGCACATCATCCAGGTCTTCGAAGTCGGCACCGCCACCATGATGGCGGCCGGCCCGGCGATCCGGCCGATCCACCAGCTGGCCACCGAAACCGGCGTGGCGCTCGATCCCTCCCGCTACCTCGCGGGCGTGCGCGGCTATTACAGCGACACGGACGGGCGGCTGGTCTCGATGCCGTACAACTCCTCCTCCGCCGTCATGTGGCTGAACCTGGACGCTTTCCAGCGCGCCGGCCTGTCCACCACGGAGCTGCCGAAGACCTGGGCCGAGGTCCGCACCGCGGCCGAGCGCATCAAGGCGGCGAATGCGGCGCCGAACGCCATGACCACCGCCTGGCCGACCTGGGTGATGTTCGAGGAAATGGCCGCGATCCATGACGTGCCCTACGCCACCCAGGCGAACGGCTTCCGCGGCATGAATGCCGACCTGCAGATCACCAGCCCCTTCTTCCAGAAGCAGGCGGAATTCCTGATCGGCCTGCAGCGCGACGGCCTGTTCCGCTATGCCGGCCGCGACAGCGCCGGCGACGGGCTGTTCCCCTCGGGCGAGGCGGCGATCAGCTTCAACTCCTCGGCCGGCCGCGCCCGCGTGGTGCGCGAAGCGCAGTTCCGCTGGGCCTCGGTGCCGCTGCCCTACCATGCCGATGTGGTGCAGGCGCCGAAGAACGGCGTCATCGGCGGCGCCAGCCTCTGGGCGATGACCGGGCGCAGCCGCACCCCGGCGGAATACCGCGCCGCGGCGGAATTCTTCGCCTTCATCAGCCAGCCGGAGCAGGACCAGTGGTGGCATGAGATGACCGGCTACGTGCCGATCACCCAGGCCGGCTACGAACGCGCCCGCGCCGCCGGCTATTATGAGCGCAACCCGGGGGCGGATGCCGCCATCGTCCAGCTCAGCCGCGCCGAGCCGACGCCGAATTCGATGGGCTTCCGCCTGGGCGGCCTGGTCGAGATCCGCGGCATCATCGAGGAGGAGCTGGAGAAGGCCTTCCAGGGCCAGCAGACCGCGGCGCAGTTCCTGGAAGCGGCGAACCGCCGCGGCAATGTGGTGCTGCGCAACTTCGAACGCGCGAATCGCGGCTAGGAAAGCAGGCGGAAGCGGGCCTCGGCCCGCTTCCGCGGCACCGCCATGCAGCGCCGCGTCATCTTCCCGAACAAGGTTTTGCCCTGGCTGCTGCTGGCGCCGCAGCTCGCCATCACCGCGGTGTTCTTCTTCTGGCCGGCGGGACAGGCGGTCTGGTACTCCTTCCTGCGCCAGGATGCCTTCGGCATCCGCACCATCTTCGTGGGCTTCGAGAATTTCTCGGACCTGCTGGCCGACCCGCTCTATCTCGAGGCGGCCTGGAACACGGTGGTGTTCTCGACCTGCGTCACCCTGCTCTCGCTCGGCACCGCGCTGCTGCTGGCGGTGCTGGCCGACCGCCAGATCCGCTTCGCGCGCGGCTACCGCACCCTGCTGATCTGGCCCTATGCGGTGGCGCCGGCGATCGCGGCGGTGCTCTGGATGCTGCTGTTCCACCCCTCGATCGGGCTGGTCGGGCGCTGGCTGAACCAGAACGGCGTCGCCTGGGACTACAAGCTGAACGGGACGCAGGCGATGGGCCTCGTCATCGTCGCGGCCGCCTGGAAGCAGGTCAGCTACAATTTCATCTTCTTCCTGGCGGGGCTGCAGGCGATCCCGAAAAGCGTGCTGGAAGCCGCCGCGGTCGATGGCGCCAGGCCGGTGCGGCGCTTCTGGACGGTGATCTTCCCGCTGCTGTCGCCCACCACCTTCTTCCTGCTGGTGGTGAACCTGGTCTACGCCTTCTTCGACACTTTCGGCGTGATCGACGCGCTGACCAAGGGCGGCCCCGGCAAGGCGACGGAGACGCTGATCTACCGCGCCTATGTCGATGGCCGGGTGAACCTGGCGCTCGGCAGCTCCTCCGCCCAGTCGGTGCTGCTGATGCTGCTGGTGGTCGGGCTGACCGTCATCCAGTTCCGCTTCGTCGAGCGGAAGGTGACCTATTGATGCGGCGCGGCGACATCCTGACCCATGCGATCCTGATCGTCGGCGTGCTGATCTTCGCGCTGCCGGTCTGGCTGCTGCTGATGGGCAGCACCCATGATGCGGGGACGATCGGACGCGTCGGGGTGACGCTGCTGCCCGGCAGCCAGGCGCTGAGCAACTACGCCCAGGCCTGGGGGCAGGGCGGGCGCAGCGTCAACGTGCCGGTCGCCACCATGCTGTGGAACAGCCTGCTGATGGCGGTGCTGGTGGCGGTCGGCAAGATCGCCATCTCCCTGCTCTCGGCCTTCGCGGTCGCCTTCTTCCAGTTCCGCGGCCGTGGCATCGCCTTCTGGGCGATCTTCATCACCCTGATGCTGCCGGTCGAGGTGCGCATCTTCCCGACCTTCCAGGTGATCTCGACCCTCGGGATGATCGATACCTATGCCGGGCTGATCGTGCCGCTGATCGCCTCCGCCACCGCCACGCTGCTGTTCCGGCAATTCTTCCTGACCATCCCGGATGAATTCGTGGAAGCGGCGAAGATGGACGGTGCCGGCCCGATGCGCTTCTTCCGCGACGTGGTGCTGCCGCTGTCGGTGACCAACATGGCGGCGCTCTTCGTCATCCTGTTCGTCTATGGCTGGAACCAGTACCTCTGGCCGCTGCTGGTGACGACCTCGGGCGATGTGGAAACGGTGGTGATCGGCATCGTGAAGATGATCGGCAACGAAGCCGGCACCGACTGGAACATCGTTATGGCGACGACGGTGCTGGCGCTGCTGCCGCCGATCGCCGTCGTGGTGCTGATGCAGCGCTGGTTCGTGCGCGGCCTGACGGAGACCGAGAAGTAATGGCCACGCTTTCTCTCTCCGGCGTCCAGAAGGCCTTCGGCGCCACCCAGGTGCTGCATGGCGTCGACCTCGCGCTCTCCGACGGGGAGATGGTGGTGATCGTCGGCGCCTCCGGCTGCGGCAAGTCGACCCTGCTGCGCATTGTGGCGGGGCTGGAGAAGCCGAGTGCCGGCCAGGTGCTGATCGACGGCCGCGACGTGACCGCGCTGGAGCCGGCCGACCGCGACATCGCCATGGTGTTCCAGAACTACGCGCTCTATCCGCACATGACGGTCTTCGAGAACATGGCCTATGGCCTGAAGATCCGCGGCCTGCCGAAACCCGAGATCCGGCGGCGGGTGGAAGAAGGCGCGGCGCTGCTGGGGATCGAGCCGCTGCTGGCGAGGAAGCCGCGCCAGCTGTCCGGCGGCCAGCGCCAGCGCGTCGCCATGGGCCGCGCCATCGTGCGGGAGCCGAAGCTGTTCCTGTTCGATGAGCCGCTGTCGAACCTCGACGCCAAGCTGCGGGTGCAGATGCGGGCGGAGATCCGGCGGCTGCAGAAGCGCCTCGGCGTCACCAGCCTCTTCGTCACCCATGACCAGGTGGAGGCGATGACCCTCGGCGACCGCCTGGTGGTGATGCACCAGGGCCATGCGGTGCAGGTGGCGAGCCCGATGGAGATCTGGGCGCGCCCGGCCGATACCTATGTCGCCGGCTTCATCGGCAGCCCGGCGATGAACTTCCTGCCGGCGACGCTCGCCGAAGGCGGCCATGCCGCGCTGCTGGCCGGCGGCGGCGCGCCGATCCGCTTCACCGATGGGCCGCGCCCGGGCGGCGAGGGCAGGGCGGTGACGCTGGGCATCCGGCCGGAGCATCTCGGCACCGATGGGCCGGCCGCGCTGCCGGTGACGGTCGAGCTGGTGGAGCCGCTGGGGTCGGAATCGGTGCTGCATGGCAGGCTCGCCGACGGCACCGCGCTGGTGGCAAGGCTGCCGGGCGCGGCGGCGCTGGCCGATGGCATGCGGCTGTCGATCACGCCGGAGTTCCTGCATGTGTTCGACGCCGCGACCGGCGTGCGGATCGACCCCGCCGGCGGTTGACGGGCGGCGCCCCGGCTTGCAGTAGGATGCGACGACGCGCCGGGGGGTAAACCCCCGTTTGGGGAGACTGATCCGATGCTGAACCGCCGCCATGTCCTGGGTGCCGCCGCCCTGCTTCCCTTCGCCGCGCGGGCGCAGGCCCCCGCCTGGCCGCAGCAGCCGGTCCGCATGATCGTGCCCTTCGCCGCCGGCGGCCCGACCGACGTGCCCGCGCGGCTGGTGGCCGAATATCTGGGCCAGATCCTGCCGCAGCGCATCGTGGTGGAAAACCGCACCGGTTCGGGCGTGGTGGTCGGTACCGACCTGGTCGCCAAGGCGGCGAAGGACGGGCAGACGCTGCTCTACACCACCATCGCGCATTCGGTGCTGCGCCCGCTGTTCCCGCGGCTGCCCTTCGACCCCGACGCCGATTTCGCGCCGATCGCGCTGGTCGGCCAGGTGCCGATGGTGGCGCTGGTGAACAAGGACATCCCGGCCCAGAACCTGCAGGAGCTGATCGCCCTGTTCCGCGCCAATCCCGGCAAGTACAACTATGCCAGCAGCGGCAATGGCGGCGCGGTCCACCTGGCGACGGAGCTGTTCCTGTCCATGGCCGGCGGGCTGGAAGTCAGCCACGTTCCCTATCGCGGCTCTTCCGCCGCCATGCCGGACGTGCTGAGCGGCCGCGTCGCGATGATCATCGATGTCGGCCTCGGCGGCATGGAATATGCGCGGCGCGGCGATGTGCGCGCGATGGCGATCAGCACCCTGCAGCGCACGCCGCTGGCACCCGAGGTGCCGACCTTCGCCGAAGGCGGCGTGCCGGGGTATGAGGCCTATACCTGGCACATGGTGATGGCGCCGGCCGGCACCCCGGGCGCGATCATCACCGCGGCGAATGCCGCGGTGAACAAGGCGCTGGAGAATGCGACGCTGATCCAGCGCCTGACCGAGCAGGGCATGCAGGTGGTGCGCGATTCCACCCCCGCGAGTGCCACCGCCTTCCTGCACAGCGAGGCGCAGAAATGGGGCGCGATCGTCAGGGAACGGAACATCCGGGTGAACTGATGCTGACCGGCAGCTGTCTCTGCGGGGCCGTCGCCTCTGATGCCTGGCGGAGAAAGTTTTGACTTCCGGAGCCGGGGATCAGGCGCGCAGGGCTGGTGTGGCGGCTGCGCGCTGAACGAAGACTCATACCGGCCGCATGACCTCGATCGAGGGTCGATACATCATGCGGCCGGTATGCGGTCGACACGGCCCCGTGGCCGATCGTGCATTGCATTGCCGGACCTGCCGCAAGGCGCATGGCGCCGACGCCGGTCGCGGAAACCCCGGTCGCGCCTATCTGGCGATCGGATGCGGCCACCTGGTCCGACCCGAAGGATAGCGTGTGCGAAGTGGCGGAAGGCCATGCGCCTCAGCCCTGACCGCCCTTGCCCGCGAACAGGATCAGGTTGCCGTCCGGATCGCGGATGATGAAGCTCCGCGCGCCCCAGGGCTCCGTCCGCAGGGTCTGGTGGAAGGGCGCGCCGGCCGCCTGGTATTCCAGGAACAGCGGCTTCGCATCCTCCAGCGTGATGCTGGCGGATAGCAGGTCTTCCCGCGCGCGCAGCGCCGGGTCGATCGGCGGCTCGGCGACGCAGCGCAGGTTCAGCCGGGCGCCGTCGCGCGCGACCTGCGCATAGAAGGGCGGCTCGCCATAGGTGAAGGCGACGGTGAAGCCGAGCGTCCCGGCATAGAAGGCACAGGCGGCGGCGATGTCGCGGACGAAGAGCTGCGGCTCCGCCTGGAGAAGGACCGGCCGCGGATCGGCTTCGGCATCGATGCCGGACATGGTTGGAAGCCCCTTGAGCAACGCCTCCCAACTCCCGAACCCCAGCTTGCGGGCGACCAGTTCCTGCGCGTCGTTCAGCCGGAAATGGCTGGCGAGGACCTGTTCGTCGGTGAGGTCGCGATACCGCGGCAGCAGCGCGCGGATCTGCGCGGCGACCGGATAATGCCGGTCGCGATGCCAGCGCAGGAATTGCTTCGCCTGTTTGCGGAGATTCTCGGGATTGGGCATGGCACGTGACGGTTGACGACACGTAGGCGGGCATCGCCCGTCCAGCCCATGGCTGATGCGCCCTACAGCACGACGGGGACTCTAGGAAGCGCCCGCTTCGGGGTCAATATCCGGGCAGTGCAAGGCGGATCGAGGCTGATCCCGTCACGCGCCCTGCGATAGGATGCCGCGATCGGCATTGCGGCAGAGGTCTCGGGTGAACGGGCAGGGCGACAGGCATATCGATGCGTTCCGGAAGGCCAAGCTGAAACCGGGCGAGACGGTCGAAGCCCATCTCCAGGGCTGGATCGGGGAGATGATGGGCCAGGGCAAGAAGAAGCAGCACAATGGCCAGTTCGTGCTGACCAGCGAACGCGCCTGCTTCCATCGCAAGGGCCTGTTCGGGGAGATCTTCGAGACGATCCCGCTGTCGAAGATCACCTCGGTCGAGACCAAGTCGCTGCTTGGCTATCGTCTGCTCCGCCTGCACACCTCGCATGACGAACTCGCCTTCAAGACCTTCGAGGGCAAGACGATCTTCGAGGCCGCCTATGCACGCCTGGAGGAGCTGCGCCACGGGTCGCCCGGTGTCGCGGCCGCGGCGCCGGCCAAATCCGTCACCGACCAGCTCCGGAAGCTCGCCGATCTCCGTGATGCGGGGATCCTGACCGAAGACGAGTTCAGCGCGAAGAAGACCGAGCTTCTGGCACGGATCTGAACCGGGCGGGGCCGCCCCCCGTATTGGGCCGATGACGTCAGGTGCAGATGGCGAAGGCCCGCAGCAGCGCCGGGCCCAACACATCCTCCGTGAAGCGGCAGGTGATCGCCTGGTCCGGCAACATGGTTCCGCCCCGCCGCCCGTAATCGGCGGTCGGCTCCAGCCTGACGCTGTCGCCCTCCAACTCGAGCATGACGGCCTTCGTGCCCTTGGCGAATGCCGTCCAGCTTCTGGCGCCGGCGGCGTTCAGTATCGGCGCCTGCACCTTTCCCCACTCCGACTGGGCCGGATGCGGCACGTCGATGCGCGACTGCCGGAGCGCGGTGATCGCCTTTCCGCCGATATCGGCGGGCGATTCAGGAATGGCGATGAACACATCGCCCCAGTTGATCCAGCCTCCGGCGACGCTGCGCGACGCCGCCTGCATCAGGATCCTGTCCTGTCGCCAATACGCATGTGCAAGCTTCATCGGTCGATGCCCGGGCAGGGTGCCAAGGCATGCTACCGCGGGCCGGCGGGGCCGGGGATGGGCGGCTACCGGGAAATGGTCAGCGCCGGCACCCGGTCGCGCAGGCTTGACCCGGGCCGGCGCGGCCTCAACCGCCGCAGGCGGCCGCCCGCGCCAGGAGGAAGGCCTTTTCGCGCGCATTGCGGCTGAGCGCCGCCGCCTGTTCGAACTGGGCCCGGGCTTCGGCCAGCCGGCCGGCCCGGAACAGGAAATCGCCCCGTGCCGCCGGCAGCGGGGCATAGTTGCGCAGTGCCGCGGCCTGCGCGATCTCCTCCACCAGCGCCAGGCCGGCTTCCGGGCCGAAGGCCATGCTGTGGGCGACGGCCCGGTTCAGATCGACCACCGGCGAAGGCATGACCTCCCGCAGGGTGTCGTAGAGCGCTGCCATGCGCCGCCAGTCGGTATCCTCCATGCGGCGCGCCCGCGCATGGCAGGCGGCGAGTGCCGCCTGCAGCGCGTAGGGGCCCTGGGCGCCGCCCAGCGCTTCGGCCCGCGCCAGGGCGGCGAGACCCCGGCGGATCAGCAACTGGTCCCAGCGGGCACGGTTCTGCTCGGCCAGCGACAGCGAGCTGCCATCCGGTGCCGTGCGCGCGGCCAGGCGCGAGGCCTGGATCTCCATCAGCGCGAGCAGGCCGAAGACCTCCGGCTCCTCGGGCGTGAGGCCGGCGAGGATGCGGCCGAGGCGCCGGGCTTCGGCGCAGAGGGCGGGCCGCACCAGGTCTTCGCCGGCGGTGGCCGCATAGCCCTCGTTGAAGATCAGGTAGAGCACCTCCAGCACGGAGGCGAGGCGCGCCTGCCGCGCCTCGCCGCGGGGAACCTCGAAGCTCAGCCCGGCCTGGCCGAGCGTCTTCTTGGCCCGGAGGATGCGCTGCGCGATGGCGGCTTCGCTGGCCAGGAAGGCGCGGGCGATCTCCCCGGTGGTCAGCCCGCCGACCAGCCGCAGCGTCAGGGCCGCGCGTGCCTCCGTGGACAGCACCGGGTGGCAGGCGGTGAAGATCAGGCTCAGCAGCTCATCGCCGACATCGTCGTCCAGGGCCGCTTCGAGATCCGCGGCGCCGGTGCCGCGGTCGTCCTCCAGCGCCTGGCCGAGCTCGGCATGCTTGCGCGCGAGCATCCGGTCGCGGCGGAACCCGTCGATGGCGCGGCGCTTGGCCGCGGCCATCAGCCAGGCGCCCGGGGCGTCGGGCACCCCTGTCTTCGGCCATGCCGCCAGGGCGGCGACCAGGGCGTCCTGCGCCAGTTCCTCGGCCAGGCCCACATCCCGCACCAGCCGGGCCAGGCCCGCGATGAGCCTGGCCCGTTCGATCCGGAAGACCGTCTCGATCGCCGCATGGGTTTCGGACGCGGCCATGGCGGCTGCCGCGGCGGCGACTCAGCGCTTGGCCGTCTTCTCGCGCAGCCGCTCGTCGATCGCGGCGACTTCCGGGGTCAGGGCATCGCCGAAATCGGCGGCCTCGAACACCGGGCGGATCTCGATCTCGCTCGGGCCGGTCATCGGGTTCGGGCAGCGCTTCACCCAGGCGACGGCCTCGTCCATGTCCTTGACGTCCCAGAGCCAGAAGCCGGCGACCAGCTCACGGGTTTCGGCGAAGGGGCCGTCGATGACGGTGCGGCCGGGACCGTCGAAGGCCACGCGCCTGCCCTTCACGGACGGATGCAGGCCCTCGCCGGCCAGGAGGATGCCGGCATTGATCAGCTCCTCATTGTATTTGCCCATGGCGATCAGCAGCTCGGTCGAAGGCATGGTGCCCGCTTCGCTGTCCTGCGTGGCCTTCACCAGAACCATGACGCGCATCGTGTGATCTCCTCTGCTCCAAGGCGGCCGCGATGGCGCCCCTGCCGATATGACGAACGGGCCGCGGCCGGGGCGACATCGCATGGCGATTTTTTGCGCGGAAAGCCCCGCGCCGGCCTCAGCCCGCTTCGCCCTGCATGAAGGCCGTGAGCAGCGCGACCTGGGTCTGCAGCATCGCGGCGCCCCCATGGGTCGGCAGGCCGCGCGCGGTGGCGGCGGCCAAGTAGGGCGTGGCGGCTGGGGTCATGATGACCTCCGCCGCGACGCTGCCGGGATCTAGTCGCGCGACATCGATCGGGGACCCGTCGCCGGGTGCCATGCCGAGGCTGGTGCCGTTCACCGCGATCGCATGCCCGGCCGGATCGGCGCCGGCGGCGACCGCGCAGCCGGGATAGGCGGCGGCGATGCGGGCCGCCAGCGCCGCAGCCTTCGTCATGTCGCGGTTGTGGATGGTCAGGGCGCTGGCGCCATGCCGCGCCAGCGCGAAGCCGATGCCGGATGCGGCGCCGCCGGCACCGGACAGGAAGACGCGCCGCCCCGCGATGGCGTGCCCGGCCTGTTCCAGGCCGGTGCAGAAGCCCTCGCCATCGAACTGGCCGCCGGTCAGCCTGCCATCCGCATCGCGGCGGATCACGTTGACGGCGCCGACCTGCCGCGCCGCTTCCGTCGCGTCATCGACCAGGGCCAGGACCGCCTGCTTGTGCGGTACGGTGATGACGATGCCGCGCAGGTTGCGCACCGGCCGTAGCCCGGCGATCACGGTCGCCAGTGCTTCCGGCGGCACATGCAGCGGCACCAGCACGCCGTCCAGGCCGATGGCGTCGAAATGCGCGTTCATCATCTGCGGGGTGCGCACCTGCGCCACCGGATCGGCCAGGATGACGTAGACGGCGCTGTGGCCGCTGATCGTGGCGCGCGGCTGTTGCGGCATCAGGGCGCTCCATTGGCCAGCCAGCCGCCATCGACCGGGATGACGGCGCCGTTGATCGCGGATGCGGCCGGCGAGGCGAGGAACAGCGCCAGCGCCGCGATCTCCTCCGGCTGGGTCAGCCGGCGCTGCGGGCTGCGCGCGGTCAGCGCGCCGGCATCGAGGCGGCGGCGCGCCACCAGCCCGGCGACCAGCGCCGTCTCGGCATAGCCCGGCGCCAGCGCATTGACGCGCACGCCGTGCGGTCCCCATTCGCAGGCGAGCGCGCGGGCCAGGTTCGCCACGCCGGCCTTGCTGGCGCAATAGGCGGCGCGCTCGGCGCCGCCGCGCTCGGCATAGATGCTGGCGGTCATCAGGATCACGCCGGAGCCGGCCGGCACCATGCGCCGGCCGGCCGCCTGCGCGGTCAGGAAGGCGCCGGTGAGATTGACGTCGATGGCGCCCCGCCACTCCGCTTCGGTGAGATCGAGCGTCGGCTTGTTGGCGGCGAAGCCGGCATTGGCGAAGGCGATGTCGACGCCGCCCCAGGCCTGGTCCATCGCCGCGAAGGCAGCCTCGGTCGCCGCCGCGTCCGCGACGCTGCCCTGCCGGCAGAGCCAGCCCGGCGGCGCATCCGGCACCGCGTCCCGGTCGAGCACGCAGACCCGGGCACCTTGCGCGGCGAAGGCGTCCGCCACCGCGCGCCCGATCCCCCGCGCGCCGCCGGTGACGAAGATCCGCTCAGAGTCCGTTTGGACACTGCGGCGGCGGAGGGCCGGCGAGGGATTTTTCGTCCCTGGTGCGCTGGCTGACGCTGCCGATGCTGGTTGCATCGGCGAGGAAGCCAGCGTGCCAGGGGTGGAAAAGACCCGCCGGACCGACCCGCCGTAGTGTCCAGATGGACTCTCAGACACCGAGATAGGCCTTCTTCACATGCGGGTCGCGCAGCAGCTCCGGCCCCGGGCCGCTCATCGCCACGCGGCCGTTTTCCAGCACATAGGCGCGGGTCGCGATCTGCAGGGTGTGGACGATGTTCTGCTCGACGATCAGCACCGTGGTGCCGGAAGCGACGACGGTGTCGATGATCTGGAACACCTGCTTGACGATCAGCGGCGCCAGGCCGAGCGACGGTTCGTCGAACATCAGCAGGCGCGGGCTCGCCATCATGCCGCGCGCGATCGCCACCATCTGCTGCTCGCCGCCGGAGAGTGAGCCGGCGAACTGCCCGAGCCGTTCCCGCACGCGCGGGAACAGGGCCAGGACTTCCTCCATCCGCTCCGGGATGCGGGCGCGGGCGGCCGGCTTGAAGCCGCCGAGCATCAGGTTGTCCCGCACCGTCATGAAGGGGAAAAGCTGGCGGCCTTCCGGGATCATGGTGATGCCGAGGTCGACGATGGCCGGCGGCGCCAGCCCGGCGGTATCGCGGCCATCGACGGTGATGCGGCCGCCCTGCGGCCTGATCAGGCCGCAGATGGCCCGCAGCGTCGTCGTCTTGCCGGCGCCGTTGCCGCCGACGATGGTGACGACCTCGCCCTGGTTCACCTCCAGCGAGACATCCTGCAGCACGGTGACGGGGCCATAGCCGGCGCGCAGCCCCTCAAGCCGCAACATGGACGTAGTCCTCGCCGAGATAGGCCTCGATGACGGCCGGGTTGCGGGCGATCTCGTCCGGTGTGCCTTCCGCGATCAGGCGGCCGGAATTGATGACGATGATGCGGTCGGAAATCGCCATAATCGCCGCCATCACATGCTCGATGGCGATCACGGCGACGCCGCTGTCCCGCACCGCCTTCACCAGCTCCACCGCCGCCGCGACGTCGGCGGGGTTGAGGCCGGCCATCACCTCGTCCAGCAGCAGGATGCGCGGGCCCATGGCCAGCGCCCGCGCCACTTCCAGCCGCTTGGCGCCGCCGACGGTCAGGCTGCGCGCCTCCGCGTGCAGCAGGGCGCCGAGGCCGCAGCGGGTCGCCACCTCCTCCGCGATGCGGCGGGCCTCGGTCGCGGAGCGCGCCCGGTGGAAGGCGCCGAGCATCACATTCTCCAGCACCGACAGCCCGGCGAAGGGCTGCACGATCTGGAAGGTGCGCGCGACGCCGGCGCTGGCGAAAGCATGCGGGGCCGAAGGCGTCACCCAGTTCCCGTCCGGCAGCATCACCCGCAGCGTGCCGGCCGAAGGCGGCAGGAAGCCCGACAGCAGGTTGAACAGCGTCGTCTTGCCGGCGCCGTTCGGGCCGATGACGCCGATCACCTCGCCCTGGCGGAGCGTCAGGGAGACATCGTTGGTCGCGATCAGGCCGCCGAAGCGCCGGGTCAGGCCCTGGGCTTCCAGGATGACGGGGCCGATCGGCGGCCGGAGCTGCGCCTCGCCCGCGACCGGGGCCGCGATGCGGGTCGCATCCGTCGAGGCCGCGGCGCCGAAGCGGCGGCGCAGCCAGGGGCCGATGGAGCCGACCAGGCCATGCGGCATGGTCAGCACGACGGCGACCAGCACCACGCCATAGACCAGCCCGTGCAGCCCATTGGCACCGGCGCCGAGCCAGCCGCGCGCGGCTTCCGCGATCGGCACCACCAGCAGCGTGCCCCAGATCGGGCCGCTGACGGTGCCCAGGCCGCCGATCAGCGCGAACATCGCCACCTGGATCGCGGTCGCCAAGCTGAACATCGTCTCCGGGTCGATGAAGTTCAGGTAGATGCCGTGGAAGCTGCCGACCAGCGAGGTCAGCCCGGCCGAGATCGCGAAGGCCGAGAGCTTCACCGCCGTGGTGTTGATGCCGACCGCGCGCGCCGCATCCTCCCGCTCCCGCACCGCCACCAGGGAGAAGCCGAGGCGGGAGCGACGCACCAGCCAGGAACCGGCGAGGCAGACCAGCAGCAGCCCGAAGGCGATGACCAGGTAGTTCTCCTTCTCCCGGAACAGCATCCAGGACCAGCCGATGCGCATCTCGCTGCCGACGAACATCGGCACCGGCAGGCCGGCGCTGCCGCCGGTCCAGTCCTTGAAGTGGATGGCCAGCAGCCGGATCACCTCCAGGCAGGCGATGGTCGACAAGGTGAAGAAGGGGCCGCGCAGGCGCAGGCACGGCCAGGCGACCAGCACCGCGACGATGACGGAGACCGCGGCGCCGGCGAGCATGCCGATCCAGGGAACCAGCCCGAAATGCTGGTTCAGCAGCGCGGCGGCATAGCCGCCGATGCCGTAGAAGATCGTCTGCCCGAGCGAGAGCTGGCCCGCGAAGCCGCCCAGGATGTTCCAGGCGCAGGCCATCGCCGCGAAGACGAAGATGGTGACGAAGATATGCTGCCAGAAGCCGGCGGCTTCGGCGTCATAGGCCGGGATCACCCAGAAGGGCAGGGCGAAGAGGCCGAAGAGCCCGGTGATGACGGCGGCGGCGCGCATCATTCCGCCCCCCGCACGCCGAACAGCCCGGCCGGCCGCACGATCAGGATGCCGAGGAAGATGATGAAATACACCACCTCCTTCAGGTCGGGCGCGACGTAGTAGCCGGCCAGGCTCTCGACCAGGCCGATGATCAGCGCGCCCACGACGGCCCCTTCCAGGCTGCCCATGCCGCCGAGCACCACCACCACGAAGGCGGTCAGGACGAAGAAGCTGCCGACCGTCGGGAAGGCCGGGTAGAGCGGCGCCAGCACCGCGGCGGCAAGGCCGACGCAGGCCGCGCCGATGCCGAAGGTGATGGCGTAGATGCGGTTGACGTCGATGCCCATCAGCGGCGCCGCGTAGCGGTTCTGCGCCACCGCGCGGATGGCGCGGCCGAGATGGGTGCGGCGCAGGAACAGGATCAGCCCGGTCGTCGCGACGCCGGACACCGCGAACGCCACCAGGTTGCCGCGGCTGACCGAGGCCAGCCCGAACAGGTCCGTCGCCTGCCGCGCCCAGGGCAGGTCGACGCTGCGCAGATCGGCCGAGAAGATCATCAGCGCGCCATTGGCCAGGGCGGTGCCGATGCCGACGGTGGCGAAGATCTGGATATGCGGATCGGCATTCATCAGCGGCTGGATGATCGCCCGCTGCATCAGCGCGCCCAGGAAGAAGAAGGCGACGGCGAGCGGCACCGCCGCCAGATAGGGGTGGATGCCGAGCTTGGCGGAGAGCAGCCAGGTGGCATAGAGGCCCACCATCAGCAACTCGCCATGCGCGAAATTCACCACGCGCACGATGCCGAAGATGAGGGTGAGCCCGATGCTGATCAGCGCGAAGACGCCGCCGAGCAGCACGCCATTGGCGATGAGTTGGGTCAGGATATCCATGCGGGATGGGGCCGCGGGGGCGGCTGCCCCCGCCGGCCTTCAGGCCCCGAGCTGCGGGCGCAGCGTGCCGGCCGCGGCCTGGGCCGGGAACACCGTGACCTGCTTGCCGCCCTGCCATTGCAGCAGGAAGGGGCGGACCCGGGTGTTCTGGCCGCGCTCGTCGAAGCGCACGCCCCAGCCGGTCGCGGTGGTGCCTTCCGCGATATCGGTCGCCAGCACCGCGGCGCGGATCCGGTCCTTATCGGTCGATCCCGCGCGATGCACCGCGTCGTAGAAGACCTTGGCGCCGAAGTAGTGCGCCAGGCTGTGGCCGGAGCGCGGCTCGGAGCCGTATTTGCGCCGATAGGCTTCGACGAACTGCTTCACGCCCGGGGCATAGGTCTCGTTCACCTCGAACTGGGTGAAGTCGACATTCATCACACCTTCGAAGGCAGGGCCGACGGCGCGGGCGGTATCGGTCAGGCTGTAGCCGGCGCCGGCGCCGATCACCATGCGCGGCTTCCAGTTCGCTTCCTGCATGCCGCGGAAGAACAGCACGATGTCGTTCTGGTAGCCCGTGTGCAGCACGACATCCGCATTGGCGCTGCGCAGCCGCTGGATGACGGAGGAGAGATCGACCGACCGCGCCGAATAGGCCAGCTTCTCGACCTGCTGCAGCCCGCGTTGGCGGATCAGCGCTTCCTGGAAGCCCGAGACGGTCTGCCCGTAGAGCGCATCCTCGTGCAGGATCGCCAGCCGCAGCGATTTCGGATCGGCGTTATAGGCGGGCGCCAGCGCTTCGGTGACGCCATCGATGATGGAGGCGGCGAAGTCGGAGCTGCGCGGGCAGGTGCGGAAGGTGTAGCGGAAGCCGCGTTCGGTGATCGGGTCGCTGATCGCGCCCATCTCGAAATAGGGCACGCCCTGCAGCTCGGTCACCTGGGAGGCGGCGAAGGAAAGGGGGGAGGCATAGGTGCCGAAGACGGCCGCCACGCGCTCCACGCTCATCAGCCGGCGGACCTCGCCGATCGCCTGGTTCTGGTCGACGGCATCGCCCTTCATCAGGCGCGCCTGGCGGCCAAGCACGCCGCCCGCCGCATTGCGTTCATCGGTCGCGATCTCGACCCCGCGGAAGCTCTCATCGCCCAGCAGCGCGATCGGGCCGGAGAAGGGGAACAGCGCGCCGAAGCGCAGCTCATTGCCCTGGGCGCGCAGGATACCGGGGGCGATGGCCGCGGAGGCGGCGAGGCCCGCGAGCAGCGGGCGGCGTCGGATCGTGGTCATGGCGGTCCTCCCCGGGAAGTGCCTCCCGATTTGAAAGGATGGTCCACCGGAATGGCGGTGCTGCGCAACCCCCGCTTGACGGGCCAGCCGTGCGAGGGAACCTTCGCGCGGCATTATCGGGACGGAGGGATACGGGCCATGGTTGCGCTGCCGCAGGAGATGACCTTCGTCGATCATGGCGCCGGCGGCGCGCCGGAGATCATGGTGGCCAGGCGCGGCCCGTTGCCGGCGCCGGCGGCGGACGAGATCCTGATCCGGGTGCTGGCCGCGGGCGTGAACCGGCCGGACATCCAGCAGCGCCTGGGCAATTATCCGCCGCCCGCCGGCGCCAGCCCGCATATGGGCCTGGAATGCGCCGGCGAAGTGGTGGCCACGGGCACCGGCGTCACCCGCTACAAGATCGGCGACAAGGTCTGCGCGCTGACCAATGGCGGCGCCTATGCCGAGTATTGCGTGGCGCCGGAGACCCAGGCGCTGCCCTGGCCGAAGGGCTATGACGCGCTCAGGGCCGCCGCCTTGCCGGAAACCTATTTCACCGTCTGGGCCAATCTGTTCGGCCATGGCCGCCTGGCCCGCGGCGAGACGGTGCTGATCCATGGCGGCACCTCCGGCATCGGCGTCACCGCGATCAAGCTGGCCCGCGAATTCGGCGCCCGGGTGATCGCGACCGCCGGCAGCGCCGAGAAGGTAGCGGCCTGCCTGCGCTTCGGCGCCGATGCGGCGATCGACTATAAGCAGGAGGATTTCGTCGAGGCGGTGAAGCGCCTGACCGACGGGCGCGGCGTCAATGTCGTGCTCGACATGGTCGGCGCCGATTATTTCCAGCGCAACCTGCGCAGCCTGGCGATGGATGGTCGACTGGTCTTCATCGCCTTCCTGGGCGGGCATGAGGCGGCGAAGGCCGATCTGCGCCCCATCATGGTCCGCCGCCTGACCGTCACCGGCAGCACCATGCGGCCGCGCACCACCGCCCAGAAGGCGGCGCTCGCCAAGGACCTGGCCGAGACGGTCTGGCCGGTGCTGGAGGCCGGGCGCTGCGGGCCCGAGATCTACCGGACCTTCCCGCTGAGCGGCATCGTCGAGGCGCACCGCCTGATGGAAAGCAGCGCGCATATCGGCAAGATCATGCTGCAGGTCGCGGAGTAACGACGGTGAGCGAGCCTCAGACCCATGCCGGCCGCGTCGCCATCGTCACCGGGGCGGGGCGCGGCATCGGCGCCGCCATCGCCCGCATGCTCGCGGCGCGCGGCGCCTGGGTCGCGGTGCTCGATGTCGACCGGGACCTGGCCGCCGCAACGGCCCGGGAATTCGGCGGCTTTCCGCTCGCCTGCGACGTCGCCGACCGTGCCCAGGTCGAAGCCGCCTGCGAGGCGGCGGAGAAGGAGCTGGGGCCGGCCGATATCCTGGTGAACAATGCCGGCATCAGCCCGAAGACCAATGGCCGCGCCCTCGGCGTGCATGAGATGCCGTTCGAGGAATGGGAGCGCGTCGTCGCGGTCAATCTCACCGGTGCCTTCGCGATGATCCGGGCGCTGTCGCCGGGGATGATCGCGCGCAAGGCGGGGCGCATCGTCAACCAGGCCTCGGTCGCCGGGAAGACCTATACCCCGATCGTCGCCTGCCACTACACCGCGACCAAGGCGGCGCTGATCGGGCTGTCGAAGCACCTGGCGGGGGAACTCGGGCCGCACGGCATCACGGTCAATGCGCTCTGCCCCGGCCGGATCGACACGGCCCTCGCCAAGACCGTCGATCCGCGCCTGAACGAGCAGGTGCTGAACGTCACGCCGATGGGCCGCTTCGGCACGCCGGAGGAGGTGGCGCGCACCGCCTGCTACCTGACCGGGCCGGACGCGGAATTCGTGACCGGGCAGGCGCTCGACGTCGCCGGCGGGTGGATGCAGACATGATCGACTTCACCGGCCGCCGCCTGTTCCTGACCGGCGCCAATGGCGGCATTCCGCGCGCCATCGCGACGCTGTTCGGGCAGCTCGGCGCCGATCTGGTGCTGACCGACCGGGATGAGGCGCCGCTGGCCGAATTCGCGCGCGGCCTGGCGGCCGGCCGTGGCACGGTCGTCACCCAGGCGCTCGACGTCACCGATCCCGCGGCGGTGGATGCGGCGATCGACGGCGCCGGCGCCATCGATTTCCTGGTGACGGGTGCCGGCATCTATCCGGAAGCCGCGGTCGCCGAGATGACGGATGCCGATTGGCGCCGCACGCTCGCGGTCAATCTGGACGGCGTCTTCCATTGCTGCCGCGCGGCGGCGCGCGCGCTGCGCGATCACGGGGCGGTGGTGAACATCGCCTCCATGGCCGGCCATCGCGGCAGCAACCGGCATGCGCATTACGCCGCCGCCAAGGGCGCGGTGCTAAGCTTCTCCCGTTCCCTGATGCATGAGCTGGCGCCGCGCGGCATTCGCGTCAACGCCGTCTCGCCCGGGCTGATCGACACGCCGATGGTGCAGCCGCTGATGGCGGCGCGCGGGCCGGCGCTGCTGGCGGCGACGCCGCTCGGCCGCCTCGGCACCGCGGCGGAGGTGGCGGGCGCCGTCGCCTTCCTCTGCAGCGACTGGGCCAGCTTCATCACCGGCGAGACCATCCAGGTGAATGGCGGCCTGCATATCGCTGCCTGAATCGGACGCGCCACCCCTGAGGGAATCCTGCGCATGAACCTCCACGCCAAGCTGCTGGCCCGCGCCACCGAGGGCCGACCGATCCGCGTCGCCCATATCGGCGCCGGCAAGTTCGGCTCGATGTTCCTGCATCAGGCGCGGATCATGCCGGGCGTGCATGTGATGGGCGTCGCGGACCTCTCGGTGCCGCGCGCCCAGGCGGCGCTCGACCGGGTGCATTGGCCGATCTGGGCCTATGACGCGCATGATCTCGACATCGCCTTCACCACCGGCCGCACCTTCCTCACCGAGGATGCGATGGCGCTGATCGCCGATCCGCGCATCGACGTGGTGGTGGAAGCGACCGGCAATCCGGCGGCCGGGCTGCGCCATGCGCGCCACGCCATCGCGCATGGCAAGCATGTGGTGATGGTGAATGTGGAAGCCGATGTGCTGGCCGGACCGCTGCTGGCGCGGGAAGCGGCGGCGGCGGGCGTCGTCTACTCGATGGCCTATGGCGACCAGCCGGCGCTGGTCTGCGAATTGGTGGACACGCTGCGCGCCGCCGGCTTCACCATCATCGCCGCCGGCAAGGGCACCAAGTACCTGCCGCATTTCCACGCGAGCACGCCGCAGACGGTCTGGGACTCCTACGGCCTGACGCCGGAGCAGGCGGCGGCGGGCGGCATGAACCCGCAGATGTTCAACTCCTTCCTCGACGGCACCAAATCGGGGATCGAGATGGCGGCGATCGCCAATGCGACCGGCCTCGACGTGCCGCAGGACGGGCTCGGCTTCCCGCCGGCCGGCACGGGTGAACTGCCTTTCGTGCTGCGGCCGCACAATGAAGGCGGCGTGCTGCCGAAGAAGGGCATGGTGGAGGTGGTCTCCTCCCTCCGCCGCGACGGGGCCGAGATCCCCGACAATCTGCGCTGGGGCGTCTATGCGGTGTTCGAGGGCGAGACGGATTACGCACGGCGCTGCTTCGCCGAATACGGCGTCGCGACCGACGACACCGGCCGCTATGCGGCGCTATGGCGGCCCTATCACTTCATCGGGCTGGAACTCGGCGTCTCGGTCGCCGCCGCGGCGCTGCGGCAGGAGGCGACGGGCAGTTCCACCGAATGGCGCGGCGACGTCGTCGCGGTCACCAAGCGGCCGCTGAAGAAGGGCGAGGTGCTGGACGGGGAGGGTGGTGCGCTGGTCTGGGGCAAATGCGTGCCGGCGGCGCGATCCTCGGCGCTGAAGGCCTTGCCGATCGGGCTGGCGCATGGCGTCGCGCTCACCCGCGACGTGCCGGAAGGCGTGATCCTGACCGAGAGCGACCTCGGCGCGCTGCCGGAGGATGACGCCTGGGGCATACGCGCCGACATGGTCGCGGCCTTCGGTTGATGGGACCCGCCTTTCGCCTCCTGCCGCTCGCGATCCTGCTGTTCGGGGGCGCCTGGCCGGTCACCAAGGCGGCGCTGGCGCATGCCACGCCGATGTGGTTCGCGGTCGGTCGCGCCGGGCTTGCCGCGGCGGTCGCGGCGGCGCTGCTGGCGGTGCTGCGCCGCCTGCATCTGCCGCGCCGCGGCGACTGGCCGTCGGTGCTGGCGCTGGGGCTGCTGCAGCTGGGCGGCTTCTTCGCGCTGGCCCATGCCGCGGTGGCGCTGGTGCCGGCGGGCCGCACCGCGATCATCTCCGCGGTCACCACCTATTGGCTGATCCCGATGTCGATCCTGGTGCTGGGCGAGAAGGTCTCGCCGAAGCGCTGGGTCGCGACGGCGCTCGGCCTTGCCGGCGTGCTGGTGCTGGCCGGGCCCTGGTCGGTGGACTGGAGCCGGTGGGACGTGGTGATCGGCCACCTGATGCTGATCGGGGCGGCGGGGCTCTGGAGCGTGGCGATCGTCGTCACCCGCGCCTTGCCGCCGAAATCGCCGATGCTGGAACTGCTGCCCTGGTGCTTCGGCCTCGGCTGCCTCTTCCTGCTGCCGATCGCGATGGTGCTGGAGCCGGATGGCGGCATCGGCGGGCCGTCCTGGCCGATCATGCTGTATATCGGCCTGATCGTGGCGCCGATCGGCACCTGGTGCGTGATCGAGATCGGGCGCCGGCTGCCGGGCGCGGTCGCGTCGGTGGCTTTCCTGATGGTGCCGGCCTTCGGGGTGCTGGTGTCGCTGCTCTGGCTCGGGGAGCCGATCGGGCTCGACATGATCCTGGGCGGCTGCCTGATCATCGCGAGTGTCGTGCTGGCAGCACGCGGATGATGAGCGTGCTGGCAGCACGCGGGTGAGTGTTGTGGGGGCCGGGTGGGGATGACGCCATGCTGCTGAATGCTGTCGATGCCGGGGCGGGACCGCCGCTGCTGCTGCTGCACGGGCTGTTCGGGGCGGCGCAGAACTGGGGCACGATCCAGTCGGCGCTGGCCGGGGACGCGCGCGTCGTCGCCCTGGATCTGCGCAACCACGGCGCCTCCCCGCATGACGCGCGGATGGATTATCCCGCGATGGCGGCGGATGTGGCGGAGACCATGGATGCGCTCGGCATTCCGAATGCCACCGTGCTTGGCCATTCGATGGGCGGCAAGGTCGCGATGGCGCTCGCGCTGACCCGGCCGGCGCGCGTCGACCGGCTGATCGTCGCCGATATCGCGCCGCGGTCCTATGGCCCCGCCAACCGCGCCATCGTGGCGGCGATGCAGGCCTTGCCGCTGGAACACAACCTGACGCGCAAGGCGGCCGATGCCGCGCTCGCCGCCAGCATCGCGGAACCTGGCATCCGCGCCTTCCTGCTGCAGAACCTCCGCTTCGAGAACCCGCCCTACTGGCGCAACGGGCTGGCGGAGATCGCCGCCGCGATGCCGGTGCTGGAGCAATTCCCCGATCTCGGCGCGACCTATGCCGGCCCCGCCGCCTTCATCCGCGGCAGCCGCAGCGATTACGTGCGCGACGACGATCTGTCCGCCATCCAGGCCCTGTTCCCGGCGGTCAGCGTCACCGCGATCGCGGCCGGCCATTGGGTGCATGCGGAGAATCCGGGCGGCTTCCTGGAAGCGGTGGAGCCGCTGCTCGGGATCGCCTGATCAACTGGCGGGACGCGGCTGCGCCGCGAGGATCAGGATGAAGGCCGCCTCGCCCGGCGGGGCGGGCAGGATCCGGCCCCCGGCATCGGCGGGCAGCCGCCGCAGGGCCACCAGATCCTCCACATTGCCGCCCACCGCCTCGATGATGCCGGGCCCGCTGCGCACCACCACGTCGCAATGCATGGGTCGCGGTTCGCCGATCTCCGCCAAACGCGCCGACCAATGCGCCAGCAGCGTGGCGGAACGGTCGGCGCAGAGCAGGTCGCCCGGCGCCGGCGCCCGCTCCTCCGGCGCATAGGGACGGAACGGCGCTCCCCCGGGATCCGCCAGCGCATGCTCCAGCATCGCATCGATGTAGCTGGCATGCCGGGATGTGGATGGCAGGTCGCCTTCCGGGATGCCGGCGAAGCGTGCCACGGCCGAGATGAAGGCCGCCGACCAGGCGGGGTGGCTGTAGAGGCCGATATCCTCCGTCGCCGATCCGGCCGCCGCGCCGTCATCCCGCCCGGAAGCGGTGGCCGCGATCCCGGCTCGCACTGTCTGCAGCCGGTCCACGACCCAGCCGCCTTCCGGGACGGCGTTCCAGTATGCGATCAGCCGGGCGTAGCGTTCGGCCGTCGCGGCGATGTCGGCCGGCCGCGCTGCCGGCCAGCCGGTGACGGTGATGCCGCCCCAGGCCTGCCATTCGACGAGCGCGGCGCGCGCCAGCGGGGAGGCGGTCTCCGCGGGGCTTGGCGGCCGCGCCGTGCAGGCGGCGGCGCAGGACAGGATCAGAGCGAGATGCAGCAGGCGCATGGCGCGGCAGCATGGACGATCCGGCGCCGGCCTGGCTGATCACAATCCGGAGGCATCAACGCCAGGGCCTCCGCCCGCCCCCGGCGATTCCGCCCGCGTCGGATCTGCTCTAGCCTGTCCGGGCCGGCCCCTGCCGATGCATCACGGAGCGCCCGATGACCTGGTCCGCCACCCAGTACACGAAGTTCGAACGTGAACGGAACCGGCCTATCCACGACCTCCTGGCGCAGGTGACGCAGACGGCGGTCGCCAAGGCGGCGGATATCGGCTGCGGCCCCGGCAATTCGACGGAACTGCTGCGGGCGCGGTTCCCCGATGCCGCCATCACCGGCATGGACAGTTCCGAGAACATGATCACGGCGGCGCGGAAGCGGCTGCCGGATATCCGGTTCGAAGCTGCCGATATCGCCACCTGGCCTGGCGACGGCGGCCCCTATGACGTGATCCTGGCCAATGCCGTGCTGCAATGGGTGCCGGACCACGCCGCCCTGATGCCGTCGCTGCTCGCCAGGCTGGCCCCGGGCGGCAGCCTCGCGGTGCAGATGCCGGACAATCTGGACGAGCCGGCGCATCGCATGATGCGGCAGGTCGCCGCCGATGGCTCCTGGGCCGGCAAGCTGGACGGCGCGTCGCGGGACAGCCGCCTGGGTGCCGACTGGTACTACCGGACCCTGCACGGGCAGGGCGCCGCCGTGGATATCTGGCGCACCACCTATCACCACGTGCTGCCCGGCGGGGCCGGCGCGATCGTCGAATGGTTCAAGGGCAGCGCGCTCCGCCCCTATCTCGACCGGCTGGATGCGGCCGAAGGCGCGGATTTCCTGGCGCGCTACGAGGCCGCCATCGCGCCCTTCTACCCGGTGATGCCGGACGGCACCGTGCTGCTGCCGTTCCCGCGGCTGTTCTTCGTCGCGACGCGGGAAGGCAGCGGCGCGGCCTGACGCCGCCGCGGTCCTACCGGCGCCGCGCGGGGCGGCGCCGGTGGTGCGGGATTTCAGTCCGCGGTGACGCCCACGTCGCGGACCACCGGCTCCCACCGCCGCGTGTCTTCCTCGACATAGCGCGCGAAGGCGGCCGGGCTTTCGGACGGGGCGATGTTCAGGCCCACATCCGCCAGCACGCGCCGCACATCGGGCTCGGCCAGGCTTTCGTTCAGCATCGCGTGCAGCTTCGCCACGCGATCGGGCGGCGTGCCGCCGGTGACATGCATCGCGTACCAGGTCGCGGCTTCGACCTGCGGGAAGCCCTGCTCGGCCATGGTCGGCACTTCCGGCGTCGTCGGCGCGCGGTCATGGCCGGCGATCGCGATGGCGCGCACCGTGCCGGCGCGGATATGGGGCAGCATCGGTGCCGCCGCATTGGCCATCAGATTGAGCCGGCCGGCGATCACGTCGTTCACCGCCGGCGCGCTGCCGCGATAGGGAACGTGCTGCATCTCGACGCCGAGCGCCTGGGCGATCATCGCGCCGGCCGCATGGCTGGTGCTGCCGACGCCGGAGGAGCCATAGGTCAGCGGGGTGCGGGACGCGCGGGCCAGCGCCTGCAACTCCAGCATGGTGGTCGCCCGCACGCTCGGATGCGCCACCAGCACGTTGGGCGCCAGGCCCATCATGCCGACGGCGGTGAGCGCGGTCGTGGGATCATAGGGCAGGTGGCCGCGGCGGACGATCTGGTTGATCACCAGGCTGCCGCTGCCGCTCAGCAGCACCGTGTAGCCGTCCGGCGCCGCCTTCGCGACCACTTCGGCCCCGAGCGCGCCGCCGGCGCCGCCGCGATTCTCACAGATCAGGGTCTGGCCGAGGCGGCGCGACATGGCGTCGGAGACCACGCGGCCGACGATGTCGTTGGTGCCGCCCGGGGTCCAGGGGATCACGAAGCGGATCGAATGGTCCGGGTAGGCGGCCTGGGCACGCGCCGCCAACGGCAGCAACAGCGCCGGGGTGGCGAGCAGGATACGACGTTTCATTCTGATGTTTCCTCCCTGCGCCTGTCGGCGCGCTAACTGGTCTTCCTGGCGGCCCATTCCTCCGGCGACATGCGCGGGATCTCGACGCGGTCGGTGGTCTTCGCGTACCAGCCGCGCCCGTGCATGCGGCCGACCAGGCCGAGCTTCGGCGTGTCGATGTAGTTCTTTTCCGCATCCAGCACCGCATCGTCATGCACATGCATGGCCAGGACCTTGCCCAGCACGATGGTGTGGTGGCCGACCGGGATCAGCTGGAAGGTCTCGCATTCCAGCGCCACCGGGCTTTCCGCGATGCGCGGCGGCTTCACCTTGGTCGATGCCAGCGGCGTCAGCCCGGCCTCGGCGATCTCGTCCACCTCGGGCGGGAATTCGACGGCGGTGATGTTCATCTGCTCCGCCGCATCGAAGGAGACCAGGTTCACCACGAACTGGCCGGTCGCCTTGATGTTGGTCAGCGTGTCCTTGGTGCTGCCCCGGGGCGTCGGCCCGCAGCCGATCGCGATCACCACCGGATCATCGGTGAAGGCGTTGAAGAAGGAGAAGGGGGCGGCGTTCAGCACGCCTGCGGCATCCTGCGTCACCACCCAGGCGACCGGCCGCGGCACCACGGTGGCGACGATCAGCTTGTAGCGTTCGCGGGTGGGCAGGGTTTCGAAGTCGAAGAGCATGGGTGCCTCTTTGCGGATCAGGAGACGCTATGGGGCGGCGCCTCGCCCCGCAACAGCACGGCATCCAGATTGTCCAGCGCCCGGAAGCCCATGGCGTCGCGCGCCTCGGCCGTGGCGCTGCCGAGATGCGGCAGCAGGGCCACATTCTCCAGGCTGTAATAGCCCTCATGCACCTTCGGCTCGCCGTCATAGACATCGAGGCCGGCGGCGCGCAGATGGCCGGACCGCAGGGCGGCGGCCAGGGCGGCGTCATCCACCGTGGTGCCGCGGCCGGTATTCACCACGATCGCGCCCTTCGGCAGCAGCGCGATCCGCTCCGCGTTCAGCCAGCGCCGCGTGGCTTCCCCGCCCGGGATGTGCATGGAAAGGACGTCGCAGGCAGCCAGGAAGCCGGCATCGGTTTCGTGGAACACCGCGCCCTGTTCCTGCGCCGGCTCCAGCCGGGTGCGGTTGCGGTAGTGGATCTCCATGCCGAAGCCGCGCGCCATCTCGGCCAGCGCCCGGCCGATGCGGCCCATGCCGAGAATGCCGAGGCGCTTCTTCTCGAGCGTCACGCCGACAAGCTGGGTCGGGGCCCAGCCGTGCCAGGCCCGGCCACGCAGCATCCGCTCCGCCTCGCCGCCGCGGCGGGCGGCCATCAGGATCAGCAGCATCGCGATCTCGGCGGTCGCCACCGACAGCACGTCGGGCGTATTCGCCACATGGATGCCGCGCGCCGCCGCCGCCTTGAGGTCGATATGGTCGGTGCCGACCGAGAAGGTCGCGATGATCTTCACGCTGTCCGGCAAACCCGCGATGGTGGCCGCGTCCAGCCGGTCGCCGGCGGCGCAGAGGATGCCGGATGCACCCTCCGCCCGCCGCACGATCTCGGCGCCATCGGCCGCCCAGAGCGCGTCATCCGCATTGCGCCGGGCCGCATAGTCGCGGTCGGCACGGGCCTCCACGGCATCCGGGAACTTGCGGGTCAGCAGCAGGGCGGGCTTGACCATAGGCGGACTTCTCCAGCAGCGACGGGGAGTGGGCGCGGTCATTGCGACGTCTGTCCGCCCGGACCCCAGCCTAGAGCCTGCCCGGAAGTGCCGAAAGGGGCCGGCCTTCCTGGAGGTCGATCACCAGCAGGCGGCCGAGATCGTCGAACACCGTGGTGACCGGCTTCTGCGGGTGCGGATGCGCCCAGGCATGCGCCGCGCCCCCGAATTCGATGCGGAAATAGCGATCGGGCGCCGGCCGGGCGGCCGACCAGAGCACACCTGTCTGCGCCGCGGCCGCGCACCAGCGGATCGCCTCCGGGGAGGCCACGGGCTGCAGCGGCAGCAGCGGCGGCCGTATCGCCGCCAGCGCCGCGATCATCTCCAGCTCCTGCCGGCGGGTCGCGTGGCGGCGGCTGACCGGGACCTGCGGGGAAGCGGCGGTCCAGAGCCACCAGGTCGCATGCTCGCCGTCGCGCGGCGGGCTGAAGACGCTGGCGGCCAGATCCTCACCCGTTTGCGGCGGCGGATCCGTCCAGTACCGGCATTCGATGCGCAGGCTCTGCCGGTCCAGCCACCACCATTCGACCAGGCCGTCATCCCGCAGATAGGCGAGGTTCACGTCGCCCGGCTTCTCGGCGAAGAAGATCGGCGATCCCGGCTCGCTCATCGGGATGGCCCAGTGCTGTACCGGCCCGTCCGCGCCGGCCAGCCCATCCCCCTGCAGCAGGGTCGGGACGTCGAGGCACAGCACGTGCCGGCCGGAGAACACCATCCAGCCATCCTGCCCGGCCCAGGGATGGTAGAAGGAGACCGGAAAGGCCCCGAGCTCCCGGTGCTGCCGGCGTCCGGTGTCGACCACCGACAACAGGCGCTCGCCAAGGTCATCGCGGACGACGAAGACCTGGTGGCCCTGCCCGACCGTCACCAGCCCGTGCAGGCCGTTGATCTGGGTGCGCCAGATTTCCCGGCCGTCGAAATCGGCCAGCTTCAGCAGGCCGGATCGATAGGCGATGAGCAGCCGGTCCCCGGGCACCACCACGGCATCGACGATGGCGGCGAGCAGAGGCGAGGGGGGCAGGGCGAGGAAGCGCACCGCTTCCGCCGGCTGAGGTATTCGAAATAGCGGCCGCCCACCTGGTCTGCGGTCAGCTCGCGGGCGATCAGGCTGAGGAAGACCAACTCGACCAGGCTCCTGCGGTCGATGAGCTGGCTGCAGGCCGCCGCGATGCCGGATTCCAGGCGGGCGAGGATATCGGTGGCTGGTGGCACGACAGCGATCCGTTCGAGGAGAGGGCCGATCCTTGCCGCTTCTTCCACTGGTTTTGCCCTGACAACGAGTCACTTACGGCGGAGCGCATGGACGTGCAAGCCGGCGACCGGAACCCGGCGCGCGCTTGTCACTGGCGCGGGGAGGGGGCAGGGTCCGGCATCACGGAAACCTGCGTTAGGGGAGCTAATCGAATGGACCTCGGTCTGAAGGGGCGGCGCGCTCTGGTCATGGGGGGCACCAAGGGCCTCGGGCGTTCGATCGCCGATGCGCTGGCCGCCGAGGGCGCCGCGCTGGTGATCAGCGGCCGCAGCCAGGAAAGCCTCGACAAGGCCGCGGCGGAGCTGAAGGCCGCCGGTGCCGCGTCCTGCGTCGGCGTCGCCGCCGACGTCGCCAGCGGCGCCGACATGGATCGCCTGGCCGACGCCGCGGTCGCGGCGATGGGCGGGGTCGACATCCTGGTGCTGAACCATGGCGGCCCGCCGCCGGGTACCGCGCTGGAGATGAAGGAAGACGACCTCGTCACCTGGTTCCAGCGCATCACCGTCTCGCCGATCCGCATCACCATGAAGCTGCTGCCGGCGATGCGGGCGCAGAAATGGGGGCGCATCCTGGCGGTCGGCAGCAGCGGCATGCAGCATCCGATCCCGAACATCGCGCTGTCCAACACGCTGCGCGCGACCATCTGGGCCTGGCTGAAGACGCTGTCCGGCGAAGTGGCGGCCGACAACGTGACGATGAACATCATCGCGCCCGGCACCATCCAGACCGGCCGCATCATGGAAACCGCGGCCAAGGCGGCGGCGGCCAAGGGCATCTCGGTCGAGGAGCAGATCGTGCAATCCGCCAAGGAGATCCCGGCCAGGCGCGTCGGCCAGCCCGACGAGTTCGGCCCGATGGGCGCCTTCCTGTGCAGCGAGCGCGCCGCCTACATCACCGGGACCATGGCCCGCGTCGACGGCGGCCGCGTGCGCTCGATGCTCTGACGGGGCTTTTCCGCCCCTGGCACGCACGCCAGGGGCGGAAGGCGCCGCGTCGGACGACCAAAGGATACCGCTGCCATGACCCTGCCGAATCTCTCACCCGATATCGAGCTCGCCGGGCGCCTCTTCGACACGTTGCGGGAACGCAGCTTCGACGGCGTCGGCATCACGCGTGAAGCCTATGGGCCAGGCGAGCGCATGGCGCATGCCCTGGTGCGGGCGGAGGCGGAGGCGCTCGGCCTCGATGTGCGCCACGACCCGGTGGGCAATCTCTACATGACCCTGCCCGGCGCGGACCGGGCGGCGAAGCGGGTGGTGGTCGGCAGCCATCTCGACAGCGTGCCGCAGGGCGGCAATTTCGATGGCGCCGCCGGCGTGCTGGCGGGGCTCGCGACCGTCGCGGGCATGAAGCGGGCCGGCTTCGTGCCCGGGCGCGACGTGACCGTGATGGCGATCCGGGCAGAGGAAGCGGGCGCCTGGTTCCCGACATCCTATCCCGGCAGCCGCGGCGCGCTCGGCACCCTGAAGCCGGAGGAACTGCGGGTGAAGCGCATGGACAGCGGGCGGACGCTCGCCGACCACATGCGCGAAGAGGGCTTCGATCCCGGCTATGTCGAGGCTGGCGGGCGCGAGCTGACGCCCGACAACACCGTCGCCTTCGTCGAGCTCCATATCGAACAGGGGCCGGTGCTGGAGGCGGAGGGCATTCCCGTCGGCATCGTCACCGGCATTCCCGGCAGCCGGCGGCTGCGCGCCGGCCGTGTCCTCGGCGAATACAATCATTCCGGCGGCACGCCGCGGAAGTACCGGCGCGACGCGGCGGCCGCCCTGGCGGAGCTGGCGGCGAAGCTCGACGATTATTGGTGCGAGCTGGATGCGCGGGGTCGCGTGCTGGTCTGTACCTTCTGCACCATGGCGACCACCGCCGAGGCCGGCTTCACCAAGATCGCCGGCGAAGCCGAATTCATGCTCGATGTGCGCAGCGTCGATACCGGCAATTGCGACCTCGTCTTCGAACGCCTGCACGCCCTGGTCGCGGGGATCGAGGCGCGGCGCGGCGTCCGGTTCGAGCTGGGCGCCGAAGGTGGCAGCAAGGCGGCCCCGATGGATGCCGGCGTGCAGGCCGGGCTGCTCGCGGCTGCCGCTTCGCTCGGCATCGCGCACAAGGCGATGGCATCCGGCGGCGGGCATGACGCCGCGGCCTTCGCGCAGGCGGGGATTCCGGCCGGCATGGTTTTTGTCAGGAACCAGCACGGCAGCCACAACCCCCGGGAAGCCATGCGCATCGAGGATTTCGCCGCGGCGACCGCGGTCGTTTCGCGCTTCGTACAGGATATCAGCCAGTGACAGCACGTCTGGCCGTCGATATCGGCGGCACCTTCACCGACCTCGCGCTGGAGCGCGATGACGGCCAACGCTGGACCACCAAGGTTCTCACCACCCCGAAAGCGCCCGAGGAAGGCGTGCTGGAGGGCGTCCGCCAGGTGCTGGCGACCGCCGGCGTCGCGGCCAGCGAGGTGTCGCTGCTGATCCATGGCACCACGCTCGCGACCAATGCGCTGATCGAGCGCAAGGGCGCGAAGACGGCGCTGCTGACCACCGAGGGTTTCCGCGACGTGCTGGCGCTGGCCAATGAGGCCCGCTACGACCAGTACGACCTGAATATCGAGCTGCCGCAGCCGCTGGTGCCGCGGCGCTGGCGCCTGGCGGTGCCGGAGCGCCTGGACAACGAAGGCAAGGTGCTGCTGCCGCTCGATGAGGCGGCGGTGCGGGCCCAGGTCGGCTTCATGCGCGACGAGGGCATCGCGGCGCTGGCGATCGGCTTCCTGCACGCCTTCGTCAACCCGGTGCATGAGCGCCGCGCGGCGGAGATCGTGCGTGGCCTGTGGCCGGAGCTGCCGATCTCCCTGAGCTCCGAAGTCTCGCCCGAGATGCGGGAATGGGAGCGGTTCAGCACCACGGCCGCCAATGCCTATGTGCAGCCGCTGATGGCCTCCTATCTCGGCCGGCTGAAGATCGGGCTCAGGGAAGCGGGGCTCGGCTGCCCGCTGTTCCTGATGCTTTCGGGCGGCGGCCTGACCACCATCGAGACCGCGGCGCGTTTCCCGATCCGCCTGGTGGAGAGCGGGCCGGCGGGCGGCGCCATCTTCTCGGCCTTCGTCGCGAAGCAGCGTGGCCTCGACAAGGTGCTGTCCTTCGACATGGGCGGCACCACCGCGAAGGTCTGCCTGATCGACGGCTTCGCCCCGCAGGCCAGCCGCACCTTCGAGGTGGCGCGCGTCGGCCGCTTCAAGAAGGGCTCCGGCCTGCCGCTCCGCATCCCGGTGATCGAGATGGTGGAGATCGGCGCCGGCGGCGGTTCCATCGCCCAGGTCGACAGCCTCGGCCGCATCCAGGTCGGGCCGGAAAGCGCCGGCGCCGATCCGGGGCCGGCCTGCTATGGCCGCGGCGGCACCAAGCCGGCGGTGACGGACGCCAACCTGGCGCTCGGCCGCTATGAGCCGACGCTCTTCGCCGGCGGGTCGCTGACCCTGCATCCGGCGCCGGCGCTGGCCGCCCTCGGCGCCCATGTGGGCGAGGCGTTGGGCCTGACGCCGGAGATGGCGGCGCTCGGCGTGATCGAGATGGTGGACGAGAACATGGCCAATGCGGCCCGCGTCCATGCCATCGAAAGCGGCAAGGGCTATGGCGGCCGCACCATCATCGCCTTCGGCGGCGGCGGGCCGGTGCATGGCTACCGCGTGGCCGAGAAGATCGGCGTGACCCGGGTGCTGGTGCCGAGCGGCGCCGGCGTCGGCTCCGCGATCGGCTTCCTGCGCGCGCCGGTCGCCTATGAGGTGGTGAAGTCGCTCTACCAGCGCTTCGCCAGCTTCGACGTGACCGCGGTGAACGCGCTGCTGGCGGCGATGTCCGCGGAAGCTTCGGCGGTGGTCGCGGAAGGCTCGCAGGGCGCCGCGACCGGCGAGACCCGCATCGCCTATATGCGCTATGTCGGCCAGGGACATGAAATCGCGGTGCCGCTGCCGCCGCGCGCGCTGACCGCGGCCGACGTCACCGCGATCCGCGCCGCCTACGACGCCGAATACACGCGCTTCTACGATCGCCCGGTGCCGGGCAGCGATGTGGAGGTGCTCTCCTTCGCCGTCACCGTCGCGACCCGGGTGCCTGATGTGGCGGCGGCCGAGGACGTTCTGGCGCAGCCGGGACCGGCGCCGATCCGCGTCCAGCAGGTGCGCGACACCCGCACCGGCGACGTCGCCGCCTGGTCGGTCTTCGACCGGGCGCAGATGGCGCCGGGGGTTTCCGTCCCCGGTCCCTGCATCGTGGCGGAAGACGAGACCAGCACGCTGGTCGGGCCCGGCTGGACCTGCCGCGTCGACGGCCTCGGCTATCTCGAACTCACCCAGGAGCAGCGCTGATGGACGCCCTCGCAAAGATCCAGCGCCAGATCCAGTGGAACCGCCTGATCGCGGTGGTCGAGGAACAGGCGCAGACCATGATCCGCACCGCCTTCAGCACCACGGTGCGCGAAGCGGGCGATCTCTCGGCCGGCATCTTCGACCTTGAAGGCCGGATGCTGGCGCAGGCGGTCACCGGCACGCCGGGCCACGTCAACTCGATGATGGAAAGCGTCGGGCACTTCTTGAAGAAGTTCCCGGCCGGGGCCATGCAGCCGGGCGATCACTACATCACCAACGATCCCTGGCTCGGCACCGGCCACCTGCACGACCTGACCGTGGTGACGCCGGCCTTCCGGAACGGCAAGATCGTCGGCCTCTTCGCCAATACCGCGCATATCATCGATATCGGCGGTCTCGGCATGGGGCCGGAAGGGCGGAGCGTCTTCGAGGAAGGGCTCTACATCCCGATCGTGAAGTGCTTCGACCGCGGCGCGCCGAACGAGACCTTCTTCGACATCCTGCGCGCCGGCAGCCGCACGCCGGTGGAACTGGAGGGCGATGTCTACTCCCTCTGCGCCTGCAACGACGCCGGGGCGAAGCGGCTGGTCGAGATGATGGACGAGTTCGCGATGGACAGCATCGACGACCTCGCCACCTACATCTTCGACAGTTCGCTGGCGGCAACGATCGCCGAGATCGCCAAGCTGCCGCGCGGCACCCATGCCGCCGAGATCCGCTCCGACGGCTATGAGGCGCCGGTCACGCTGCGGGCGTCGATGGCGATCCTGGATGACGCGATCGAGGTGGATTTCGCCGGCACCTCGGGCCTGTCCAGCCGCGGCATCAACGTGCCGCCGGCCTATTGCCGCGCCTATGCCTGCTTCGGCATCAAATGCGTGGTGGCGCCGGAGATTCCGAACAACTGGGCCTCGCTGGCGCCTTTTCGCATGGTGATCCCGGAAGGCTGCATCCTGAACGCGCCGCGGCCCTATCCGGTCAGCGTGCGGCATGTGGTGGGGCAGTTGCTGCCCGATCTGATGATGGGCTGCCTGCACCAGGCGGTGCCGGACCGGGTGAATGCCGAAGGCTCCTCCTGCCTCTGGAACCCGCCGCTGCGCGGCGGCGCCCAGGTGTCGGGCCAGGATTCGGAGGTCGATGACTTCGAGATCATCACCTTCAATTCCGGCGGTACCGGCGCGCGGCCGGGCAAGGACGGGTTGGACGGCACCGCCTTTCCCTCCGGCGTGCGCACCATGCCGGTGGAGGCGACCGAGAATGTCGCGCCGGTGGTGTTCTGGCAGAAGCAGCTGCGTCCGGATTCCGCCGGGCCCGGTCGCACCCGCGGCGGCTTCGGCCAGGTGATGGAGATTGGCGCGAAGGGCGATGCCGAATTCGCGGTCAACGCGATCTTCGACCGTGTCGCCAATCCGCCGAAGGGCCGCGACGGCGGCGGCGAGGGCATGGCCGGCTGGGTCGGGCTGAACGATGCCAATGGCACCGTGCTGCGCACCAAGGGCTTCCAGGTGATCCCGAAGGGCAAGCGGCTGCTGCTGAAGCTGCCGGGCGGCGGCGGCCTCGGCGATCCCAAGGCGCGCGATCCGGCGCTGGTCGCCCGCGACGTGGCGGATGGGCTGGTGAGCCCGGAGGCGGCGAAGCGCATCTACGGCGCCGGCTGATGCCGCTGGTGCGCGCGGCGGTGCCGGCCGATGCACCGGTGATCGCCGGGCTGCTGGAGGAACTGGGCTATGCCGTTTCCGCCGCCGAGGTGGTGGAACGGCTGGCCTGCCATGCCGCGGATCCGCAGGATCTGGTGCTGGTGGCGGAGCATGACGGCCGCGTCGTCGGCGTGATGGCGCTGCATATCGCCCGGATGCTGCATCATGCGGTGCCGACCGCTCGGGTCACCACCCTGGTGACCACCGCGGCGGCACGCGGCACCGGTGCCGGCACCGCGCTGCTGGATGCGGCGGCGGAAGCCGCCGGCCGCGCCGGCTGCACCCGGGTCGAGCTGACGACCGGCAATGCGCGGACGGCAGCGCACGCCTTCTATCGGGCGCGCGGTTACGAGGCGACGGCGCTGGCGATGCGGAAGCGGCTGTAGCCGGCAGCATCCGCCGCTGCCGCGGCGTCACGCCATGATGATGCGCATCGATATCGATATGCGATTGTTCCGAACCGCCTCGAGGCCGATCCTGCCGGCCCGTCGGCAGGCTGGTGAGCGATGTCACCGCGAAGGCGGGATGAGCCGCCGGATCGGCCTGGCTCGCAAGGGGATGTCGGATGGTTGCCAGTATCGTGAAACCATACACCGAAGACGATGTGCGGGCGATTTTGCGCGCCAGCCAGGGGCGCCGCGTCGGCGGCGCGCGGCATGGCGGGCATGCGAGCAGGAAGCACGAGCTGATCGGCGATGGGATGGCGACCGCGCCGCATGCCAGGCTGCGGGACCTGCGGATGCGCGTCCTCGGCGGCAATCCCTCGGTCTCCAGCTTCCGCAACTGCCTGCCGCAGGCCATCGCCTATGGGCTGAACGCGGATACCGGCCGGCGTGCGCTGACCGAGCTGACCGCGCCCGGCATCGTTTCCGTCTTCGCCTGGATCGCCATCATCGGCGGTGGCTTCCGGACGGTGCGCTACAGCGCGCATGACCTGGTGATGAACCCGTCGGGCACCGATTTCCTGCCGGATGCCGATGGTACGCTTGGCTTCGCGCGGCCGGAGATCGAACTGGCGGACGTGCTGGCCATCAAGCTGGCGTTGGCACCGGACGCGACGCTGCACATCCAGACCGCCTTCTCGACCTCCTTCCAGGAAGCGAGGCTGGGCTTCGAGGCAGAACGCGCGGATCGCCAGCGGCAGTTCTTCCCGGCCTAACGCTGAGCCAGGCGCCGCTCGAGGAACGCGGCCGCCGCCGTGACGGCACCGGCCTCGCCGAGGTCGTTGTGGCCGGCCTCCGATGCCGTCCAGCGTTCGACCGGCGCGCGGGCGGCAGCGGCGAGCGCGTCGCCCATGGCGGGTGGCACCAGCCGGTCGCGGCCGCCCGTCATGATCAGGATCGGCGCGGCGATGCCGCCGATCCGCGCCAGGCTGTCATAGCGGTCGCGCAGCAGCCAGCGCGCCGGCAGCCAGGGGTAGTGCAGTCCCGCTAGCGCCAGCATGCTGGTATAGGGCGATTCCAGCAGCACCGCGGCAATCGCCGCCGGCTGCTCCGCGGCGAGCGCGACTGCGATGCCGGTGCCGAGCGATTCACCCCAGAGCACGATGCGGCCGGCCGGAATGCCCGCCGCCGCGATCGCAGCCAGCGCGGCGCGGCCGTCGCGCAGCAGGCCTTGCTCGCCCGGCTTGCCGGGATTGCCGCCATAGCCCCGCCATTCGAGCATCACGACACCCCAGCCGAGCGCCGCGAATTGCTGGATCCGACCCGCACGGTTCAGCAGGTTGCCGCCATTGCCATGCAGATAGAGCAGCACCGGCTTGTCATCCCCGGCCGGCGGCACCGTCCAGGTCAGCAGGCTGAGCCCGTCCTCGGTCGTGACCCTTCCCTCGATGACGCCATGCAGCCCCGCCAGCACCGGGTCAGGCCGGGCGGGATCGGGGAAGTACATCAGGCGATGCTGGAACAGGAAGACCGCGAGCAGGAGCAGCGCCGGGATCGCGGCGACGCCGAGGATCAGGCCCACGGCACGCCGCAGTCGGGGTTTGGCCCGGTCACTATTTCGTTCCTTGACGGAAATGACATCCTCCCGAGGATGGCGTCCATTCGGCGCCCCGGCAATCAGGCGCCGGGATGGACGAGGAACGGCACATGGCCGAGAGCATCGATTTCACCACGGGCGGCGCGAAGCGTATCGGATTGATCGTGCGCGGCAAGCTTGGCCCCGATCATCATCCGGACAAGATGGCGCAGCATGCCGATTGCATCCTGGCCAACGGCGCGCCGACCGGCTTCTTCGGGGAAGGCAACGACCAGTCGGGCAACGCGATCGGGCTGCGCATGGCGGGCATCGTCTATGACTACGCCAAGCTGCAGATCAACCGCCCCTATTACGTCGACAAGGACCAGGCGGTGACCGCCCGCGTCGTCTCGACGGTGCTGCTGATCGATGTGGACCAGACGACCGCCGACCTCTTTGCCAAGGCCTGGTCGGACATGACCCTCCATCCCGGCGACTTCAACATTGTGGGCGGCAATTGCGCCAGCCATGCCTCGGCCGCCTTCATCAAGGCGAAGATCGTGAGCTCGAGCATTCCCTGGCTCGACACGCCGGACAACCTTTATGGCCAGCTGGTCGAGAAGGTTCCGGCCGGCAAGCGGCGGAGCATCACCGGCTTCTTCGGCTTCACGCCGAAGGGTGGCGGCTACGTCATGACCTGGGAACCCTATACGGACAGCCCGAAGGCCAATCGCCCGAATCCAGGGAAGTCCGGAAGCAGCAGCAGCAATTGATGCGGCGCCGCGCGGCGCTGCTGGCGCTGATCCTGCCGGCCGCGCAGGGTGCCGCAGGGAATGAGGGGATGGCCATGTCGTTCAGCCGGGCCGCGGTCACGGAATTGGCCTGGGAAGGGGCGGCGGGCCGTCGCCCCGACCGTTTCGTGATCCTGCGCGTGACGGGCGTCGCGGCGGAGGGCGGGGGCTTCCTCGGCCTGCGGCGCTTTCCGGGCCTGCCGGGCTATATGCCCGACGGGCATCGCCTGTCCGGGGAGGTGCTGGCCGGCGGCACCGCCGGGACCGGCGTGGCGCTTCGCGCGCCGGGGGGAATGCTGGCTGGCCTCACGCCCGGCGCGACCGCGGCGCTCGGCCTCATCGGCGGCACGCATTGCATCTGCGTGCTCACGGTGCCGCAGGGCGTGGCGCCGGAAGCGGCGGCCGATTGGGCTGCGACGCAGGATTGCCGGTAGAGTGGTGAAGGGTCACCGCCGGACGGCGGTGACCTCGATCTCGACCAGCCAGCCCGGATTGACCAGCCCCGCCACCTGCATGACGGAACGCGCCGGCAGGTTCGGCTGCGCCGCGGTGCCGAAATGCTCGGTATAGGCGGCCATGAAGCCGTCGAAATCCATGCGGCCGCCGCGGCCGGGATCGCCCACCAGGAAGACCTGCATCCGCACCACGTCGCCGAGCGTGAGCCCGATGGATTGCAGGCTCGCTTCGATCCGCGACAGCACGCTCGCGGTCTGGGTCCGGGTGTCCCCGAAGCTGGCCAGGCTGTTGCGCGGCGCCTGGGCATCGGCGATCGCCGGGACCATGCCGCTGACCATCACCGTGGTGGCGCCGGCCGGCACCTCCACCGCCATGGCGATCGGGAAGTTCGATCCGGGCGCGCGGTGGCGCACCACCTCCTGCGCCGCCACGGGAAGAGCGGCGAGGATGGCGGCAGCCAGGGCGAGGGGGCGGATTATTGGCGCGATGCTCCTCATTGCCGGGCCGCCCGCACATCCTCGGGCCGGGCCGGATCGGCGCGGTAGCTGTTGCCGAGATTGGTCCGGACCCAGTTCACCACCGCCGCGATCTGCGCGTCGTCGAGCTGGCTGGCGAAGCCCGGCATGCCGCGCAGCCCGTTGACCACGACCTGGATCGGATAGGCCGCGGCCTCCAGCTTCTCGTTGCCGGCGAGCGGCGGGTACATGCCGGCGCCGGTCGCGCCGCGGCCATTCGGCATATGGCAGCCGGCGCAGATCGTGGCGTAGAGCACGGCACCGTCGCGTTGCCCGAAGCGGGTGGCGCTGACGAAGCCGTGGCTGTTGTCCGGCGCCGCGGTCTGCGCGGCGGCGAAGCCGGTGAGGGCGAGCGCCGCCGTGGCGGCCAGGAGCAGGGGGGCGCGCATCACGCGTTCACCACGCGGCGATGCAGTCGCCCTATCGCATCGAGCGAGGACAGGATCGCCCCTTCCTGCCAGGCCGGGATGTAGGAGGCATGCTCGCCGGCCAGCAGGATGCGACCATCGAGCGCGCAGAGATCGTCATAATGCGCGGCGCGCGCTTCATCGGTCCACATGCCGTGGCAGCCGAGATTGCCGGGCACCCGGTGCCAGCCGACGGCGACGCCGCTCTCGAACTCCTGCCGGTATTGCGGATGCAGCGCGGCGCCCCATTCCACTGCCCGGCGCACGCGTTCGGCGGCCGGCAGCGCCGTGAATTCATAGGCGTAGGGGCCGAAGGCATAGGCGCCGAGCAGCACGCCCTTGCCGGCGCCGCCATAGCCGGTGGAGGGGTAGGAGATCATGCGGATCGGCAGGTCGGTATAGGAGATGCCGCCATAGATATGCTCGTCCTGTTCCCAGAAGCGGCGCTTGAACTGCAGCCCGACCTTGACCGCGGCGGAATAGGGCACCGCCGAGATCGCGGCCGCCATCTTCGGCCCGACATTGATGTCCATCTGGCTGAGGATGGAGAGCGGGATGGTGCAGAGGCACCAGTCGGCCCGGACCTGTTCCGGCTGGCCGCCGCCACGCGCATCCTCGACGGTCGCGGTCACGCCGCTTGCATCCTGCCGCACCGCGGTGACCTTGGCGTTGAAGCGGATCAGGTCACCGACCTCGCGCGCGAAGGCATGGGCGATCATGTCCATGCCGCCGACCGGCTGGAACATCGTGGTCTGGAATTCGTAAAGCGAGCCGGACGCGAGATAGGCCCAGAGGCGGGAGGACAGCACATCCTTCAGCCCGACCGGATCGGAAGGGACCGGCCGTGCCGTCAGCCCGCCGCCCGGGTCGCGTTCGAAGCCGCGCCGTTCCGAGGTCCGCTCCGATCTGGCATAGGTCAGGTCGCGGTTCAGCGCGCCCCAGGAGCGCAGGCTTTCCAGCAGCAGCTCGGCATCCTCGCGCGAGACCATGCCGTCCAGGCGGTTCTGGCTGGTGGCCTTGGCCAGCAGTTCCGCGACGCCGCCCTGATAGTCCGCCATCACCGCCCGGTAGCGCTGCGGCTGGCCGCCGAAAGCGCCGCGGCCGTGCACCAGCGCATTGTGGTTGACCTGGATGAAGGGTTCCAGCGCCACGCCGAGCCGCTTGCAGTAATCCAGGATCGCATGGTGGTGGTAAGGGATCCGCCAGGGGCCGGGATTGATGTAGTGCCCTTCGTCGAAGCGGCATTCCTGGGTGTCGCCGCCGAGTTCGGTGAAGCGGTCGCCGCCATGCAGGGTCCAGCAGCGGCCGCCGGCGCGGGCATTGTATTCCAACACCTGCACCCGGTAGCCGGCGCGCTTCAGCTCCAGCGCCGCGACCATGCCGGCGAGCCCGGCGCCCAGGATCAGCACCGAAGCGCCGCGCGGATCGCCATCCAGCCGGATCGGCCCCGCATAGGGCGATTCGGCCGCGACGCCGAGCGCGGTCATCGCCTGGTACATCGCGGCACCGCCGGCGACCGCGCCGATGCGTGCCAGCAGCCTGCGCCGGCTCGGTGCCGTATCCATCCCGGTCGCTTCCGTCACGACATTCCCTCCCGTCTTGGCGCGCAGCCTGTCGCAAGGGCGCTTCCATGCCAATGGTGCCTCAGCGAATCTTGAGCGTCGGTTTGACAGCTGCCTGTCCTTGACTGGCCAGGGCGCCGCTGGCCAGCATCGGCGATGCGCTTCGATCTGGTGACGCTCGAACTGTTTCTCGCAGTGGCCGAGACCGGCAGCATCGCCGCGGCCGCCGACCGCCGGCACATCGCCCCGTCGGCGGCGAGCCGGCGTCTGCAGGACCTGGAAGCGGATATGCGGACGGTGCTTCTGCATCGCCATGCGCGTGGCGTGCGGCTGACGCCGGCCGGGGAAGCCCTGCGGCGCCACGCCCAGAGCGTCTTCGGACTGCTCGGCCGCATCGGCGACGAGATGGACGAATTCGCGCATGGTGCCCGCGGCCATGTGCGGATCGCCGCGAACACCTCTTCCCTGGCGGAGTTCCTGCCGGAGGAACTTGCGCAGTTCATGGGCCGCCATCCGGGCATCCGCGTCGACATGCAGGAGCTGCTGAGCCCCGAGATCGTGCGCGCCGTGCGCGATGGCCTGGCCGATGTCGGCATCATGTCCGCGAGCATCGCGGCCGAGGGGCTGGAAAGCCTGCCGTACCGCGAGGACGTGCTGCAGGTCCTGGTGCCGCTGGGCCATCCCCTGGCGACCCGCGACGCGATTCCCTTCGCCGATACCCTGGATTTTCCGCAGCTCGCGCTCGCGCGGCAATCGTCAATCCAGCTGATCCTGGCGCATACGGCGGCGCAACTCGGCCGCGAGATCGATCTGCGGGGGCATGTGAACAGCTTCGACGTGCTGCGGCGCCTGGTGCAGGTGGGCATCGGGCTGGCGGTGCTGCCCGAAGGCTGCATCCGGCCCTTTGCGGCCGTGATGGGGTTGCGCGGCGTGCCGCTGACCGATGCCTGGGCGCTGCGGTCGCTGAAGCTCTACGTCCGCGACCGCGCGAGCCTGCCGGCTCCGGCCAGGCTGTTCGTGGAGCAGGCGGCGCGGTTGACGAACTGACGGCCGGCAGCCATCGCCATAGGCGACGGCTCGCTTCACCAATCGCGTCTTCAGGGGCTTCCGGTCGTCGGACATTGTCCGGCCAAAGCCCTGTGGGAGATGTCCGCCAGTGTCGATCGAAACCATCAAGCGGCGCGCCTTGCTCGCCAGTGCCCTGGCCTTGCCGGCCATACGCCCGGCCAACGCCCAGTCCGGCACCATCACCCTGATCGTGCCCACCGCGCCCGCTGGCACCACCGATTTCGCGGCACGGCTGCTCGCCGAGCCATTGGCGCGGCGCCTGGGCCAGACGGTCGTCGTGGAGAACCGCGCCGGCGCCAATGGCGCGATCGGCACGGGTGCCGTGGCCCGCGCCCGGCCTGACGGGCACACGCTTCTCGTGCAGTATTCCGGCTATCACGTCGGCTCGCCGGCGATGATGCCGAACCTCGGCTACGATGTGCGCCGCGACTTCGCGCCGATCGGCCTGCTGATGGACTCGCCGCAGGTCATCTTCCTGCATCCCTCGGTCCCGGCGACCACCGTCGCCGAACTGGTCGCCTATGCGAAAGCGCATCCGGGCCAGCTCAACTACGCCTCGTCGGGCAATGGCTCGATCCAGCATCTCGGCACCGAACTGCTGAAGCAGAAGGCCGGGATCGACATGGCGCATGTCCCCTATCGCGGCACCGGGCCGGCGACGCAGGACCTGATCACCGGCCGCGTGCAGCTGTTCATGACCACGCCGCCGCCGCTCATGCCCTATGTGCGGAACGGCGCGCTGCGCGCGCTCGCCATCACCTCGGCGGAGCGGCACCCAGCCTTGCCGGAGGTTCCCACCATGGCGGAATCCGGCCAGCCCGATTTCGTTCTGCTGGCCTGGTTCGCCGTGTTCGGGCCGGTCAGCCTTCCGGCACCGATGCAGCAGCGGCTGGTCGAAGCCGTCCGGGCCGTCGTGATGGAGCCGGAGTTCCGCCAGCGGGCGGAAGAGCAGGGCGCGGTGATCAATGTCATCACGCCGGAGGCCCTGGCCCAGCGCGTCGACCGCGAACTGGCGGAATGGACCCGGGTCGTCCGGGCTGCGGATATCCGGCCGGAATAGGGCGATGGACGATCATGCGCCCGCTCCGGCCACGCCGCCGCTGGCCGGCTTCCGCATCCTGGAACTCGGGCATTTCGTCGCGGCCCCCTTCGCGACCCGGCTGCTGGCCGATCTCGGGGCCGAGGTCATCAAGATCGAGCCGCCGCAGGGCGACCCGGTGCGGCAATGGGGCGCCCGGCACGCCGGCCATGCGCCCTGGTGGTCGGTCCATGCCCGCAACAAGAAATGCATCACCCTGGATCTCAAGCAGCCCGCCGCCACGGCGATCGTGCTCGACCTCGTGAAGCACTGCGATGCGCTGGTGGAGAATTTCCGGCCAGGGCATCTCGACCGGCTGGGGCTCGGGCGGGCTGCGCTGCTGGCCGCCAGGCCGGACCTCGTGATCGCGCGCATCTCCGGCTACGGGCAGGACGGGCCCTATCGGGACAAGCCGGCCTTCGGCGTCATCGGCGAGGCGATCGGCGGCCTGCGCCACCTGACCGACCAGGTGCCGGGAACCAGCGACCTGCCGCCGGTGCGCACCGGCATCAGCCTCGGCGATTCGGTCGCCGGCATCTATGCGGCGCTGGGCGTGGTCGCGGCGCTGCTCCGTCGCGGCCGCGACGGGCGTGGCGGCGAGATCGACGTCGCCCTCACCGAAGCGGTCTTCAGCCTGCTGGAGGGGGCGCTGCCCGATTACGGCAGCCTCAGCATCATCCGCCAGCCGAGCGGCGGCGGCATTCCCACTGCCGCACCGACCAACGCCTATCGCGCCAGGGACGGCGTCTGGGTACTCATCGCGGCGAATTCGGATCCGCTGTTCCGCCGCCTCGCGACGCGGATGGGCCATCCGGCGCTCTCCGACGACGCCCGTTTCGCCGACAACCAGTCCCGCGTCCGCAATGTGCGGGAACTCGATGCCCTGATCGGTGCCTGGGCGGCGGAGCAGGATGCCGCGGAACTGGAGCGGGCGCTGGAGGAGGCGGGGATTCCGTCGACGCGGGTGTTCACCATTGCCGATTGCGCGGCGGATCCGCAGTTCCGCGCCCGCGGCATGGTGCAGCCGGTCACCGATCCACTGCATGGCGAGATGCTGCATCCGGGCGTGGTGCCGCGCATCGACGGGGTCGACCCCACCCCCCGCTGGACCGGGCCGGCGATCGGCACCTTCAATGAGGCGGTGCTGGGCGACCTGCTCGGCATCGATGCGGCACAGATCGCCAGCCTGCGCCGGGATGGCGCGATATAGACACGGACCAAGGCTGTCCCGACGCCTCGGTCTGCCTCACCACATGCTGGCCTTGGCGCGTTCCGGCCATTCGCGGTCATAGGTCTCGCCGCCGACGCGGCCCTGGCTGAGCTTGGCCAGGATGCGGCCGGGCGTCGGCAGGCGCTTCGGGTCGATGTGCCGCGCGGCATCCCAGAGGCCGCCCCGCACCACGGCGCGGGCGCACTGGAAATAGACCGTCTCGATGGTGATGACGGCAACGCTGCGCGGCGCCTTCTCCTCGACCGCGAAGCTCTCCAACAGCGCGGGATCGACCGAGAGCACGGCGCGCCCGTTGACGCGCAGCGTGCTGCCCGATCCCGGCAGCAGGAACAGCAGCGCGACGCGCGGATCGCGCAGGATATTGCGCAGCGTGTCGATGCGGTTGTTGCCGCGCCGGTCGGGCAGCAGCAGGGTGGTGTCGTCCTGCACCCGCACCACGCTCCAGGGATCGCCGCGCGGCGAGCAGTCGAGCCCTTCCGGCCCGCTGGTCGCGAGCGCGCAGAAGGGCGAGGCCTCGATCATCGCCCGGTACTCCGGAATCAGATACGGCACCTCCTTGGCGGTGGAGGATTCATTCGCCTGCCCGTAAAGCGATTCGAGCTGCGCCATGCTGGTGATGATCGACATCGGCTTGCACTCCGTCCCGGCCCCCGCAGGATACCGGGCCAGGCCGCCGCGCGTCGATCCGGATGACGCGCGGCGGATATCCGCCGGCAGGGGTCAGCGGCGCATGCTCTCGACCATCGCCCCGTAGACCAGATCCTTCCAGATCATGCGGCTGCGGGTCCGGGTGCTCGGGCCCTGGGTCATGATGATGGCCACCAGCTCCTCGGCGCGGTCGATGGTGAAGCTGGTGCCCCAGGCGCCGGCCCACATCGCGTCGCCCTCGCTGCCGGGCGTGGTGCCCATGCCGTCCTGCAGCCTGACCGCGAAGCCCAGGCCGAAGCCATAGCCCGGCCCGGTCGAGGATGTCGGGCTGCCGCCCATGCCCTGGGTATGGTTCGACAACATGAAGTTCACGACCGGCGCTGCCAGGTACCGGCGGCCCTGATAGCTGCCGCCATTCGCGATCATCTGCGCGAAGCGGATATAGTCGGCCGCGGTGGAGACCAGTCCGGCGCCGCCCTTCAGGTAGGATGTCTCGCGCTGGTCGGTCAGGATACGATAGCTGTTCCACATGCCGGCCTTCAGCGGATCAGCGTCGAGCGCCTCGGCAATGCGGCTGCGCTTGGCCTCCGGCACGAACCATTCGGTGTCGCGCATGCCGAGCGGGCCGGTCAGCCGCTCATCCAGGACGCGGTCCAGCCGCTGCCCGGCGACGCGCTGCACCAGCAGGCCGAGCACGTCGACGCCGATCGAGTAGAAGAAATGCGTGCCGGGCTGGAAGGCGAGCGGGATGGTGCCCAGCCGGCGCAGCATCTCGTCGCCGGTGATGGCGCTGTCCCGCGCCTCGATATTGTTGCTCCGATAGGCCTCGCGGATGGTGGCGGAGGGTGAGGCTTCGGCATAGACGAAGCCGGCGGTGTGGCGCAGCAGGTCGTGCACGATCGGCTGGCGCGCCGGGGCCACGGTCTCGGTCTGGCCGTCGCGGGTGACCTCGAGCTTCAGGTCGCGCAACTCCGGCAGATGCACGGCGATCGGGTCGTCGAGCTTGAGGCGGCCTTCCTCGACCAGCATCATCGCGAGCGCCGAGGTCATCGGCTTGGTCATGCTGGCCTGCAGGAAGATGGCGTCGCGCGGCATGCGGCGCGTCTTCGCGGCATCCTGGAAGCCGTGCGCGTCGAAATGCACGATCTCGCCATGGCGGGCGATCAGGGTGACGGCGCCGGCAAAGGTCCCCCGCTCGATCTCGGCCTGCATGGCGGTGCCGATGCGGGCCAGGCGGTCGCGGTCGAAGCCGAGGCTGTTGCCGGGACCGTTGCCTTGGCGCTGGCGCCGTGGCTGCGGCTGGGCGCCGGCCGGCAGCGTGGACGCGGCGAGCAGCGCGCCGGTGCCCATGATGGCGGCCCGGCGCCCGGTGAAGGTGTCGTTCATGCGTTCCCTCCGAAGGGCCGGCATTGGCTGCCGGTTCCCAGGCGCGAAGGCTAGACCAAGCGGCGGCGACGGCAAGTCTGGCGCGCCGCGGCGTCGCGCGGCATCATCCGGGCGTCATAATCTCCACGGGACAAGCGATCGCCATGGCCCTCCGCTGCGACCTCATCATCCGCGACGCCACCATCTATGACGGCACCGGTGCCGCGCGCTTCATCGGCGATGTCGGTGTCACCGGCGACCGCATCGTGGGCGTCGGCGACCTCGGCGGCGCCAGCGCCGACCGCGAGGTGATCGCGACCGGCAAGGCGATCGCGCCCGGCTTCATCGATGCGCATACCCATGACGACCGCGCGGTGCTCTGCGGGCCGGAATGCACGCTCTGCAAGATCAGCCAGGGCGTCACCACCGTCGTCGTCGGCAATTGCGGCGTCAGCCTGTCGCCGCTGCGCCTGGCCAAGCGTCCGATCCCGCCGCTCGACCTGCTGGGCGATGAGAGCTGGTGGAATTTCGACAGCTTCGGCGACTACGCGCATGCGCTGAAGACCAAGGGGGCGGAGGTGAACACCTATGCCCTCGTCGGCCACCAGACGCTGCGGGTGGAAGCGATGGATGGCGATGTCTATCGCCCTGCCAAGGATGGCGAGATCCACCGCATGCACCAGCGGGTGAAGCAGTCGCTGGCCGAAGGTGCCTCCGGCTTCTCGACCGGCCTCTACTACGCGCCGAATGCCCAGGCGACCACCGATGAGGTGATCGCGGTGGCCGAGGCGCTGCGCCCGACCCAGGGCCTCTATGCGACCCATATGCGCGACGAGGCCAATCAGGTGCTGGCCTCGATCGAGGAGACGCTGCGGATCGGCAAGCGCGCCGGCGTGCAGGTGTGGATCAGCCACCACAAATGCTCGATGCCGGAGAACTATGGCCGCAGCGTGCAGACCCTGTCGCTGCTGCAGGCCGCCGCCACGATGCAGGACGTGGCCTATGACATGTATCCCTATCCGGCCGGCTCGACCGTGATGATGCCGGATCGGCTGCGCGACGACGTGCGGGTGATCGTCACCTGGTCGGTGCCGCATCCGGAGATGGCGGGCAAGGATCTGGGGGAGGTCGCGCGCGGCTGGAACATGGATCGCAAGGCGGCGGCGGAGAAGCTGCTGCCTGCCGGCGCCATCACCTTCCAGATGGATGAGGAGGATGTGCGCCGCATCATGGCGCATCCGCTCTCGGTCATCGGCTCGGACGGCATTCCGCATGACGCGCACCCGCATCCGCGGCTTTGGGGCACCTTCCCGCGCGTGCTCGGCTTCTATGCGCGCCAGCTCGGCCTCTTCTCCATGGAGACGGCGGTGCACAAGATGACCGGCCGCACCGCGAAGCTGTTCGGCATGGTCGATCGCGGCGAGATCCGCGAAGGCGCCTTCGCCGACCTGGTGCTGTTCGATCCCCACACCGTGCTCGACGCCGCGACCTTCGAGGAGCCGAAGCTGCCCTCGATCGGCATCGAGCAGGTCTGGGCCAATGGCGTCGCCACCTTCGCCCAGGGCAAGGGCGCGACCGGCGAGAAGCCGGGCCGCCTGATCACCCGCCATAAGGGCTGAAACGCCACTGAGCGCAGGGCTGCATCGCGCAATGCACGGATCATGGGTCAGCAATCCTGACCCATGATCCTGGCATGGACATGCTGCTGTCGCTGTTCGGGTTTGCCATCGCGACCTCGGTGACGCCGGGTCCGAATGTATTGATGGTCGCGGCTTCGGCCGCCAATCACGGGTTGCGCGCCACCTGGCCGCATATGCTCGGCATCACCGTCGGCTTTGCGCTGATGCTGCTGCTGGTCGGGTTCGGCTTGGCCGGCCCTTTCGCCGCGAGCCCGGCCTTGCATGCCGCGCTGCGCTGGTTCGGCGTCGCCTGGCTGCTCTGGCTCGCGATCGGCATCGCGCGGTCCGGCGGCCCCGGCGAAGGGGCGGCGCGCCCGCCGATGGGCCTGGTCGCCGCCGCGCTGTTCCAATGGGTCAACCCGAAGGCCTGGATGATCGCGGTCGCCGCCATGCCGACCTTCACGACGCCGGGCGGCGCGCTGCTGACGGAGGTGCCGCGGATCGCCCTGGTCTTCGCGATCGTCAGCCTGCCCTGCCTGCTGGTCTGGGCGGGGCTTGGCAGTGCGATCCGCCGCCTGCTGCGCCGCCCCGGGGCGCTGCGCGCCTTCAACCTGGCGATGGCGGTGCTGCTGGTGGCATCGCTGCTGCCGATGGTGCTGTGAGGCTGCCGCGGCCGTAATGGCTCGGGGCGACGCCCATGACGCTCCGGAACAGCGCGGTGAAGGCGGCCGGGCTCGAGCAGCCGAGGTCGAAGGCGATCGTCGTCACCCGCTCGCCCCGCAACAGGCGCGGCAGCGCCGTCAGCACGCAGGCGCGCCTTTGCCACGCCGCGAAGCTCAGCCCCGTCTCGCGGCGAAAGGTGCGGGTGAAGCTGCGGCGGCTGAGCGCCACCGCCTTGCTCCAGGCATCGATGCTGTCCCGCAGGTTCGGGCGTTCGAGGAAGGCACGGCAGCGGAGCGCGAGCCGCCCGTCGCGCGGCAGCGGCAGGCTGAGCGGCAGGGCCGGCGCCGCGGCGATTTCGTCGATCAGCAGCGCCATGATGCGGCCGGCGCGGCTGTCCGGTGCATAGTCCGCCGGCAGGTCCACGGCCTCGATCAGCAATTGGCGCAGCAGCGGTGCGATGCCCAGCACCTGGCAGCGCGGCGACAGGCCGGCCGCCGCCTCCGGCTCCAGATAGACGCTGCGGGTGGCGACCCTGCCCAGCATGGTGATGCCGTGCAGGGTGCCGCCCGGGATCCACATGCCCTGGTTCGGCGGCACCATCCAGGCGCCATGATCGGTCTGCACCAGCATGGTGCCGCACGCCGCGAACAGCAGTTGCGACCGGCGGTGCCGGTGCGGCGGATGGCGGTGGCCGTCCGGATACTCGTTGCCGACCGCGACGATCGGCCGCGCCACGCCTTCGATCTGTTCCGCGCGGATATGCCGTGCCATGGCCCGGATGAGTAGCATGTCGGCCCGCCATCGGAAGCGGGCCGCGCCGCGATCCCTATGCTGAGGCCAGGCAACGCACGATGAACGGGAGGAGCGGGCAGCATGCGCGGTACGGCGGGACCGGATGCGGTGGCTGGACGGGTGGGCAAGGCCGAGTTGTTCCTGGGCTTTCTGAAGATCGGCATGCTCGGCTTCGGCGGCATCGCGCCCTGGGCGCGGCACGTCATCATCGAGGAGCGGCGCTGGCTGAGCGAGAAGGAATTCGCGGCCATCCTCGGTATCGGCCAGATCCTGCCCGGCCCGAATACGATGAATGCCGCCGTCATCATCGGCGACCGGTTCCAGGGCATCGCCGGCGTGCTGCTCTGCCTGCTGGGGCAGATGGCGGCGCCGCTGGTGATCGTGACCGCGCTCGCCACCATCTATGAGCGCTTCGCGTCGGTGCCGGAGGTCGGATCCGCGCTGGTCGGTGCCGCCGCGGGTGCCGCGGGCCTGGTGCTCGGCACCGCGGCGAAGATGGCGTGGAAGATCCGGCCAGCCCCGCCCTCCCTGCTGGTCGCGGCCGGCGGTTTCGTCGCGGTCGGGTTGCTGGAATGGCCGCTGGTGCCGGTGGTGGCGGCGCTGGTGCCACTCGGGATTGCCGCGGCGGCGCTGGAGCGGCGGGCATGAACGCAGAGCTGCTGGCCGCGATCGCGCGGGTCTTCGCGATGCTGTCGCTGGTCTCGATCGGCGGCGCCAATGCGGTGCTGCCGGAGATCCGGCGGCAGGTGGTCGATATCCATGGCTGGATGGGCGATGCCGGCTTCGCGCAGGCCTTCGCGATCGCCCATGCCGCGCCCGGGCCCAACATCATCATGGTCAGCCTGATCGGCTGGCAGCTTGCCGGCCTGGCCGGGCTGCTGGTCGCCACGCTGGCGATCATGCTGCCATCCTGCTGCCTGGCCTACGGGGTCGCGCGCCTGATCGCCCGCTGGTCGGAGCATCGCTGGGTCCTGCTGCTGAAGGCGGGGCTGGTGCCGGTGGCGCTCGGCCTGATCCTGGCAAGCGGCGTTGCGATGATGCGGGTTGCCGACCGCGGCGCCCTGACCGTGGCGATCAGCCTGGCCACCGGGGTTTTCGTGGTGGGCAGCACCCGCAACCCGCTCTGGGCATTGGCCGCCGGCAGCGCCGTCAGCGTGGCGGCACTGCATCTGGGGCTCGGCCCGTGACGCGGCCGGCGCTGCCCGGCGCCCTGGTATCCGGCCCCGCCGGTCTGATAAGCAAACGGGGGCGGGCGAAGGAACCAGGCCTTGGGCAAGCTCCGGTCACTCGAGATGCTGCGCGGCGTCGCGGCGCTGCTGGTCGTGCTCTATCACACCCGGACCATCTTCGGGGATCGTGCCGGCTTCCTGCCCTTCGGCGGCCATTTCGCCACCGGCTATCGCGGGGTGGACCTGTTCTTCGTGCTCAGCGGCTTCATCATCGCCCACGTCCATGCCGTCGATCTCGGTCGGCCGGAGCGACTGCCCCGCTACCTCTTCAGCCGGCTCACGCGCCTCTACCCCGCCGTCTGGGCGGTCTCGGCCTTCGCCATCCTGCTCTACGCGTCAGGCTTCGGCGGCGCGGACAAGGCGGCGAAGCTCGCCCCGGAGGCGCTGCTCGCCAGCCTGCTGCTGTTCCCCCAGGGGCAGGAGACGCTGGTGAACGTCACCTGGAGCCTGGCCTATGAGATGGTCTTCTACGCGGTCTTCGCGGTCGCGATCCTGAACCGCCGGGCAGGCTTGGCGCTGCTGCTGCTCTGGCAGGGGGCGATCGTGGTGGCCACGCTTCTGCAGGTCGATCCCGGGATTCACGGCTATTATCCCTATTCCGTCTGCCTCGATTTCGGCATCGGTCTTGCCGTCGCCTGGTGGGTGCGGCGCCCGCCAGGCGCCGGGCCGCGGGCCTGGTGGCCGCTGCTGGCCGCGGGCCTGGCGAGCTTCCTGCTCGGCATGGAGCTCGACAAGGCGTCGTCCTGGTCAGGCGCGCTCTGCGCGTTCGGTGCCGGCGCCATCGTCCTGGCCCTGGTGCGGCTTGAACAGCGGGGCGGGATCCGGATTCCGGACGCGCTGGTCGCCCTCGGCGGCGCGTCCTACGCCATCTACCTCGTGCATTTTTCCGTCATCACCCTGCTCGCGATGCTGCTGGTGCGGGCCGGGGTGCCGGTCGGGAACCCGCTCTGCGTGGCCTGCCTGCTGGCCGGGTTGCTGGCCGGCTTCGTCTTCGACCGGCTGTTCGACCGCCCGGTCCAGCGCTGGCTGCGGCGCTGGAAGCCCGGCCTGCCGCGACCGGCTCTGGCGCCGAGCGCCTGATCCCCCGGCTTCGAAACCGATGCCGTTGGCTTCGGACAGACCGGTGCCGCCTTCCGCGATCTCGGCCGCGGCGGCCTATGCCGCGACCCGCCCGTAATCCAGCCCGCGCGCCAGCCAGCAGCCAACGGTGACGGCGGCGGCCCGCCCCGTCGTGTCGCGGCGGAAGGCCAGTGTCCAGTCGCCGGGCGGCGTGTGGTCCAGCGCGCGCGGGCAGGGGAGTGCCCAGAGGTCCGGGCCGATCGGCTCCAGCAATTCCATCCGCCCCTGGCCGAGGAAGCCGGAGAAGCCGCCGTAGAGCGCGCCGCCGGCATCGGCGACGGTGAGGTCCGCCGCCAGCTCCGCGCAGCGGTAATGGCTGGCGACGTCCGGCGTCGGCGTGCCTGGATGGGGGCGCAGCAGGCCCGACTGGTTCTCCTGCGGCCGGTCCATCCGCAGCCCCGTATCGCCCGGCGTCAGCCGCGTGCGGGTGCCGGCGGCACTGCCATCCGGCTGCAACTCCAGCCGCTCCGCCGAATGGCCGTAGCGCAGTCGGATCTGCCCTTCCGCCAGCAGGTCGATGCGGGCCGCGAGCCCGGTCTCCGGCTCGACATAGGCGCCGAGCCAGTCGGGCGCCGGCAGCCTGGCCGGCTGCGGCCGCGCCTCGCCGAGCACCGTTGCCAGCAGATCCACCGCGGCGGCCGAGGCATCCGACAGGTGGTTGAACAGAACGACCACGGAGATCCGCTCCGCCGGCAGGTAAACGCGATGGCTGCGCCAGCCGCGCAGCGCGCCGCCATGGCCGATCGCGGCACGACCGAGCACCGGGCTGCGATTGAGGCCGAAGCCGTAATCCGCCGGCGCCCCGTCGGCGAAGGTGACCGGCACCGCGAGGCGGCCATGCAGCGACGCCGCATCGTCCCGCGTCGCGTCGATATGCCGCTCCCAGGCGATCATGTCGTCGAGGCTGGCGGCGAGGCCGGCATCCCCGGTCCAGAGGATACGGTTCTCGGCGGCGCGGAAGCCGGTGACGGCGTTGCCCTCATAGCCCTCGGTGCCGTCCGGCAGGGCGCGGGTATCGGCGGCGAGGCAGGCGCTCGCCATGCCGGCGCGATCGAAGACGCGGGTGCGCAGCAACTCGGCGAAGCCACGTCCCGTGCGGTCCTGCAGGATATCGGACAGGATGCGGAAATTCTGGTTCACGTAGGAATAGCGGGTGCCGGGCGCGAAATGCAGCGTCCTGGTGCCGGCGATCACCTGCGCCGCCTCGACATCGCCGAAAGGGGCTTCGACCGGGGAGCCGTGCAGCATGGCGACCGCCCAGTAGTCGCGCAGCCCCGACTGGTTGTGGGCGAGGTGCAAGGCGCCCGGCGCCGGCTGCTCCAGCCGCGGCAGCCGCGCCCGCACATCGCCATCCAGCACCGTGGGGTCGGGGAAGGCGTCCAGCAGCAGCCCGCAGGTGAATTGCTTGGTGATGGAGCACATCCGGAACAGCGTCCGCGGCGTGAAGGGGATGCGCCGCTCGGCATTCGCGAAACCCCAGGCGTGGCGCGCCAGCACCTCGCCCTGCCGCAGCACCGCGATGGCGCCGCCCGGTCCGGGGTAGCGGCGCGGCAGGCCTTCCAGGGCGTGTTCGAGGCGGGCGGCAAGGGAGGTCGTCATCCGGCCACTCTCCGCCGCAATGCCGCGCTTGTCACCGGGTGCGGCTTGAGGCGCCCTGCCGCTCCAGCCTAGTGTGCGCCGGATTCGTTCCGGGGAAGGACAAGCCTGCATGCGCCCTTTCGGCCTCGCTGCCCTGCTGCTCGCCGGTACCGCGATGTCCGCGCTCGCGGCCGATCTGCCGGTCCGTGGCGTCACCCTGTCCTCCGGCGGCCTCGCCCAGATCGAGCGCCGGGGCGAGGTGCCGGCCGGCGGTGCCGTCACCTTCCGGGCGCCGACCGCGGATGTGGATGACCTGTTGCGCAGCCTGGTCGTCGCCGACCCCGCCGGCACGGTGGAGGGCATCCGCCTGCCGGCCCGCGACCTGGCGGAGGAGGCCTTCCGGGGCCTGCCGCTGCGCCCCACCGATTTCGAAAGCCGCGCCGCGCTGCTGAACGCGCTGCGCGGGCAGGAGGCGACCGCCTCCGGCGCCACCGGCCGCATCGCGGATGCGCAGGAGACCCAGCAGGGCCTGCGCGTCACCCTCGTCACGCCGCGCGGCCTGGTCACCGCCCTGCTGCGCGAAGGGGAGGAGGTGCAGCTGACGGACACCGCCCTTGCCGGTCGTGTCGCCCGCGCGGCCGAGGCGCTCGCCGCCGCCCGCAGCGCCGATGAGCGCCGGGTCGAGATCGGCCTGCGCGCCGACCGGGTGCGGGAGGTGACGGTGCTCTACGTCACCGGCGCACCGCTATGGAAGCCGTCCTGGCGGCTGCTGGTGCCGGCGCCGGGGTCGACCCAGACCCAGGCGCGGCTGCAGGGCTGGGCGGTGGTCGAGAACGCCTCCGGCGCCGATTGGGACCGCATCCGCCTGGCGCTGGTCTCCGGCGAGGCCGCGGCCTTCCACCAGCCGCTCTATGAACCGATCCGGGTGCCGCGCATCGAGATGCCGGTGCGGGTGCCGGATGCGGTGCGGGTGCAGGCCGATACCGGCACGCGCCCGCCGCCGCCCCCGCCGCCACCGGCGCCGGCATCCCAGGCCTTCGGGGGCGCGCCGGCACCGGCCATGGCCCCGATGGCCCGGGCCGCGCGCATGGCCGACCAGGCGGCACCCGAGCCGGCGGAGCCGGCGCTGCCGATCCAGGCCGCGGCCACCGCCGGCCGCGTCGCCTTCGTCCTGGGCGAGCCGGTGACGATCCATGCCGGGGAGACGGCGAATGTCCCCTTCCTCGACGCGCGCCTGCCCGGGGAGCGCGTCTGGTGGATCCAGGACCTCTCGGCGCGCAACCCGCTCTCCGCCATTCGCCTGCGCAACAGCCTGCCGACGGCGCTGCCGGACGGCCTGGTGACCGTCTATGGCGCGGAGGGCAATGAAGCCGGCGCCTTCCTGGGCGATGCCGAGATCCGCACCGTGGCCCAGGGCGACACGCGCATCCTCGCTTTCGCGCGGGACCGCGACGTGCAGTTCACCACCGCCTCTTCTTCCACCGACCGGATCGCGGGCATCACCTTGCGGCGCGGCGTCGTCGTCGCCGACATCGTCCGCACCGAGGAGGTCGCGATCGCGATCGATCCGCATGGCGGGCGCGGGCCGGTCATCGTCGATGTGGCGCGCCGCCCTGGCGCGACGCCGCGCTTCCCGGTCGTGGCGGAGGGTGATTTCGGCCTGCGCGCCGAGGCGACGCTGGCCGGCGACCCCGCCACCATGCGCCTGCCTTTCGAGCGCGCCGTACGGCAGGAGATCCCGTTGTGGGACCCCGGCCTCGGCGACCTCGTGCTGCTGCGCTGGCGCGAATTCGACATTGAGCAGAACCAGCGCCGGCTGCCCGGCGGTCCGGGCACGCTGGAACGGCTGCAGGAGGTCCTGGGCCGCACCGCGCAGGATGCGCCGGGCCGCGCCGATCTCGCCGCCACGATCGAGGGGCTGCAGGGCGTGCGCCGGCTGTTCGATGAGCTGCGCACCCGCGTCCGCGTCTGGCGTGTCACGGATGCGGCCTTGACCCGCGCACGCCAGGCGGTCGATGACCGCACCGGCGCCGAGTTGGCGGAGGCGCGGCGGCGGCTGAACGCCGCTTCCCGAGAGTCCGAACAGGCGGCGGGTGCCGCCGATCAGGCTTGGGAAAGCTGGCTGCGCGCCGTACAGGCATTGTTGACCCGTGGAGGCTGAACTGATGAGCGCGACCAACCCGGCCCCTGAGGCCGGCCCGATCCCGGGTATTTTTCGGGCTGTCGAGGCGGCGGAAGCCAATCGCCACGCGACGCTCGGCCTGGACCGCGGTGTCGGCTTCGGCTTCGCGCGCGGCATCAATGCCATCCCGCTCGGCCTCAGCGAGGTGGTCGCGGCCTCTGAGACGCCGGTCGTGATCTCGGCGGGCGAGGTGCCGGTGCCGGTCGCCGTGCTCGGCGTCCGCGCCGGTGAGAATCTGCTGGTCGAGGAGCAGGGCGGCGGCTGGCGCGCCGGCTTCTACGTGCCGGCCTGGATGCGGTGCTATCCCTTCATCCTGCTGCCGGCCTCCGACGCGCCGGAGAAGCTGGTGCTGGCGCTGGAAAAGGATTCGCCCCTGCTGGTCGATGGCGGCGGCGAGCCGTTGTTCCATGACGGCAAGCCGAGCGACGCGTTGCAGCAGGCGCTGCGCTTCGCCGCCGCGATGCGGGCGACCCTGCAGGATGCCGTTGCCTTCGGGCAGGCGCTGCGCGAGGCCGGGCTGCTGCGCCCGCAGGAAGCGCAGCTTGATTTCCGCGCCGGCGGCAAGATGCGCGTCGACGGCTTCATGACCGTCGACCCGGCGAAGCTGGATGCCGTGCCGGATGCGACCTTCCTGGATTGGCGCAAGCGCGGCTGGATCGCGCCGCTCTACGCCATGCTGCATTCGGCGCCGCGCTGGGGCCGTCTGCTCGACATGGCTGCCGAGCGCGGAACGGCCTGAGCCTCGGGGCGCCGAAGGTCGCATCGGACGCCCGATTGAGAGGGGCGGGCTTCCGGGGCGGGCGGAAGGCTTTTAGAAGGCGGGAAATACCGAAGGGACGTCCCGCTCCATGCCGACCGCCGCCGCGTGCCTGATCGAATTCCTCGCGAACCAGGGCGTCGACCGCGCCTTCTGCGTGCCGGGGGAAAGCTACATCGCGCTGCTGGATGCGCTGCACCGGCACCCGACGATGGATCTGGTGATCGCCCGCCAGGAAGGCGGCGCCGGCTTCATGGCCGTGGCGGACGCGAAGCTGACCGGGCGGCCGGGCGTGGTGCTGGTCTCCCGCGGGCCCGGTGCCTGCAATGCCGCGATCGCGGTCCATACGGCGGAGCAGGACGCGGTGCCGCTGATCCTGCTGATCGGCCAGGTGGAGAAGCGCGACCTGCGCCGTAACGCCTTCCAGGAAATCGACTACGCCAACATGTTCCGCGGCGTCGCCAAATGGGTGGGCGAGGCGACGGAGCCGGATCAGGTGCCGGAACTGATCGCCCGCGCCTATGCCATGGCGATGCAGGGCGTTCCCGGCCCGGTGGTGCTGTCGCTGCCGGAAGATGTGGGGGCGATGGAATGCACCGCGCCGGTGCCGGCGGCGACGCGCGCTGTCGCGGCGCGCCCTGACGTGGCGCCGATCGCCGAGGCGCTGCGCCGCGCGGAGCGGCCGATCCTGCTGGCGGGGTATGGCTTCGATACGCCGGGCTTTCCGGAAGGCTGCGGGCGCGCCGCGCTGCGCGCCTTCGCCGAGGCCTGGCAGGTGCCGGTCGCGGTCAGCTTCCGCCGCCAGGACCTGTTTCCCAATACGCATCCGCTCTATGCCGGCGACCTCGGCCTGCGTAACCCGGACGCCCAGCGCGCCGCCTTTGCCGAAGCTGACCTGGTGATCGCCCTGGGCACGCGGCTGACCGACATCACCACCCAGGGCTGGTCCTGGCCGGCGCCTGGGCAGCGGCTGGTCCATGTCTGTGCCGATCCGCGCTTCCTGGGCTGGCAATTCCCGGCGGACATCGCGCTCGCGGCCGATGCGCGCGCGGTGGTCGCGGGGCTGATGGCCGAAGCGCCATCCGCCCCCGCCGGGCGGGATGGCTGGTGCGCCAGGCTGCGCGCGATCCAGACCGGCGACAGCCAGGTTGGTGCGAAAAGCTTCGATGACGGCATCGCCTTCGCCAAGGTCGTCCAGCTCATCGGCCGTCTGGCGCCCGAGGATGCGATCGTGACCCTCGATGCGGGCACTTTCGGTGCACCCTTCTACCGCAAGCTGCCTTGGCAGCCGCCGCAGCGTCTGCTGGCGCCGATCTCGGGTGCCATGGGCTTCGGCATGCCGGCCGCCGTGGCCGCCGCGCTACGCCATCCGGAGCGCAGCGTGATCTGCGCGGTCGGCGATGGCGGCGCGCTGATGACAGGCGGTGAACTTGCGGTTGCCGTCGCGCGCGGCGCACCGGTGAAGATGGTGCTGTCGGAGAATGGCAGCTACGCCTCGATCCGCATCCACCAGGAGCGGCAGCACCCTGGCCGCGTGTCCGGTACCGACCTGATCAATCCGGATTTCGCGGCCTGGGCCGCGGCCTTCCGCGTGCCGGTCACGGTGGCGGAAACCGAAGCCGACCTGCCGAAGATCGAAGCCGCGCTGCGCGCACCGGGCGCTGCCGCGATCATCGTGAAGACGAGCCTGAAGGCAGTGCTGCCCGGATAATATTCGGCAGTATCGATACCCGTCCCGGTAGCATCGTCGTGCAGGATGCCCACTCCTGCGCGAGATGGGGATGATGGCCTGGCTTTCATTATTCGACGCACGCTATCGTGATGCTGGGCTGGCCATCCTGAATAATCCAGCGGCCGCGGCCCGGGCGTGAAGCCGCGGGCTTCCGTCGCCATGGTGATGCCTTGATGCGCCCGCTACAAAGGGCCGGATGATGTGGGGCAATTCGTGGAATCGGCTTGGGCCTTTCTGAGTGCCGTGGCTTCGGAATGAACCCGGCCGGCGATCCCGCCGCCGGCTCTTCGGCTTCACCCGCCTGATCCGCCGCAATCTCGCAAGCCGCTCTTTGCGCAAGGCCTTCGGGGAAGGACGCCAGCTATCATGACGTTGTGGATCGACGTCGAGGATCTGTTCCAATACGCGCGTTTCGCGCCCCGCCCGAGCGGCATCCAGCGTCTCAGCTTCGAGATCTACACGGCCCTGGTCGCGATGGCGGGGACGCCGATCGGCTTCGTACGGCACGACCGCAGTGGCCAGGGCTTCCGCATCGTGGCCTGGGATGATGTCCGCCGCGCCTATGCGGGCATGGCCGATGCGCCGCGGCCGGCAGCGCCCGCCCGCCCCGGGCCGGATGCTGGCGATGGCGGTGCCGGTCGCACCTGGACGGCGCGTATTCCCCAGGAGTTGCGTGATCCGCTGGGCAAGGCGGCGCGCGCCCAGGCGACCGCGGGCCGGGCCATCTGGCAGGCATTGCGGGCGATGCCCGGGCTGGCCAGACGTAGCATGCGCGGCCGGCGGGACGATGACCGGACGGAGCGGCCGCTCGCCGGCGAGGCCCGGCCTGGCGACGTGCTCTGCGCTCTCGGATCGCCATGGACCGATGCCGGCGCCGCCATGGTGGAGCGGGCGAAGCGGGATCTGGGGATGCGCTTCGCGCTGCTCGTCTACGACCTGATTCCCGCGGTCAGGTCAGAGTACGTCGCGCCGATGATGATCACGCGGTTCGCACGCTGGCATCGCCGCTGCCTGCCCATGGCGGATCGGGTCTTCGCCATCTCGGCCTGTACGGCAAGAGATCTTGAGGCATGGGCCGATGACGGCGGCCTGCCGCTTGCCCGCCCGGTCATTCCATTGCCGATCGGCACCGGCTTTCCGGCCGCGGCCGCGGATGGCGCCTCACCGCGGGCGTTGCCGTCGCCTGGCAGCTACGTGCTGCTGGTCTCGACCATCGAGGCGCGGAAGAACCACGCACTCGCTTTCCGGGTCTGGCGGCGCCTGACGCGGGAAATGCCGGCGGAACAGGTGCCGGCGCTGGTCTTCGCCGGCCGCGTCGGTTGGATGGTCGGCGACCTGATGCAGCAGATCCGCAATTCGCAATACCTCGACGGCAAGCTCCTGCTGGTCGAGGACCCGACCGATGCCGAATTGTCGGCACTCTATGCCGGATGCCGCTTCACCTTCTTTCCTTCGCATTATGAGGGGTGGGGGCTGCCGGTCACGGAGAGCCTCGGCTTTGGCAAGGCCTGCCTCGCCTCCGCCAGTTCCTCGTTGCCGGAGGCGGGCGGTCCGTTCTGCCTCTATTTCGATCCCGACAACACGACCGAGGCGACCGCGCTGGTCCGCCGCGCCATTGAGGAGCCGGCGCTGGTCACAGATCTGGAAGCGCGTATCGATGCAGAATTTCGTCCCGTGTCCTGGGCGGAAACTGCCGGCGCGCTGCTGCGTCATCTCGATATGCCGGGAACCCCTGTGGAGCCTCGATCCGCGCCATGCTGATGATCGCGAATCCTCACGAAGCAGCCGCGCTGCGGCAGGCGCGTGACGACGATGATGCGGCCCGCATTGCTCGTTACGAGATTGACGCGGCCGCCGCCGAATTGGCTGTGCTGGAGCGGGGGCTGCCGCTGGGCGGGATCGCCGACCGCCGCCACCGCCCGCATGTCGAACACTTGCTTGCAGGTCGCGCGGGCAGGATTGGCCTCGATATGCTCCAGTTCCTGCTTCAGGCTGCCGCGAAGGTCACCCGGTCCCTGCGCCGCCGGCCGACGGGGCAGTCGCGGAGCGCGGGCCATGTGCGGCAGGGCGCCGCCGGGCCGCTTCTGGCGGAAGGCGGCTTTGACCCGTCGATCCTGACCAGCCGTCCCCGCATCCTGATCGATGTGACGCCGACCGCGCGCAATCCCATGGCTTGCGGCGGCATACCGCGGCTCGTGCGGGAGATGGCGCGGGCGGCGGTCCAGACCGGGGTCGCGCTGCCGGTCTGCATGAAGGATGGACAGCTGGTATCCTACTTCCAGCACCCGCTCCTCGCCCAGGATATCAGCATCGTCGAGGGCGACATCTACGTCATCCCTGATGTCCATTGGTATTTTCGAGATGAGTATAGAGCCTCGGTGCAGATGGTGAAGCGGGGCGGTGGTGATGTAGCGCTCGTCGTATATGATCTGTTTCCCATATTTTTTCCTTCCTTCTTCGCGGATGAAGTGGCTGGACCCTTCAGGGAAAGCCTGCTCACCATCCTGAAGGAGTGCCGGTATTGCATGTCGATATCCCGGCATACCGATGAGAGTGTGCGAAATTATCTCGAGCGCATGGATTTTCCCCGCAAGACGGAACTGATCTTTGATTGGTTCCCTCTTGGCGCCGCCGAACAGGGGACGGTCCACCAGGCGGTGCGGCCAGAGGTCGCGGCCGTCTTCGCCACCGGCAAGACTTTCTTGAGCGTCGGGACGCTGGAACCGCGCAAAGGCTATGCGGTGGCCCTTGATGCCTGCGATCTGGCCTGGGGAAGGGGCCAGGCATTCTCCTATGTGATCGTCGGCAGTAACGGATGGCGAAGCCGCGCACTGCAGGATCGCATTCACAGTCATCCTGAATATGGCAAGCGGTTGTTCTGGATCCAGGATGCGAACGATGCCGAGCTGGCGATGGCCTATGCATCGTGCCACTGCCTGATCCAATCTTCGATCGCCGAAGGGTTCGGCCTTCCGGTCATCGAAGCAACGCGCGCCGGGGCGCCGATCATCGCCAGCGACCTGGATGTATTCCGTGAAGTGGCGGGTGATCAGCTCAGTTATTTTCCGGTTGCCAGCGCTCCCGCTCTGGCGGAGTGCCTGCAGGCGGCGCTGGCCGACCGGCCGGAACCGGCGAATATCGTGGTGCCGGATTGGTCGCACGCGATCCGCAGCTTCGCCGCGCGGCTGCTGGGCGCCGGCGGGATCGGATGTCCGGCCGGTCGGGAATCTTGATGATCCGCGGCCGTGGCCGCTTGCCGGACCTTTCAATTTCGCGGCACGGGAGGCTTGCGGGCGCGCTGGGTTCGCGGGCTTGGTATAGATCCGGCACTTCACCTCAGACTGTGGACCAAACATGCCACGTGCGTTGATCACTGGTGTCACGGGCCAGGATGGCGCCTACCTCTCCCAGCTCCTGCTCGAGAAGGGCTACGAGGTCTATGGCCTGCTGCGCCGATCCGCTTCCGCCGACGTAGTCGGGGAGCGGCTGCGCTGGCTCGGCATCGTCGACCAGGTC
>DASYDR010000204.1:0-5387 GCA_036499545.1 Roseomonas sp. | reverse complement strand
CACGGAGCTGCCGGGCTTCGCCGAAGGCCTGATCTGGGCGCAGGACGCGGCGGCGGCGCTGCCGGCGCTGCTGCTGGCCCCGCAGCCCGGGGAACGGATCGCCGATCTCTGCGCCGCACCCGGCGGCAAGACCGCGCAGCTCGCGGCGGCGGGCGCCCAGGTGGTGGCGGTGGAACGCGACCCGCGCCGCGCGGTGCGGCTGCGGGAGAACCTGGCGCGGCTGCAGCTCTCCGCGGAGGTCGTGGAAGCCGATGCCGCTGCCTGGCGCCCGGACGGGCTGTTCGACGCGGTGCTGCTGGACGCGCCCTGCACGGCCACCGGCACGATCCGCCGGCACCCGGATGTCGCGCATCTGAAACGGGCCAAGGACGTCACCAGTGCGGCGGAGCTGCAGCACAAACTCATCAGCGCTGCGGCCGCCCTGCTGAAACCGGGCGGACGCCTGGTCTTCGCCACCTGTTCCCTGCAGCGGGAGGAAGGCGAGGCGCAGGCCGAGAGGGCAATACCCGGGCTCGCTCCGCGGCCGTTTCCGGCGGACGCGATACCGGGCCTGCCAGGCGCCATCACGGCGGAAGGCTACCTGCGCACCCGCCCTGACCTGATGGCGGAAGCCGGTGGCATGGACGGTTTCTTCGCCGCCCGCTTCGAACGCCGCTGAGTCAGGCGCGCGCGGTCTCGCGGTCGAGCATCGCGCGAATCCGTTCCCGATCGCTGCGCCGCACCCGCAGCTTCAGCACGGCGCCATGGGTGGAGGGCGCGATTTCGGCGTGTTCGCGCGGCAGCGGCCCCTCCCGCACCAACGCCTCGAGTGCGAGCTTGGCGGCTTCGGTGTCGGCGAAGGCGGCGGAAAGGGTCTCCGCCTCCTCCGGCTCCGGCGCCGGTCCGGCTTTCATATGCTCGACCGGCACCGCGCGGGCGCCCTTGGAGGCCGGGTTGGCCGGTGGATCGCTGGCCGGGAAGCTGTCGCGAACCGCGGTGTCGCGCTTCGGCTCGTTGCGGTGATCGGGCTGTTTCTGGGTCATGCACGGGCAACGCGCCGGCAAGGACGCCGTTGCACCGGCCGGCCGCGCGCTCAATCGGGTGTGAGGACGATCAGCTCCTTGTCTTCCTCGACGAGCGCGTCGAGCGGCGCATGGATGGCGGCGACGGTGCCGGCGGCCGGGGCGCGGAGTGTCAGCTCCATCTTCATCGCCTCCAGCACCAGCAGCGGCGCGCCGGCATCCACATGGTCACCGGCGGCGACCAGCACGCGGGTGACCCGGGCCGGAATCGGGGAGGCGATCCGCGCGCCGGCCGCGGCGGCGCCGGCGGGCGGCGCCAGCGGATCCTCGATCTGCAGCCGGTGCGGCGTGCCATCGAGCAGGATGGTGAGCGTGGCGCCCTGGCGCAGCACCCGCACGCGCCGGGTGACGGCGCCGAGCGTCAGCGCCTCCCCCTCGAGCCGTGCCTCGACCGGGCCGGCGGGCAGGTCGAGCCGGGCGCCGGCGGCCCGCGGATGGATGCGCAGGATGACGGGCTCGGCGCCGGGAATGCGGAACATCAGGTCCTGGTGCGGCTCGGCATTCACGCGCCAGCCATCGGCGACCGACCAGGGATCGGCATCGGCGGCGGCGCGGGCCTCGGCCAGGCGATGCAGCGCGCCGGCCGCGAGCAGCCAGTCTGCTGGCACCGTATCCGGCGCCAGCAGCGTCGCGGCGTGGGTTGCGATGAAGCCGGTGTCGACGCCGCCGGCGGCGAAATCCGGATGCCGGGCGATGCGGCGCAGCAGGCCGAGATTGGTGGCGAGGCCAGCGATCTCATAGCCGGCGAGTGCCGCCTGCAGGCGGCGCAGCGCTTCGCCGCGATCGGCGCCATGCACGATCAGCTTGGCGATCATGCTGTCGTAATAGGGCGTGATCGCATCACCTTCGCGCACGCCGGTATCGATGCGGGCGCCTTCCGGCTCACGCAGGTGCCGGATGGTGCCGGTCGCGGGCAGGAAGTCACGGGCCGGATCCTCGGCGCAGATGCGCACCTCGATGGCATGCCCGTGCGGGGCATGCGGCGCGGCGGGCAAGGGCTCGCCGGCGGCGACGCGCAACTGCCATTCGACCAGGTCGAGCCCGGTGACGGCTTCGGTCACCGGGTGCTCGACCTGCAGCCGCGTGTTCATTTCCATGAAGTAGAAGCGGCCATGTTCGGCGATGAACTCGACGGTGCCGGCGCCGACATAGCCGACCGCGCGGGCGGCGGCGATCGCGGCTTCCCCCATCGCGGCACGGCGATCGGTGTCGAGCCCGGGCGCCGGCGCTTCCTCGACCAGCTTCTGGTGACGGCGCTGGATGGAGCAGTCACGCTCGAACAGCGACACGGCGTGGCCATGGCGGTCGGCGAAGACCTGGATCTCGATATGGCGTGGCCGGGTCAGGTATCTCTCGACCAGCACGCGGTCATCGCCGAAGGCCGCCCGGGCTTCGCGCCGCGCGGCAGCCAGCGCCTCGGCGAAACCCGCCGCATCGGCGACGACGCGCATGCCGCGGCCGCCGCCGCCGGCGCTCGCCTTGATCAGCACCGGGAAGCCGATGCCGGCCGCCGCGGCGGCGAGATGCGCGGGATCCTGATCCTCCCCATGATAACCGGGCACGAGCGGGACGCCGGCCCGTTCCATCAGCGCCTTGGCCGCGGATTTGGACCCCATGGCGCGGATCGCCGCGGGCGGTGGCCCGATGAAGACGATGCCGGCGGCCGCGCAGGCTTCCGCAAATTCGGCGTTCTCCGACAGGAAGCCATAGCCGGGATGGATCGCTTCAGCGCCCGCCTGGCGGGCGGCGGCGATGATGGCGTCGATGCGGAGGTAGCTCTCACGCGCCGGCGCCGGGCCGATGGCATGGGCTTCGTCCGCCAGGCGCATATGCAGCGCGCCGGCATCCGCATCCGAGTGCACGGCGATGGTGGCGATGCCGAGGCGGCGGGCGGTGCGGATGACGCGGCAGGCGATTTCGCCCCGATTGGCGATGAGGATGCGGCGGAACATTTCAGGAGCCTGTGTCGGACAGGGGTGGGTCGGGCTGGCGAGGCATTCTTCATCCCTGGCGTGACGGCTGACGCTGCCGATACAGGCCGTATCGGGGAGGAAGAGGGTGCGTCAGGGGCGGAAAAGGACCGCCGGCGCAACCCACCCCTGTCCGACACAGGCTCCTCATTTACATCCGGAACAGGCCGAAGTGCGTCGGCTCGATCGGCGCGTTCAACGCCGCCGACAGGCCAAGGCCGAGCACGCGGCGGGTGTCGCGTGGATCGATGATGCCGTCGTCCCAGAGCCGGGCGCTGGCATAACAGGGGTGGCCCTGGCTTTCGTACTGCGCGCGGATCGGGGCCTTGAACGCCTCCTCCGCCTCGGCCGGCCAGGCGCCGCCCCGCGCCTCGATGCCGTCGCGGCGGAGCGTGGCCAGGACGGAAGCGGCCTGTTCGCCGCCCATCACGCTGATGCGCGCATTCGGCCACATCCAGAGAAACCGCGGCGCATAGGCGCGGCCGCACATGCCGTAATTGCCGGCGCCGAAGCTGCCGCCGATGATGACGGTGAATTTCGGCACCGCGGCGGTGGCGACGGCCGTGACCATCTTGGCGCCGTCCTTGGCGATGCCGCCGGCTTCGTATTTACGCCCGACCATGAAGCCGGTGATATTCTGCAGGAAGACCAGCGGGATGCCGCGCTGGGCACAGAGCTCGATGAAATGCGCGCCCTTCTGCGCGCTCTCGCTGAACAGCACGCCATTATTGGCGACGATGCCGACCGGAAAGCCCCAGATGCGGGCGAAGCCGGTGACCAGGGTCGATCCGTAGCGCGGCTTGAATTCATCGAAGTCGGAGGCGTCGACGATGCGCGCGATCACTTCCCGCACGTCATAGGGCGTGCGCGTATTGTTCGGGACGATGCCAGGCAGTTCCTCCGGATCGTGCAACGGCGCCACCGGCGGCCGCAGGTCGAGCGAAGGGCGCTTCACCGTGTTCAGCCGCGCGACGGCGGCACGGGCGAGAGCCAGCGCATGGCCATCACTCTCCGCGAACTGGTCCGCGACGCCGGAGATCCGGGTATGGACATCGGCGCCGCCGAGATCCTCGGCGCTCACCACCTCTCCGGTCGCGGCCTTCACCAGGGGCGGGCCTGCGAGGAAGATGGTGCCCTGCCCGCGCACGATGATCGCTTCGTCCGACATCGCCGGCACATAGGCGCCGCCGGCGGTGCAGGAGCCCATGACCACCGCGATCTGCGGTATGCCCTTGGCGGACATGGTGGCCTGGTTGAAGAAAATCCGGCCGAAATGGTCGCGGTCGGGGAAGACCTCGTCCTGGTTCGGCAGGTTGGCGCCGCCGGAATCGACGAGGTAGAGGCAGGGCAGCCGGTTCTGTTCCGCGATCTCCTGCGCGCGCAGGTGCTTCTTCACGGTCAGCGGGAAATAGGTGCCGCCCTTCACCGTCGCGTCATTGGCGACGATCATGCATTCGCGCCCTTCGACGCGGCCGATGCCGGTGATGATGCCGGCCGAGGGCACCTCCCCGCCATACAGGCCCTCGGCGGCGAAAAGGCCGATTTCGAGAAAGGGCGAGAAAGGGTCGAGCAGCGCGCGGATACGGTCACGCGGCAACAGCTTGCCCCGCGCCAGGTGCTTCTCGCGTGCCGCGGCGCCGCCGCCTTCGCGGATGCGGGCCGATTGCGCCCGCAGATCCGCGATCAACCCGCGCATCGCCACCGCATTGGCCGCGGCTTCCGGCGCGTTCGGATCGTGCAGGCTCCGCAGCACCGGCATCAGGCGGTCTCGGCGAAGAGTTCGCGGCCGATCAGCATGCGGCGGATCTCGCTGGTGCCGGCGCCGATCTCATAGAGCTTCGCATCGCGCAGCAGCCGTCCGGTCGGATAGTCGTTGATGTAGCCATTGCCGCCCAGCGCCTGGATCGCCTCCAGCGCCATCCAGGTCGCCTTCTCCGCCGCGTAGAGGATCGCCCCGGCCGCATCCTTGCGCGTGGTGCGCCCGGCATCGCAGGCCCGCGCCGCCGCATAGACATAGGCACGGCAGGCATTCATCGTCGTATACATGTCGGCAAGCTTGCCCTGCATGAGCTGGAATTCGCCGATCGCCTGGCCGAACTGCTTCCGCTCATGCACATAGGGCAGCACCACGTCCATGCAGGCCTGCATGATGCCGAGCGGTCCCGCGGCCAGCACCGTGCGTTCGTAGTCGAGCCCACTCATCAGCACGTTCACGCCGCGGCCTTCGGCGCCGAGGATGTTCTCCGCCGGCACCGCGCAATCCTGGAACACCAGTTCGCAGGTGTTGGAGCCGCGCATGCCGAGCTTGTCGAGCTTCTGCGCCGTGTGGAAACCCTTCATCCCCTTCTCGATCAGG
>DASYDR010000203.1:0-16353 GCA_036499545.1 Roseomonas sp. | reverse complement strand
CATGCCAGTGTCGACCGAGGGACGGGGCAGGTTGATCCGCTCTCCGCCGGCCAAGGCCTCGAACTGCATGAACACCAGGTTCCAGATCTCGATGAACCGGTCGCCATCCTCGTCCGGGCTGCCGGGCGGGCCGCCGGGGATGGAAGAGCCGTGGTCGTAGAAGATCTCGGAACAGGGGCCGCAGGGACCGGTATCGCCCATGCGCCAGAAATTGTCGGAGGTCGGGATGCGGATGATGCGGCTGTCCGGCAGGCCGGCGATCTTCTTCCAGTAGACCGGCGCTTCCTCATCCTCGGAATAGACCGTGACCAGCAGCTTGTCCTTGGGCAGGGCGAAGTCGCGGGTCAGCAGGGTCCAGGCGTGTTCGATCGCCTGTTCCTTGAAATAGTCACCGAAGGAGAAATTGCCCAGCATCTCGAAGAAGGTGTGATGGCGGGCGGTGTAGCCGACATTGTCCAGGTCGTTGTGCTTGCCGCCGGCGCGCACGCATTTCTGCGCGGTGGTGGCGCGGCTGTAGGGACGCTTCTCCTGGCCCGTGAAGACGTTCTTGAACTGCACCATGCCCGAATTCGCGAACATCAGCGTCGGGTCGTTGCGCGGCACCAGCGGGCTGCTGTCCACCACCTGGTGGCCATTGCGGGCGAAGTAATCCAGGAAGGTGGCGCGGATATCGTTGCTGCTGGTCATGTCTCGGCCGTCGCGTGACCCCGCCGGAGCGCGGGGCCGCAACCTGTAACGCGCGGAGGTTGGGGCGTGAAGGGCCGGTTAGGGCTCCGCCTCTTCCCGCCCGGCGTCTTCCTTCGCCTTTTCCTTGTTCCGCTGCTGCTTCCCGGCCTTGCCGAAGTCGGGGCCGCCTTCCTTGCGCTCATCCGGGCGGTGCCGGGGATCGGGATCGGCGGCCGGCGGGCGGGTGGGTGCCTGGTCGGGCAGTTTCGGCTTCCCGGGCATGCTCATGGGCCTGTTCTCCCTGCCAGTGGAGCCTCCGATGACCGACGGGCCGGACGGCCCGATGGTCTGAACCGGACGCTCAGAACAGGCCTAAGCGCCCGGGCCGGCGAAGGTTGCCTATTCCGCCGCCTGGGCCTCGTCCTCGTCCCGCTCGCCTGTCAGCATCTTGTCCACCAGCAGCCCGGCCTGGGTGCGGACCCTCTGTTCGATCGCCAGCGCCATCTCGGGGTGGTCGCGGAGGAATTGCTTGGCATTCTCCCGCCCCTGGCCGATCCGGGTGCTATCATAGCTGAACCAGGCGCCCGATTTCTCGACGATGTTCGCCTTGACGCCGAGGTCGATCAGCTCGCCCACCTTGCTGATGCCTTCGCCGTACATGATGTCGAACTCCACCTCCCGGAACGGCGGCGCCATCTTGTTCTTCACCACCTTCACGCGGGTATGGTTGCCGATCACCTCGTCCTTGTCCTTCAAGGCGCCGATGCGGCGGATATCCATGCGGACCGAGGCATAAAACTTCAGCGCGTTGCCGCCCGTCGTCGTCTCCGGATTGCCGAACATGACGCCGATCTTGAGCCGGATCTGGTTCAGGAAGATCAGCAGCGTATTGGACTTGGAGACCGAGCCGGTCAGCTTGCGCAGCGCCTGGGACATCAGCCGGGCATGCAGGCCGACATGGCTGTCGCCCATCTCGCCCTCGAGCTCGGCGCGCGGCACCAGGGCGGCGACGCTGTCCACCACCAGCACGTCGACCGCGCCGGACCGCACCAGCGTATCGGCGATCTCCAGCGCCTGCTCACCGGCATCGGGCTGGCTGATCAGCAGGTTGTCGACATCGACGCCGAGCTTGCGGGCATAGCCGGGGTCGAGCGCATGCTCGGCATCGATGAAGGCGCAGGTGCCGCCCTTCTTCTGCGCCTCCGCGATCGCATGCAGCGCCAGCGTCGTCTTGCCCGAGCTTTCCGGCCCGTAGATCTCGACGATACGGCCCTTGGGCAGGCCGCCGATGCCGAGCGCCAGGTCGAGGCCGAGGGAGCCGGTCGGCACCACTTCGACCCCGTCGGTCAGGTTCTTCGCGCCCAGCCGCATGATCGAGCCCTTGCCAAAGGCCCGCTCGATCTGGCTCAGCGCGGCGTCGAGCGCCTTACCCTTGTCCATATGCGATCCCCAATCCTGCTGCTGGCGTCCCGGCATGCCCCATCCGCGCCGCGGCCGGGCGCCGAATCGGGATGCGCAATGTCGGGGAGACTATGCGATCGGCAGGCCCGGCGGACAAGAACAATTCGTAAACATCGCCCTCATTCGGGGCTGCCGGCAGCCCGCTGGTTCAGGCGCCAGACGAAGGCGATGATCTCGGCGACCGCCTGGTAATGTTCCTGCGGGATCTCGGCATCCAGTTCCAGCAGGTGCAGGGCGCGGGCGAGCGGCGGGTTGGGGACGATCGGCACCCTGTTCTCCTCCGCCACCGCCCGGATGCGCGCCGCCACCGCATCGACGCCCTTGGCCAGGATCCGCGGCGCGGCGTTGGAGCCCTGCTCATAGCCCAGCGCGACAGCGTAATGGGTCGGATTGGTGATGACGACGGCCGCCTTGGGCACCGCCGCCAGCATGCGCCGCCGGGACTTGGAAAGACGGAGCTGCTTCATCCGCCCCTTCACATGCGGATCGCCCTCGCTCTCCTTCTGCTCGTCCCGCATGTCCTCCCGGCTCATGCGCAGCTTGCGGGTATGCCGCAGCCGCACCAGCAGCAGGTCGCCCGCGGCCACCACCGCGAAGGCCAGCAGCGCCGCCCGCATCAGCCCATAGCCCGCATCCGCGGCATGCCCGAGCAGCGCCGATGCCGGTTGGTGCAGCAGGGTCTGCAGCAGCGACGGATCATCGAGCGCCAGCCAGAGCGCGGTGCCGACGATGCCGAGCTTCAGCAGGGTCCGCAGGAACTCGATCACCGCATCGACGCCGAGCAGGCGCTTCAGCCCCGCCAGCGGGCTGAGCTTGGACAGGTTGGGCGCCAGGCCGCTGGCGGAGAACAACCCGCGCGTCTGCAGCAGCGTGCCGGCGACGGCGCCGAGCAGGGTCAGCCCGGCCACCGGGGCGATGGTCAGCAGCGCCAGCCTGACCAGCGCCGCCATGACTTCCGCCGGCGCCAGGCTGTGCGACATGGCCATGATGCCGCGCAGCGCCGTCGCCATTTCCAACGCCATGGGCGGCAGCGCCATCATCAGGCCGAGCAGGCCGGCGGCCAGGGTCGCCAGCATCGCCGCTTCCCGCGACAGGGCGACCTGGCCTTCGTCCCGCGCGCGGTCCAGCCGGCGCTGGGTCGGGGCTTCCGTCCGGTCTTCGGCGTCCTTCTCGTCTTCCGCCATTACCTGTTGCCCGGCAGAGCCATGAAGGCGGCCCGTGCCGCCTCCCCGTAGACGCCGAGGATCGCCGGCAGCAGCAGCCCGAGCAGCGCGATTCCGGCCAGGATCTGGCCGGGGACGGCGATGAAATAGATCTGCACCTGCGGCGCCAGCCGCGACAGCAGGCCGAGCGCCACGTTCAGCACCACCGCGCCCAGCACGAAGGGAGCGGCGATGCGGAGCGCGATCGCGAAGCTTTGCCCGGCGGCGGCGGCGAAATCCTCCGCCGCGCCGCCGGCCGGCCAGGGGTCACCGGGCGGCAGCACGGTGTAGCTTTCGGCCAGCGCCCGCAGCGGCAGCGCGTAGAGGCCGCTGCTCAGCACCAGCACCACCGCGAGCAGGGCGAAGAGACGGCTGGTCGCGGTGCCCTGCCCGCCCATTTCCGGATCGGGCACCAGCGCGCTGGCCAGCCCCATCATCAGCGCGATCATCTGCCCGGCGAGCGCGAAGCCGATGCTCACCAGCCGCGCCAGCGAGCCGAGCCAGAGCCCGGCCAGCACCTCCAGCAGGATCAGCCGCACCGCTTCCGACGCGGCGTCCGGCGCCACCGGCAGCTTCGGCGCCAGCGCCGGCAGCAACAGCGGCACGAGCGCGAGTCCCAGGCCGAGGCGGAGCGGCGCCGGCACCTCCTGCTCGCCGAGGCCGGGCAGCAGCATCGCCGCGGCCCCCATGCGCGCGAAGAGCAGCGCCGCCTGGAAGGCCAGCACCGGCAGGGACGCCAGCAGCTCGGCCTCGGTCACGGCGCCACGCCCGCCGCCACCACCATCCCGAACAGGGATTCGGTATAGCCGCGCAGCACCCCGGCCATGAAAGGACCGAGCAGCAGCAGCACGCCGGCCAGCGCCGCCAGTTTCGGCAGGAAGCCGAGGCTCGATTCCTGGATCTGCGTCAGCGCCTGGAAGACCGACACCACGAGACCGACCAGCAGCAGCGCGATCAAGGGTGGCCCGCCGATCTGCAGGCCGACCCACAGCGCTTCGCGGGTCGCGAGCGTCACCTGGTCCATGAGGTCATTCCTTGCCGCAATTTTTGCGACCCATTGCACTGCCCTCAGACATGGCGTGCCGCGCCACACATCCGTGCAGTCCGGCGTCGCGCGACTCCGCGCGGGCCGCGTTCTCGGCCTCGGATCGGCCGGCGGCCGATCCGCAGATCGACGTCAGATCGGCATGCGCATCACGTCCTGGTAGGCGGCGACCACCTTGTCGCGCACCGCGACCGTGGTCTGCAGCGCGAGCTCGGCCCGGCTGACGGCGAGCACGACATCGGTCACGCTGCCCTGCCCGCTCAGCGCCTGGGTCGCGGTGGCGTCCGCGGCATGGCCGGCATCGACAGCCTGGCCCATCGCGCGCGACAGCGCGGCCCCGAAGCCGCCGCCGCCGACGGCATCCGTGCGCACGGTGTTCGCCAGGCCGTCGGCGCTGCGATAGGCGGCGGCGATCCCGGCCGGATTCAACGGCGCGACCATCAGCGCAGCGACTCGATGGTGCGGGTCAGCATGCCGCGGGTCGTCTCCAGCACGTTGAGATTGGCGCTGTAGCTGCGCTGCGCTTCCCGCATGTCCATCAGCTCGACCAGGCTGTTGACGTTCGGCGTGCGAACATAGCCGCGCGCGTCGGCAGCCGGATGCCCCGGGTCGAAGCGCTGCGGGAAATCCCCGGGCGCGGTGCCGACCCGGGAACTCTGGACGGTCTGCACCCCAGCCGCCCGGTCCAGCCGGTTGGCGAAGGTGACCGTGCGGCGCCGGTAAGGATCGCCGCCCGGCGTCTGCGCCGTGCTGTCGTGATTGGCGAGATTCTCGGCGACGACGCGCAGCCGCGTCGCCTGCGCCTGCATGCCGGCGGCCGAAATGCGAAGCGCGCTTTCGATATCCATCAGCCCCTGCCTTCTTCCAAATGGCGCATCCGATCCAGCCCCCCGGGCTTGCGAACCCTTGCCGGCAGTGCGCCCGATTCAGACCTGCAGGCCTTCGCCTCTCCGGTCATCGGGCGCTCAGCCCTGCCGCCCGAGCGCGGTGCGGAACATGTTCAGGAAGCGCTGGCGCAGTGTGATCGCCAGCGAATGCGCGGTATCGGTGTCCGCGACCTTGAGCGCCTGCTCCTCGATCGAGACGGCGTTGCCGTCCGGCGTGCGCTCGATCGCGCGGCGATCCTGGCGGGCGCCCGGCGCCCGGCCGCCGGGGCCGGCGATGTGGCGCGGATTGGTGACGGCCAGCGTGTCGCCGGCGGCGCGCGCCAGGGTTTCGCCGAAAGGGCGCAGGTCGCTCGGCCGATAGCCGGGCGTATCCGCATTGGCGATGTTCTGCGCGAGCACGCGCTGCCGCGCATCCAGCCAATGCAGCCGCCGTTCCGCCAGGGCGATGGGTCCGGTCTGCGTGGGGTCCATGCCAGACAGATGGCACGGGCTTGCCGAAGGATCCGTAAACGCCGCCCGGCGGCGCCGCGACCGAAAGCTTCCGCTAACCCTGCGCATGCTTTCCTGCCGCCATGCAGCCGGCCGCCATCCCGAAAAACTCGCACCAGGTCGCGCCGCTGCGGGCCGCCATGCCGCCGCCCTGACGTCATCATCCCCAACCGCCGGCAGGAGGCCGCGGCATGCACCCATCGGAATGGATCACGAGCCAATGGCTCTGGGCCGGCCTGGCGCTGGCCGGAATCGTCGCGCTGCTGCTGTTGCTCGGCCGCGGGGCGCGCGCCGTCGGGCTGGCCCCGCGCGCCGGCGGCCAGCGCCTGCGCGTGGAGGAGATGCTGGCGCTCGACACCAGGCGCCGGCTGCTGCTGGTGCGGGTCGACGACCGGCGATTGCTGCTGCTCACCGGTGGCACCACCGACCAGAATCTCGGCTGGCTGCCGCCGGCCGCGAAGGCTGACGAGGCATGAGACGGCGTCTTTGCCTGCTGGCCGCGCCGCTGCTGTTCCTGCTGCTGTTCGGCGCCCTGCCGGCGGCGGCGCAGAGCGTGGCGATCGACCTCGGCGCCAATCAGCCCGGCACCACCGCCCGGCTCGTGCAGCTCACGGCGCTGATCGGGCTGCTGTCGCTGGCGCCGTCGCTGCTGGTGATGGGAACCGCCTTCGGGCGCATCGTCATCGTGCTCAGCCTGCTCCGCAGCGCGATCGGCGCGCCGTCGATCCCGCCCAATCCGGTGCTGGTCGGGCTGGCGCTGTTCCTGACCTTCTTCGTCATGCAGCCGGTCTTCGAGCAGGCCTGGACCCAGGGCCTGCAGCCGATGACCGAAGGCCGCATCGGCGAAATCGAAGGCATGCAGGCCGCGGCGGAGCCCTTCCGGCGCTTCATGACGGCGCAGGTGCGGGAGAGCGATCTGGCGCTGTTCCTCGACCTCGGCGGCATGACGCCGCCCGAGGCCGCCGAACAGGCGCCCTGGCGGGCCCTGGTCCCAGCTTTCATGGTCAGCGAGCTGCGGCGCGCTTTCGAGATCGGCTTCCTGCTGTTCCTGCCCTTCCTGGTCATCGACATGGTGGTGGCCAGCATCCTGATGTCGCTCGGCATGATGATGTTGCCGCCATCGGTGGTGTCGCTGCCCTTCAAGCTGATCTTCTTCGTGATCGTCGATGGCTGGCGCCTGGTCGCGGGCAGCCTGGTGCAGGGCTTCGTGAACTGATGCGGCAGCCGACGGCCGGCACCCTTGACCGCCGATCCTGATCGGCAAATATCGCGGCGGACCGCAAAGGTACGATCCATATGCCGCCCGTCGCATGACCGCCGCCTCCGGCGCGGAGATCACGCTGACCTTCGACAACGGCCCGGAGCCGGAGGTGACGCCAGCCGTGCTGGACGTGCTGCGCCGCCGCGGCCTGCGCGCGACCTTCTTCGTCATGGGCCGCAAGCTGGCCGAAGGCGCGGGCCACGCGCTTGCGGAACGGGCGCATGCCGAAGGCCATTGGATCGGCAACCACACCTTCACCCATGGCACGCCGCTCGGCGAGCAACCGGATGAGGATCGGATCGCGGAAGCCGAGATCGCCCGCGCCCAGGACCTGATCGGCGGGCTCGCGCATCCAGACCGGCTGTTCCGCCCCTTCGGCGGCGGTGGCCGCATCGGTCCGCACCTGCTCAACGGCGCGAGCCTGGTCTATCTGCTGCGCCACCGCTTCACCTGCGTGCTGTGGAACGCGGTGCCCGGCGACTGGCAGGACCCCGATGGCTGGGTGGAGCGCGCCTTGGCGCAATGCGCCGGCGCTTCGCCCAGCGTGCTCGTGCTGCATGACCTGCCGACCGGCGCCATGCGCCATCTGGATCGCTGCCTCGGCCTGCTGGCGGATCGGGGCTGCCGCTTTCCGCAGGCCTTTCCGGCTGCCTGCACGCCGATCCGGCGCGGCGTGCCGCAAATGCCGATGGATGCCTATGTCACCCGCGGCGCCGCCGGGCCCGGGCGAGCCCCGGCATCGTGAAGATCGCTCCCCGGCGCGACGCGCCCGCCCGCGGCGGTCGGACAGGATCAGCCCTTGGGCAGGTGCGCGGCGATATAGGGCGGCAGGTGGAAAGCGCCGGCATGGATCTCCGGCGTCCAGTAGCGGGTCAGGCCGAGCATGCCCGCGGCTTCGGCGCGGGCACGGATCTCGGCCGGCGGGACCGCGCTGAGGCCGGGCGCCTTGGCTGACCAGCCAAGCGTCATCAGGCCGCCGACATAGGTCGGCACCGCCGCGACATAGGCCGAGACCTCGGCGAAGAAGCGCTGCCGGCGCAGGCTGGTCTCGCGCAATTCGTCGGCCTGCATGAAGGGCACGCCGCACTGGTTCACCACCAGGCCGCGATCGGTCAGCAGCCGGGCGCAATGCGCATAGAAGTCGTCGGTGAACAGCACTTCGCCGACCCCGATCGGATCGGTGCTGTCGACGATCACGACATCGAAGGCGGCCGCCGGGGCGCGCTGCACATAGTCGATACCGTCGCCCACGATGACCTCGGCCCGCGGATCGGTCCAGGCATCGCCGCCGATCTTCGGCAGGTGTTCCTTGGCGAGGCGGATCACCTCGCCATCGATCTCGACCATCACGGCGCGCTCGACGGTGCGGTGCTGCAGGACGCGGCGCAGCACGCCGCCATCGCCGGCGCCGATGATCAGCACCCGCTTCGCCGCGCCATGTGCCAGCAGCGGCACATGCGCCAGCATCTCCTGGTAGACGAACTCATCCGCCTCGGTGATCTGCACCACCCCGTCGAGCAGCATGACGCGGCCATGCGTCTCGCTTTCGAAGACCATGATGTCCTGGAAGGCGGACCGCACCCGCGCCAGCTCACGCACCACGCGGAAGCGCTGGCCCCAGGCGGCGTAGAGCGTCTCGTTCACCCAGGTATCGGTCGTCATCTCGGTTCCCGTTGCGACAAAAAGGGCGGAGCCTCGCGGCCCCGCCCCGGCATCAGCGGTCAAGGCCAGGCGTCAGCCGATTAGGCCGCGCTTGTGCTCGGCAAGCTGCACGCGCTCCGCCAGGAAACCCTTCTTCAGCGCCGGCAATGCCTTGTAGGGATCGCAATCGCCGCAGACGAAGATGTCGAGCGCCGCATAGTCGCGCTCCGGCCAAGTGTGGATCGACACATGGCTTTCGGCCAGCACCAGCACGCCGGACACGCCGCCATTGGGCGAGAAGTGATGGAAATGCCCGTGCAGGATCGTGGCGCCGGTCGCCAGCGCACCTTCGCGCAGCACCGCGTCGATATGCTCCGGGTCGTCCAGGTTGGTGGCGCCCCAGAGATCGATGATCAGGTGGGTGCCGGCATAGCGCACGCCATTGCGGCTGACGAAGTAGTCCTTCGCCTCCGCCGAGCGGTTCTCATCAGTCTGGGCTTCGCTCGGCAGATCCGAGACCATCCCCAGTTGGACGAGAGCTTCCATAGTCGGGCTCCTTCCAGCCAGCAGATGACCGTAACGGTCGTGATATGGGTCGAACGGGTCGACGGCGCGGGCATATGCGGCACCCTGCCCCCCGCCGCAAGCGAAATTCCGATGGCGAGACCGAAAATTCTGCGGAGCTCCCCCGTTGCGGACGCGGCACTCCGCTTGCCGACCCCCGGGGGGGGCGGGAAACTTCACGCCGGACGAGATGGGATCTCATACCGGCCAGCCCTCTAGTCTGGCGCGGCCGCCCCGCCAAACCCGGCGATACCGCCGGGCTTCGCCGCAGGCAGCACCGCGGCGGAACAGGCCAGCGACAAGGCCTGGCGGTATCAATCCGGGCGGCGTGCCGCGAGGCGACCCGGAAGGGCGCGCAGCAGGTCCAGTTCCCGCTGCAGGCGCGGCAGATCGGCGATGCCGCGCAGCGGATCGGAGGTGAGCAGGGCGAAGGCTTCGGCCAAAGGCCCCTGCCCCATGCGCGACGCCAGCGCTTCCTTCGCCGCCGCCAGCCGCGCCTCGTCGCCCGCCAGCGCGGCGAAGGTCGCGAGTCGCGCCGCATCCCGCCGCTGCGCATCGTTCAGTGGCGCCGGCGCCGGCGGCAGGCTGGCCGTGAGATGGCGGGACAGCGCTTCGGCGGCGCCGGCCCAATCCTGCGCATCGGCCCGCATCGTGGCCAGCGGCGCCAGCCCCGCATCGCCGAGCGCGGTCAGCAACGCCTCGGCCGCGTCGCGCTCGCCGCGCATGGCGAGCGCCTGGGCGCGCAGCATGCTGCGCTCGGTCTCGAGCGGCGCCGGCAGCCCGTCGAAACCAGTCGCGTCCAGCGCGGCGAGCGCCGCGGCCGCGTCACGATCGGCCAGGCGCAGCGCCGCCAGCCGGGCACCATAGCCGGCACGGCCCGCCCGTGTGGTGGCGCGGTCGGCGGCTTCCTGCAGCAAAGCCCCGGCGCGCTCCGGCAGGTCGAGCCCGATCAGGCGCGTCGCCAGCGCGGCCAGCGCCTCGGCGCCTTCCGGCCCGCGCGGCAGCAGGTCGCGATGGGCATCGAACAGCGCGATGGCGGCAACCGGCGGTTCGGCCACCAGCGCTTCCGCGAAGCTCCCGGCGATATCGGCGGCCAGGGCCGCGGCGTGATCGGGATAGAGCGCCGCCGCTTCCCGCAGCAGATCGAAGGCGAGGCGCGGGGCCCCGCCCTGGCGCCGCAGCGCCGCGATGCGCCGGCGGACGTCCAGTTCCTCCGCATCGCCGCGCCAGGCGAACAGGGCGCGGTCCAACGCATCCGCGGCGGCGGGCGCGTCGATGCGCCCGGTCGCGAGGCGTAGCTCCGTCGCGCGCCGCAACGCCCGCCCGCGCCACAGCCGGTCCGTGCTCTGCGCCACCGCGTCGTAGCGGGTCAGCGCCTCCTCCGCCCGGCCTTCGGCCTCGGCGAGGCGGCCACGGGCATAGCTGTAGGCTGGTTCCTCCGGCAGGGAGGCAAGCAGCCGCTGCGCGGCGCGGGGATCGGCCTCGGCCAGGGCCGCGGCCACGGCCGGCAGCAGCCGTTGGCGCACCGGCTCCGGATAGGTCAGCAGCAGCGGCAGGACCGGGACGATGGCCGTCGCCGCGGCGTCCGCATCGCCGCGCGCCGCCGCGAGCAGGCCGCGCCACAGCGCGGTCTCATCGGTCGCCGGCAGGCGCCGCTCCTCGATCCCGCCGGCCTCCGCGAGGCGCCCGCCGAGCAATGCCGCGGCCCCCTGGCCGAGCAGCAGCCGCGCATCGCCCCGCATGCGCGGATCCTCCTGCAGGGCAAGCGCCGCCATGGATTGGGCTTCCTGCGGCATGCCGAGGGCGATCAGCGTCTCCACCGCTGCGCGCCGCAGCGGCCCGCGCGCGAGCGGCGGTGCGGCGGCGATCGCCGCCTGCTGGTCGCGCAGCCGTTCCAGCAGCACCGGGGCCGGCCCGCCCGGCAGGTCGAGCAGCCGGGTCATCGCCGCGGCCTCCGCCACCGGATCCAGCCCGCCCGGCGTGCCGAAGCGAAGCGATTCGCCCGGCGACGCGGCCAGCACGATACGGCCGGCCAGGCTGCGCAGCAGGATGCGGTCGCTGCGCGCCAGCACCGCCGCGCCCTGCTGCGTCGGCAGCAATTCCAGGTCGGGCATTCGCCGCGCGGCGGTGAAGCCCTGGCCGGGCACCGTGAGTGTCGCCACCAGCAGCGGCAGGCCGGTTTCCGGATCCTGCAGCGCCAGCGCCTGGCCGCCGCCTTCCGTGGCCATCACCAGCCGGGCCGGCGGCCCCGGTTCCGGCTCCGCGGCGAGGCCGAGGCGGCGCGTGGGCGGCTCGGCCGGGACGGCCTCCAGCACCCAGGCCGCACCTTCGCGCCGGGGCCGCAGCCCGCCGCCGGCCGGCATCGGCAAGCGCAGCACGACGCCGTCGGGCACGGTCCAGCTATCGGCACCGCCGAACACGGCATCGCCGCGGAGCGCGGTCAGATCCAGCGGCGCCTTGGTATCGAAGACCGCCAGCATGGCTCCGCCGCGCCGGAACACCGCGGTGCCCACGCCATCCGGCAAGGGCAGCGCAATGGCACGGCCCGGCACGGCCAGCCTGACCGGCACCGCGGCAACGGCCACGGGCGGCGCGGCGACGGCGGCCATCGGCGGCGGCGGAATGGGATTCGGTGGCACCACGGGGGGTGGGACCACGGGCACCGGCATGCGCGCCGGCTCCGCCACGACGATCGGGACCGGCGCCGCTTCGACCTGGGGCGGGGCGGCCGGCGCCGGCGGCGTGGTTGCGGGGGCGAGCGGCGCGGCGGGCGGTGCGGCGGCGAGCTCGACCCGCGGCGGGGTCGCCGGTGCTGGCGGCGGGCGCCGCCGCGGCTCCCGCTGGCGCACCACTTCGGCAGGCGGCGCCGCGGCCGGCGCGGTGGCCGCCGTAGCCGGTGGAGACGGCGCCGCGGCTGGGCCCGCGGGCGCGTTCCCCGCATCCACGACCACCCGTTCGCCCAGGCGGAAATGCCGCAATCGGGCACCGGCGGCGGCGGTCACCACCACCGCGTCACCCTCCAGCGCGATGCCCGCGATGTTGCGCGGCAGGCGGCCGCCAGCCGGCAGCGCCGGCAGCCGGGCATCGAAGCGCAGCAGCAGCCGGTCGCCCTGCAGCTCCGCGCGATAGGCCATGCCGGGCGCCGGCAGGTCGAAGACCAGGCGCCCGAATCCGTCATGGCTGCCCATGCGCAGCCCGATCGCGCGTGGCTCCTGCGCCCATGCCGGTCCCTGCACCGGCAGGGCCAGCGCCAGGGAGAGCAGCAGGAGGCGCGCCGGACGCATCAGTCGAAGCTCGCCAGCAGGCGATCGATCTCTTCCTGGGATACGCCGGCGCCGGGCAGCTGCGGGCCCTGCGCCAAGGCCTGGCCCTCGGTCTGCGCCGGCGGGGACGGCGGAACGGGCGTCATCGGCCCGCCGGACGTGCCGCCGACGGCATCGGTCACCGCCGCGACCCGCGCCTCGATCGCCTTCAGGGCGCCCACGACCTTGCTGATGCGCTGCCCGGTGATGTCCTGGAAGCTGCACGCCTCATAGATGCGGGTCACCGCGCCCTGCAGGCGTTGCGCCGGTTCCGCCGGCAGCGCGCCCTGCAACTGCTCCAGCACCTCGCAGGCGTCCAGGATCTCGTTGGTCGCCTTGGCGGTGTTGTCGACGATCGCATCCAGCTCATCGGTCGCGCTCGGGATATGGCTGGCGGTGATGTCCTCCACCTGCAGCGCCGCGATTTCCGATTTGACCCGCGCCACGGTGCGGCCGAGCGCCGAGAGCTCCGCCAGCAGCACGGCTTCCTTGGCGGTCAGGTCGCCGGTCATGCTGACCAGGATCTGCCGCACCACCGCCTCGATACGCTCATCCTCGGCTGCGGCGCCATCAGGCATGGACCAGCACCTTCTCGATCTTCTCGCGCAGCGTTTCCGCGTTGAAGGGCTTCACGATGTAGTTGGAGACGCCGGCCGCCTTGGCGGCGATCACGTTCTCGGTCTTGCTCTCGGCCGTGATCATGATGAAGGGCGTGCTGCGCAGCCGCTGGTCGGCGCGCACTTCCTTGAGCAGGTCGAGCCCGGTCATCGGTGCCATGTTCCAGTCGCTGATCACCAGGCCGAAATTGCCGGCGCGCAGCTTGGACAGCGCTTCCTGACCGTCCGTAGCCTCGTCGACATTGTCGAATTCGAGCTGCTTCAGCAGGTTCCGGATGATGCGCAGCATCGTCCGGTAATCGTCCACGATCAGAACGTTGATGCTTTTGTCGAGAGCCATGGTCAGTTCCTGCCTTCCCGCTCGGCGTCAGTTGTTCGGGTTGCGTTGCGCGCGGAAGCGCGCCAGTTCGGCGGTCAGCAACCGGGCCCGCTCCGGCCGCATGGCGCCGATCACCGGGGCCGCCTTGCGTTCACCCATGCGGTCCAGAATCTGCACCAGCACGGGCATCTCGAGGTCGTCGAAAATCGCGGCGGCGTCGCGCGCGCGCATCGTCTCATAGACGCGCACCAGGCCGCGCCAGCCGGCTTCGTCGCGCTCGCCACGGGCGTGTTCCATCGCCTCCAGCCGGCCGCGCATGGCGCTGAGTTCCTCGACGCGCTGCTGCAGGCGGCGCTCGGCGGCGGCGAGCATCATCTCGCGCTGCGCCGCGGCCTGCTCCCGCGCTTCCAGCTCCGCACGGCGGGCGCGCAACGCTTCCAGCACCGCGCGTTCCGCGGCGACCGCCGGATCGGGGGCCGCCGCCTGGGACGGCTGCGCCGGCACGGCGGCGGAAGCCGGCGCGGCGGCCGGCGGGTGGTCGGCGGCGCGCGCGGGCGTGATCACCGCGAAGCCGGCGGCGGCATCGGCCCGGCCGGCAGGCAGGGTGGCGCTGCGCCACAGCGCTTCCGCCTTCAGCAGAAAGAGGCCGCCCATCGCCAGCACCGCGACAGGCAGGATGCGGGGGCGTCTCATCGGGCAAGCTTCAGCGCGCGCATCAGGTCACGCTCGGCCTGGCTGCGTGGCGATGCCTCTTCCGCCGCGGTGAGCGCCGGGGCGTCACTCGCCATCGGCCGCGCCGCGCGCACCAGCCCATCGAGCCGGTCGGCCAGGCTCTCGGCCCGCTCCGTGAGGTAGCGCAGATCATCGCGCAGCCGTTCCGCCGCGCCGGCGCGTTCATCGAGCTGGCGAATATCCTGCTCGGCCGCCGCGCGCAGGCGGCGCAGCGTCAGATCGGCGGCGGAGGCCGCCTCCGCCAGCCCCTGGGCGGAGCCGTCCAGCGCGCCACGATCGCGCCGCAGGGCGGACAGCCCACGCTCCAGGCGGATCGCGAAGGGAATCGCGGCGCCGAGCAACAGCAGCAGCACCAGCTGCAGCCCCCATTCGAAGGCATTCATCCCGCTGTCCCCGCAGCCGTGGCCCCGTTATGCGCGTCCTGGCGCAGCTCGCGCTCGATCCGGACCGCCAGGCGTTCTTCCCGCCGGCCCAGCTGCGCTTCGAACATCGCGACATCGCCGCAGCGCAGCCGCACCGGTGCGCCAGGTGCGACGCCGAGCGCGATGCGATCGCCGACCTTGAGGTTCAGCACGGCGGAAAGCGGCATCACCTGCTCGGCCAGCACCACCTCGAGCGCCACCGCGGTATCGCGAAGCTGCTCCGCCAGATGGGTTTCCCAGATGCTGTCGCGGCCGAATTTCTCGCCCATGAACTGCTGCAGCAGCATCTCGCGCACCGGCTCGAGCGTCGCATAGGGCAGCAGCATCTCGATCCGGCCGCCGCGATCCTCCATGTCGACGCGCAGCTTCACCAGCACGCAGGCGTTGGAAGCGCGGCTGATGGCGGTGAAGCGCGGGTTCACCTCCAGGCGTTCGAAGCGGAACTTGACCGGGCAGAGCGGTTCGAAGGCGTCGGTCAGGTCGGAGAGCACGACGCTGACCAGCCGTTCCACCAACGTCCGTTCGATCGTCGTGTAGGGACGGCCTTCGACGCGCATCGCCGCGGTGCCGCGGCGGCCGCCGAGCAGCACGTCGACGACCGAATAGATCAGCGGGCTGTCGACCACGATCAGCCCGTAATTGTCCCATTCCTGCGCCTGGAACACCGCCAGCATGGCCGGCAGCGGCACCGAGTTCAGGTAATCCCCGAAGCGGAGCGAGGAGATCGCGTCGATCGACACCTCGACATTGTCGGAGGTGAAGTTGCGCAGCGTCGTCGACATCAGCCGCACCAGCCGGTCGAAGACGATCTCCAGCATCGGCAGGCGTTCGTAGGAGACGAGGCCGGAGCTGATGATGCGCTCGATCCCGGTCAGCGCCTCGCCATCGCCGGCGCCGCCGCCGAAGCCGAGCAGGCTGTCGATCTCCGCCTGGTTCAGGACGCGGGTCGCCTCCGGCAGGCTGGGCGCCGCCGGCACCTCATCCTCCAACGCGGCGCCCCAGGCGGCGGCCAGATCCTCTTCGCTTTCGGGTCCTGTGCCGCTCATTGCACGATGATCTCGACGAACAGCACATCGCTGATCCGGGCGGGTGCGACCGCGATATTGGCCCGCGCGAGCAGTTCCTCGCGCAGGCGATAGGTACCGGCGCTGCCGCGCAGCTCTTCCGGCCGCATCTCCCGCAGATAGGTCTGGAACAGGTCGAGCAGGCGCGGCATCGCGGCCTGCACCGCCGGCACCTCGTCGCCGCGCGCCACTTCGATCTTGCTGCGCAGCTTCAGGAAGACGGGGCGGCGGCCGGGGACGTTCAGGTTGGTGATGATCTCGGGCATGTCGATCAGGGCGGGCGGCGGGGCTTCGGCGCGCGCCGAAGCCGCGGCTTCCGGCGCCGGCTGGGCACCGCCAAGCATGCCGGAGAACCACAGCCCGGCGCCCACGGCGCCCAGCACCAGCGGGATGGCCAGCAGCAGGAGCTTCTTCCGCCCGCCGCCGCGCGCCGGGGGAATCCCCACGCCTTCCGCCACGCCGGCTTCGGCCGCCATCGCTTCTCCGCCTTCTGCTGCGCAGGGGCCTTCTGCCCCCGCCGCAAGAGGGAGAATGCCGTGGGGAGGCTTAAGACTCCGTATGGAAGCCCCTGATGGCGCCGTTCCCGCCGGGTCGCGGCAGTAAATGCCGGGTGCGGGCAGTCCTGACCAGGCCGCGCTGCGCCATCGGCTGGCACGCCGCTTGCGACTGCGCTGCCGACGT
>DASYDR010000202.1:0-24866 GCA_036499545.1 Roseomonas sp. | reverse complement strand
GGTTCGGGGAGAATTCATTCTCCCCGAGGTCCAACCTCACGCGCAGCCCAGCTTGGTCGCGACGTCGTTGAAGTCCGTCCCGATCACGTCCCAGTCCTGCTCCGCCTTCAGGTCCGTGGTCTGCCCCGGGCCATGCTCGGTCGGCCGCGTCACGAAGCCGGTGCGCAGCCCGCAGCGGCGCGCCGCGCCCAGGTCGTTGTTATGGGCCGCCATCAGCGCGACTTCGTGGGGTTTCATGCCCAGGACGTCGCAGGTGCGGAGATAGGCTTCCGGCGTCGGCTTGAAGGCGCGGACGACTTCCGAACCAAGGATGGCGTCCCAGGGGATGCCGGCGCGCTTGGCGACATTGGCCATCAGCACGATGTTGCCGTTCGACAGCGGCGCGATGAAGTACTTGGTCTTCAGCCGCGTCAGGGCGCGGACGCTGTCCGGCCAGGGATCCAGGCGGTGCCAGGACCGGTTGAACTCGTCGATCTCCTCCTCGGAGAGCTTGCCGGGGTCGATGCCGAATTGCGGCAGTACCTTCAGCAGGTTCTCCCGGTGCAGCACGTCCAGCCGCTCGAACGGGCGGCGGCCGCTGCGCACTTCCTCCATCGCCGGCTGGTACTGCTTGCGCCAGGCGACGGCGAAATCATAGCCATCGGTTTCGATGCCATGCTTCGCGAAAAATACCTTCGCCTGCTGCGCGATGCTGGTCCGCCAATCGACGACCGAACCGAACACGTCGAAGACCAGTGCCTTAACACCATCCATGGACATTGCCGTCACTCCTTCACTGCCCAACGCTTTTCGAATTCCCAGACATCCGGGAAGCCCATGAGCTCGCAGATACGCTTGAAGCCGTAACTCTCCTGCTCCGGCAGAGCGTTGGAATCGCCATGGCGCTTGAGGTGCGCATAGGTCCGTTCCAGCGCGGCGGCGGCGGCCAGGAAGCCCACCGCCGGATAGATCGCGATCGCGTAGCCGATCTCCTGCAGCCGTGCGGCGGGCAGGATCGGCGTGCGGCCGCCTTCGACATTGTTGGCCAGCAGCGGCCAGCGGCCGAGTTGGCGGCCGATCTCCACCATCTCCGCCTCGCTCTCCGGGCTTTCGATGAAGATGACGTCGGCGCCGGCCTCGCCGAACAGCCGCCCGCGGCGGATCGCTTCCTCGAGCCCGAGGCCGGTGCGCGCATCGGTGCGCGCGACGATCAGGAAGTCGGGGCTCCGGCGTGCTTCGGCGGCGACGCGGATCTTCAGCACCATCTCCTCGGCGGGGATGACGCGGCGGCCGGGAGTGTGGCCGCATTTCTTCGGCACCTCCTGGTCCTCGATCTGGATGCCGGCGATGCCCGCGGCTTCATAGCCGCGCACGGTCTCGCGCACGTTCAGCAGCCCGCCATAGCCGGTATCGGCATCGGCGATCAGCGGCGTGGCGCAACCCTGCGCCACACGGCCCATGCGCGCGACCATGTCGGTATAAGTCGCGATGCCGGCATCGGCGACGCCAAGCGCGGAGGCGACGGTGCCGAAGCCGGTGCCGTAGAGGCAATCGAAGCCCATGCCGTCCGCGATCCGTGCCGAGATCATGTCGAAGACGCCGGGCGCGGTGATGAAGCGCTTGGCCGCGAAAGCGGCGCGCAATCTGGGGTCGGCCATGGGGCAGGTTTCCTCGGTTACTCAGAGCCTGTCCCGGAACGGCGTGGTGGCGGGATGGCCGCCGGCTCGTCGCCACATCATTCGGAAGCAGGCTCCCGCTTCTTGAGTCGGATGGTGCCCGCGGTGACGGCCGCTGCCCAGAGGCGATCCTCGCGCGTCATCGGCCACCTGATCCGCGCCGGAACGGGCAGGGCAAGCGGGGCAGGGCCGTGACGGGACTGCGGCGCGCAATGCGCATGGAACGATCTTCCCCCAGGTCTGTCTTTTCATCATCCATGCCCCGCGCCGGGGTCGCTGTAAACCGGGGACGGTCTCTGCCAGGATATCCGCATTCCCCGGAGAGCTGATCATGTCCACCAGCGATATCGCCGCCATCGAGGCGGTGCTGCAGACCTATTTCGACGGGCTGCATGAAGGCGATACCGAGAAGCTGTCAGCCTCCTTCCACCCCTGTGCTCATTTGTATTCAGCCGAGGATGGCGGATTGCTTGACCAGCCGCGCGCCACCTGGCTGGACCGCGTGCGCAACCGTCCGGCGCCAAGCAAGGCCGGACTCGCGCGGCACGACCAGATCCTGTTCATCGACCAGAGCGGGCCGGAGACCGCGATCGCCAAGGTGGCCTGCGCGATCCCGCCGCGCTTCTTCACGGATTATCTCGGCCTGCTGAAGACTGCGGATGGCTGGAAGATCGTCAGCAAGGTCTTCCGCACCGAGATGCGGGACATCTAGCCCACCCTGTCGTCGTAGCCGCGCGGGTGCGCCTGGCGCCAGGCGAAGGCGGTGCGCACCATGTCGTCGAGATCCGCGAAGCGCGGTGCCCAGCCGGTGTCGCGCCGCAGCCGGTCGCTCGCCGCGACCAGCACCGCCGGATCGCCGCCGCGACGCGGGCCGATGGTATGCGGCACCGGCCGGCCGGCGACGCGGGCCACGGAATCCAGCACCGCCTTCACCGAATGCCCACTGCCGCTGCCGATGTTGTAAGTCAGGCGCGGCACTTCCCCGAGCCGGTCGAGCACGCGCAGATGCGCATCGGCCAGGTCGGTGACATGCACATAGTCGCGGATGCAGGTGCCGTCCGGCGTCGGATAATCGTCACCGAACACCGTCAGCGGTGGCCGCAGCCCGAGCGCCGCGTCGATCGCCAGCGGGATCAGATGCGTTTCCGGGTTGTGATCCTCGCCCAGCCGGCCTTCCGGATCGGCGCCGGCGGCATTGAAGTAGCGCAGCGCGGCGAAGCGCAGCCCATGGATGCGGTGTGCCCAGTCCAGCGCGCGCTCGATCATCAGCTTGCTCTCGCCATAGGGCGAGCCGGGGGCGATGGTGCAATCCTCGTCGATCGGAATGCGCTCCGGCTCCCCGAACAGATTGGCCGTCGAGGACAGGACGAACCGCAGGCAGCCGGCATGGATGGCCGCTTCCGCCAGGATCAGCGCATTGCCGAGATTGGCGCCGATATGCGGCAGCGGGTTGGCCATACTCTCGCCGACCAGCGACCGCGCGGCGAAATGCAGCACGGCATCGAAGCGCTCATCCGCGAAGACCGCCGCTACCCCGGCGCGATCCGACAGCGACACCTGCGCCAGCCGCACGCCGGCCGGCACCGCGGCGCGATGGCCCTGGCTCAGATCGTCGAGCACGACGACTTCCGCGCCACGCCCGATCAGCGCCAGGACGATATGGCTGCCGACATAGCCGGCACCGCCGGTGACGAGATAGCGTGGCATCGGGGCCCCTGGGTCTGCTGCGGCGCGCAGGCTCGGCGGAGCGGAACGGATAAGCAAGATGGTTTCACCTTGCCGATGGCGCGAGCGCGCCACAGCGTCGGAACTCCGCTCATGCTCCGCCTTCGCGTCGTCTCCTCCTGGCAGCTTGCTCGCCGCTGCCCGCCCCATGTGCCGCTCGGGCAATTCTTCCAGCCGACCGTCTGTCGCGGACCTGGACGGCATGCTGAAAGGGATCGCACTCTTCCACGGGATCCGCCGAATCTGACGGTTCCGGAGCGGACCTCGGCGTCCGATGGGAGAGGCGTTTGAGCAAGCTGCCTTGGCCACTGCTGGCGCTGCTGGTGTCGGGACCCGTCGCGGCGCAGCCGGCCGCCACCTGGGCCGCGCTGCGCACTCCGGCGCCTGGCGTGCCGCACATCATCGGCTCCACCAACCTCGGTTGCATCGCCGGCGCCGCCGCGCTGCCGACCGAAGGTCCCGGCTGGCAGGCCGTGCGTCTGTCCCGCAACCGCAACTGGGGACACCCCGTCACCATCGACGCCATCCGGACCCTGAGCGCGGAGGCGCGTGCTGCCGGCTTCCCCGACCTCTGGATCGGCGACCTCTCCCAGCCGCGCGGCGGCCCCATGTCCTCGAGCCATGCCAGCCATCAGGCCGGGCTGGACGCCGATATCTGGCTCGACCTTGGCCCCAAGCCGCTGCTGCCCCGCAGCCAGCGCGAACAGATCCGCGAAACCTCCCTCGTGCTGCCCGATGAAAGCGATATCGATCCGGCCCGCTTCACCGCGCGCCACGCCCAGCTCATCCGCATGGCGGCCGAGCTTCCGGGCCTCGACCGCGTCCTGGTCAACCACGGCATCAAGCGCGGCCTCTGCCGGATGTATCCCGGCGCCGCCTGGCTCCGCCGCGTCCGCCCCTGGCGTGGCCATGACAGCCACATGCACATCCGCATGCGATGCCCCGCCGGCCAGGCGGATTGCCGCGACATCGCCCCGCCGCCGCCGGGCGACGGCTGCGACGCCACCCTTGCCTGGTGGCTCTCCGACGAAGCCCGCCACCCGCCCCGCCGTCCGCCGGGCCCGGCGCCCGTCATGCCGGCGGCGTGCACGGCCCTGACACGGTGAAGGTGCGCGCCCTGGGGAAGGCGCCGCCTTCCCCTTGCCAATCAGGGCTCTAAAAATGATCCGGGTGCAGGGGCCTGCAGGCTCCTGCCGGGTGGGTCTGGGAGGGCAGAGCCCTCCCAGGTCTCACCCTTCGCCCGCCGCGCGCCCCGTCACGTGCCGCCAATGGTGCCAGAGCAGGCGGGCGGCGAGGGAGCGGTAGGGCTTCCAGTCTTCCGCGAGGGCGACCAGGGCTTTGTGGGTCGGGCGGATGTCGAGGTTGCGGAGGGAGGCGAGAGCGGCGGCCAGCGCCACGTCGCCGGGCGGAAACACGTCCGGCCGTTGCAGGCCGAACAGCAGGTGGACGGAGGCGCTCCAGGGGCCGAGGCCGGGGATGGCGGCGATGGCGGTGACGGCCTCGACGTCGGGAAGCAGCGCGACGGCGTCGAGATCGAGGGCGCGGCTGGCGCAGGCGGCGGCGAGCGCCCGGACGTGGCCGACCTTGGGTCGGGAGAGGCCGACGCCGCGAAGGGCGGCTTCGTCGAGCAGCAACAGGCCTTCGGGCGTCAGGGCGCCGGGCAGGGCGGAGAAGCGGCCCCAGATGGCACCGGCGGCCTGGTTGGAGATCATCTGGCCGCAGATGGCGCGCAGCAGGCCGGGGAAGCCGGGATCGCGCTGGCGCCAGGGCAGCGGGCCGGCGGCGGGGCGGATGCGGGCCAGGTCGGCATGCCGGGCTTCCAGCGCCAGCAGCCCGGTCTCGGCCCATTCGGGAAGTGGGGAGGGGGCGGCGGGGAGCCTGGAGGGGGAGTGCAGCATCCCCGCCGCTATAATCCGCCGGTCGCCGCAAGGGGATAGGGGGGCGGCGCCGGTGGTGATTTCCAGATGGCGTGCCCTGGAGGCCACACCAAGCCCGGCCCACGGACTTAATGGCAACGGAACGCTACGCCAGGGGCCTCTGCAACAGGCGGATACAAGCTTCCCCGTGTAACTGGCGGCCGCCGCGCTAATGTAACAGCCATGGACGCCACACCGCATATCCTCGTCGTCGATGATGATCGCGAGATCCGCGACCTGCTGTCGAAATTCCTCGAACGCCAGGGCATGCGCGTTTCCGCCGCGCGCGATGCGCGGGAGGCGCGGCGGCTCTGGCCGCTCGGCCGCTACCACCTGGTGGTGCTCGACCTGATGCTGCCGGGCGAGCCGGGGCTCGATTTCGCGCGTTGGCTGCGACAGCAATCCGACGTCCCGATCGTAATGCTGACCGCGATGGGCGAGGAGACCGATCGCATCATCGGGCTGGAACTCGGCGCCGACGACTACGTGCCGAAGCCTTTCAACCCGCGGGAGCTGCATGCGCGCATCCGCGCCGTGCTGCGCCGGTCGCCGGGGGGCGGCGAAGGCAATGCGAAGGAACCGCCGGCGCGGGCCATCACCTTCGCCGGCTGGACGCTGGAGCCGGCGCGCCGCCGCCTGCTGAACCCGGATGGCGCCGAGGTGGCGCTGACCGGGGGCGAATACGAGCTGCTGCTGGTGCTGGTCGACCGGCCGAACCGGGTGCTGACCCGGGACATGCTGATGGACCTGCTGCACAACCGCCAGGCCGGTCCCTTCGACCGGGCGATCGACGTCGCCGTCTCCCGCCTGCGACGGAAGCTGGAGGATGACGGGCGCAACCCCTCGGTGATCAAGACGGTGCGCGGCGGCGGCTATGTGCTGGCCGCCGATGTCGAGAAGCAGGGCGCCACATGATGCCCGGCGGAGAAATTCCTGAGTTTCGGAGCCGGGTATCGGCGCGCAGGGTTGGTGCGGCGGCTGCGCGCCAAACAAAGACTCATGCCGGCCGCCCGACCGCTGTCATCGGCCAGACCACCGGATGGCCGGCGTGAGGCTTCGCCTGGCGCCGCAATCGCTTGGCGGCCGCACGGCGCTGGTGCTGATCCTGGCCTTGATGGCGGTGCAGGCGGCCGGGCTCGGCATCCACGCGCTCGACCGGGTCGACCTGCAGCGCTACGCCCAGGCACGGGAGATCATGTCGCGCAGCTTCGGCGTCTGGCGCACCGCGGTGCTGTCGCCGCCTTTCGCCCGTGCCCGCATGGTGTCCGAGCTCGATCTGCCGGATGGCCTGAGCGCCGAGATTTCCGACCATGCGGAGGTGCGCCCGGGCATGCCGGAGCCGCCGCTCAGCGCCATGCGCCTGTTCCGGCTGGAGCAGATGATCGTCTCCGCGGCACCGCCGCCGCCGCTGCCGCCGCCCCGCGCGCGGAATGAGGGGCCGCCCGACCGCGGCGCGGGTCTGCCCCGGCCCGGCCCGCTGCCGCCGCGCTCACGCGAGGAAGCGCGGGAGCGCGTGCTGATGGGGGAGGCGCCCTCGCGTCTGGCGCGGGCGCTGGAGCGGTTCCGGCCGCGCGAGGTGCTGGTCGCCGCCAATGGCGATTACGGCTTCAGGGCATCGCTGCAATTGCCGGATGGCGATTGGGTCAACCTGAGCGCCGAGTTGCCGCCGCCGCGGCCCTGGCATTCGGAGACCTTCCTGATCGCCTTCCTGCTGATGACCCTGGCGGCGGTCACGCTGATCCTCTGGGCCGTCCAGCGCCTGACCCGGCCGGCGCGGGTGCTGGCAGAAGCGGCGGAACGCCTCGGACGGGACGTGAACGCGCCGCCGCTGGATGAGCGCGGCCCGTCCGAGATCGCGACCGCGGCGCATGCCTTCAACACCATGGCCGGGCGTATCCGCCGCTTCGTCGCCGATCGCACCCAGATGCTGGCGGCGATCGGGCATGACCTGCGGACGCCGATCACCCGGCTGCGGCTGCGCGCCGAATTCCTCGACGATGACGAGCAACGGCGGAAGATGCTGTCCGATCTGGACGAGATGGAGGCGATGATCGCCGCGACGCTCGCCTTCGCGCGCGACGAGGCGGCGCATGAGCCGGCGGCGGCGGTCGATCTCGCGGCGCTCTGCCGGACGGTGGCGGATGAGGCGGTGGATGCGCATCCCGATATCGCCGAACGCATCGACTACCAGGGGCCGGAACGGCTGGTGGTCCGGGCGCGGCCGGTGGCCTTGAAGCGGGCATTGGCCAACCTGGTGCGCAATGCCGTGAACTATGGCGGCGCGGCGCGACTGTCGCTGTCGCCGCCGCAAGGCGGCATGGTGCGGCTGGCGATCGAGGATGATGGGCCCGGCATTCCCGAGAGCGAGATGGAGAATGTCTTCCAACCCTTCCGCCGGCTGGAGACCAGCCGCAACCGGGAGACCGGGGGCACCGGCCTCGGCCTGCCCATCGCCCGCAACATCCTGCGGGCGCATGGCGGCGACGTGGTGCTGCGCAACCGGGCCGGGGCTGGCCTGACCGCATTGGCCACGCTTCCGGCCTGACGAGACCCGCGGCTGCAGCCGGCCGCGAAAACCAAAGGCCCAACCGGTTCCGATTGGCGCGCTTTCGAGGCTGGCGGAATGTAGGCTGGCCCGGCTTGCTCATGGGGGGATGGGGTCATGGAAGACGAACCGGAGCGTCGTGACAGCAGCGGCGGTACTGAAGATGGGTGCCGAGGGGCCAAGGCCTCCTCGCCGATGCCGGTTTCAGCCACGCTCAATGCCGCGGTGAAAGCCGGTGAGGACCTGGGCAGGAAGGTCGGGGCCGAAAGCAGCCGTCTTGTGGAGAAGGTGTCGGAGCAGGCGGCAATTCGTATTGCTGCCAGTCTGAAGCCAGCGCGCGATCTCGGCCGTTCGGTCGAAAGCCGCCGCATAGCGGTCGAGAACGCTGTCCACAATGCCGTGTCGGGAACCGCGGCCAAAGCCAAGCGCGCCGCGCTCGGTGTCGGTGTCTACGGCGCAATCATGGCCGGGGCTGCCGGGGAAGCTGCCGCCGCCCTGCTGATAACCAATCCGCTCTACATCCTGCGGACAGGGGCGAAGTTCCTCGAGGTGCGGCGCGAGATCGCGGAGGCGCTGGCGAAATACGACCAGGCGGCGTCGGATGCCGCGCAGGTGGAGCGAGAGCACCTGGCGCTGGAGGCCGTCGAGCGGCTGACACGGTGGGATCATCGGACCACGCTGCATCACCCTTCGTCCTACCTGCATGTTTCGGTCGGCCCCGGGAAGGCCGAAGCCTGGGGCATGCTCCTGCGGGGCCCGCATGCAGGGCGGAGCCTGGCATCGGTCACGCCGGAAGTCCTGGAGGCGCTGTCGGAGCATGCGCCGGACCAGGAGACCGCCTCCGCGCTGGAGGCGTGGCGGCAGGCGATCTCCAGCGCCGCACGCAAGGCGACGTCGAGGGAGCAGCCATAGCTGGGCGGCGACAGCGCAGCGCGGTGGAGGCTGGCACGAAAGTGACGCCACCGCATGGTTGTTGCTTTGTCGTTCCGGGATTCTGGGCTTTTATCCCGGCGCCGCGACGCTGGCCCTTCGTCCCGTGATCCAGGGCACTATCGGGTGCCGCGGCAGGTCCTAAAACGCGGCAACCGCGCAACGAAAGGCTGCCTGTCCCATGGAATGGATCGTTTTCGGCGTCATCGTCCTGCTGCTGCTCTGGCTGGTGGTCGTCTACAACCGCCTGGTCGCGCTGCGGCAGACCGCCAACCAGGCCTGGTCCGATGTCGATGTGCAGCTCAAGCTTCGCCATGACCTGATCCCCAACCTGGTCGAGACCGTGAAGGGCTATGCGAGCCATGAGCGGCAGACGCTGGAAGCGGTGATCGCCGCGCGCAACGCCGCGGTGTCCGCCAGCGGGCCGCAGCAACAGGCGGCGGCGGAGAACCAGCTCACCGGCGCGTTGCGGCAGATCTTCGCCCTGTCCGAAGCCTATCCGGACCTGAAGGCGAATGAGAACTTCATGAGCCTGCAGCGGGAGCTGAGCGATATCGAGAACAAGATCGCGGCGGCGCGGCGCTTCTACAACAATGCTGTCAGCGAGTATAATTCGACGCGGGAGAGCGTGCCCGCGGTCTTCTTCGCTGGCAGCCTCGGCTTCAAGGACCGTGCTTTCTTCGAGCTGGACGAAGCCGAGCGCACGGCGGTGAAGACCGCGCCGCAGGTGAAGTTCTGAAACGTCGGCGCGATCGGAGGGCGCGATGCAGAGCTATGGCCTTCGCACCCATATCTGGAACAACCAGTGGAAATCCGGCCTGCTGCTGATCGGGTTTCCGTTGCTGCTGGCACTGATGGCGTTCGGGCTGGCGCTGATGTTCAACAGCGACCATCGCGGCCTGGCTTTTTCGTTCCGAGCCGCGTCGCGCCAGTTCCCGCAATATTTCGCGGTGGCGATGGTCGCGGCGGGCATCTGGTTCCTGATCGCCTGGAAGGCCAACCAGGCGATCGTCGACCTGATCACCGGCGCGCATCCGGTGACGCGGGAGCAGGAACCCGCGCTCTGGAACCTGCTCGAGACCCTTTGCATCTCACGCGGCATCACCATGCCGCGGCTGTCGATCATCGAAACCCAGGAACGCAACGCCTTCGCCTCGGGCCTGTCGCTGCACAAGGGATCGGTGACGGTGACGCGCGGGCTGATGCAGGCGCTGACCCCGGACGAGTTGCGCGCGGTGCTGGCGCATGAGCTGACCCATATCCGCAACGGCGATTCGCGGCTGGCGATCATCGCCATGGTCTTCGCGGGCATCATTTCCCTGGTGATCGAATTCCTGTTCCGTGGCTGGCGGCCCGGCCGCTCCTCCGACCGGCGCGGCAATGGCGCGGCGATCGCGATCGGCGCCGCGCTGGTCTTCATCGCCTATGGACTGGCCTTCGTGCTGCGCTTCGCGCTGTCGCGGAACCGCGAATACCTGGCCGATGCCGGGGCGGTGGAACTGACCCAGGATCCCGATGCGATGATCGCGGCGCTGCGCCGGATCGAAGGCCGCAGCGCCATGCCGGAGATGCCGGGCCAGGTGCGGGCGATGTTCCTGGACGACGCGCCGGCTGGCGGCTGGTTCTCCGGCCTGACCGCGACGCATCCCTCGATCGATGCGCGGGTGGCGGCGCTGGTCAGGCAAGCCGGCGGCCGCGACCCGGGCCCGCTGCCTGACCAGGCGCCGGAGCCCGCGACGCCACCGCCCTGGAGCGGGGAGGCATCATCCCCAGCTGCGGACACGTCCCCCTGGGGTGCCCGCACGCAACCGGCACCACCGGGCGGCGGCGCCAGCAATCCCTGGGGCACCGGAGCGCCGGCGCCAACGCCGCTGCCCGTGCCGCCAGGGCAAACCGGGCCTGCGGCCGGGCCATGGTGGCGCGGCCCAAGCCGGGGCGGCAATCCGCGCGGCTGAAGATCGCCAGGGCGTGAGCCTGCCGGGGAGACAGGCACTTGGTCAGGAATGGCGAATACTTAATGAATGCCGCTACCAGCGGCGGGCGGGGCCGCAATCCAGATGGACGAAGCCGTCGCGGCGATAGAGGCCGACGCCGCCTGTCTGCAGCTCCGCAGCCAACCGGGCCATCTGCAACGGGTTGCGGTCGGCCAGCCGCACATCGGCCGCCATGCCCGACATGTGCAGCGACACGCGGGAGACGCGGCGCGAACGGCGTGCGTTGGCCGCGTTGGTCTCCGGTGCGCGGTAGCCGCTGATCACCTCGAAATGGTCACTGCTGTTCATGTGCGTGGCGACGGTGTGCAGCACATCGAACAGGCGCGGATCCATCGGCGTGATCTCGTCGCGCGAAGGATCGCGGAAGACCTGGTTCAGCTTCGACAGCGCTTCGCGATCGTAGCGGCCGTCGCGCCAATAGATCCCTTCGAAGCTTTCACCGGTCTGTACGCGGCGGATGCGCACGATGCGCGCGGCGCCGCTGGCGCCAGCCGGTGTGCGCGGCGCGGTCGCGGCAAAGGCCTGGCCCCGTGGCAGCGGATCCGGTCCGGACGGCGGCGTGGATGCGGTCTGCGGCGGCTCGACCGGCGCGCAGGCCATGGCGGACAGGGTGAGCAGCCCGACGGCGCCGCGCAGCAGATTGCGCCGGAGCGTGAGGGGGGCTGCCGCCGGTTCGGCGTCAGTGGCGCAGCAGGGGCAGTCGTCGATATGGAAGAGGCGCGTCATGGATGCTCAGCGGCTGGCGTTGCGCGCGGCGACCCGCTGGCGCGGATCCCCGGCTTCCATCGCGCGCATGTAGGACCGGTCGTAGCCGTAGATGTCCTGGCGGATGGAGACGCGGCCGTCCTGCACCATGGCGGTGGAGTAGAGAAGGGCGACCGGGATGGAACGCGCGATCGTGACGCCCGCGGTGGCGCGGCTGTCGAGCACGCGCTGCGCCCGCTCGCGGTCCCAGCCCGGCGTGCCGGACAGGGCTGCGTCCAGCATGTCCATCGGCCGCTCGAGGCGGATGCAGCCGGAGGAGAAGGCGCGGTCCGGGCGGCGGAACAGGTGCCGGTCCGGCGTGTCGTGCATGTAGATATCGTCACCATTCGGCATGATGAACTTGATGCGACCGAGCGCATTCGCATCACCCGCATCCTGCCGGATGAAATAGGGGAAGTTGGTGCGGCTGAAGCTGGACCAGTCGAGGGTCGTCGCATCCACTTCGGTGCGCTGCCCGTCGACCGTCTGATACAGGCGGAAGCCGCGCGCCTGCATGCCGGCGGGATCGCGGCGGAAGCGGGGAAGCAGGTCGTCGCGCGCGTTGCGCTCCGGCACGCCCCAGGTCGGGTTGAACTGGATCGCCACCATGCGCACGCGCAACAGCGGCGTGGCGCGGTCGCTACGGCCGACGATGACATTCATCGCCATCGTCTCGCGGGTGCCGTCCAGCAGGCGCAGGCGCTGGTGCGGCAGGTTCACCTCGATCCGGCGTTCGGTCTCGGGCGCGGCCAGGCCGCGACGCATGTCGAGATTGACCCGCAACTGGTTGACCCGGGTCTCCGCCGGCTGGTTCAGCGCGGTGAGGGTGATGCGGCCGATGCGGCCATCGGCCTCGAAGCCTTCGCGCTCCTGCCAGCGCTTCACCGCGTCCACCAGTGGCTGGTCGTAGACCGGGCTGTCATTGCCGGCGAGGGCCGCCAGCGCCGCGTCTTCCATCGCCAGCCGGCGGCGCAGCAGCGGGATGCGGCGGGCATCGGTGCTGCCCGGCTCGATGGTCGCGGGGCCGTCGGTCGGGATGGCCGGGAAGGGACCTCTGGCGGCGATCGCGCGCGCCGCGGCCAGCGCCGTGCGCAGCGCGGCGGCCTCGGGCGGCAGCAGGGCGGCGCGTTCGATGACCGACGCCGGGTCGGCGGCGGCCGCGATTTCGGCGCGCCAGGGCGCGAGAGGATGCGCGCCGGCATCGCGGCGGATGTCCGCGCGGCCGCCGACGAAGCGGCCACGGCCAAGCAGCAGGTCGGTCAGCGCCGCATCGGTCGCGGCGGCAAGGCTGCTGCGCCAGGTGGCGTTGTCGCTGGTCGCCAGCGCATCGTCCGGGATCGGGTACCAGGCGGGATCGAGGCCATCGCTGCCGAGATTGCGCAGCCGGCCTGCCAGGGCCAGCAGCGCCGCGTCGCTGGCGGCGAAGCTGCCGGGCGTGGCCATCGGCCGGGCCGGCGCCACGGCAGGCAGGGCTGCGCCAGCGCCTTCTGGTGCCGGGCTGGCCGGGACCGGGTTGGCGAGGGCAGCTCCCATGGGGAGGACTGCGGAGAGGGCGAGGATCAGGATCGGGCGCACGAGAACAGGTGATACCTGATCCGTTTCGCTTATGCCATGCCTTGCGGGCGAAGCCTGGCGGCCTGGGGTTGCATCACGGACAGGCGTGCCAACCCCAAGACTGCGTGAGCAGGTCATTCTTCGACCGGGGCGCCCCGATTCCGCGTCTGCAACGCCGCCAGCAGGCCGCGCGGAACCGCCGCGGCGCGGCCCGGGCCAGCTGCCGTCGCGAGTTCCGCGATGGCCGCGCGCAGCCGCTCCTCGATCGCGACCTGCAGGCCGTAATCCCGCGCCACGAGCGCATCGGTCACCGCACGCAACGCGATGACCGCCCCGGCCGTCACGGCGGCGAGATCGGAGTCCGTCGCCATCCAAACCTCCGGATACCAGACGTCTCCACTCATGGTGGATAAGCCGGGCGCCGGCAACCGCCAGATTGCTTACATTTAGATCTTATCATCAAATTTGATCACGCGGCTTGGCTCCGCCAGGCCGGGAAGGGGTCCGGAAGCTTCGCCCAGGCCTTGGGTCCACCATGCATCTCGGCTGCGCTCAGCAGGCAGGCATCCAGGTCGCGGCGCAGCGCGGCCGCATCCATGCCGACGCCGATCAGCACGATCTCCTGCCGGCGATCGCCGTGAGGCTCGCTCCAGTTCGCTTTCACCCCGGCGATCCAGCCGGGGTCTTCGGGCCAGTCCGCGGGGTCGGCCGCCGCCCACCAGAGCCCGGCCGCCTCGTGCCGGCCGACGCTGCCCGCGAGTTGCCAGGACCCCGCCCAGGGCATGCGCGTGGCCAGCCAGAAGAAGCCCTTGGCGCGCACGACCCCGGGCAGCGGGCCTTCGATCAGGGCCTTGAAGCGCGCCGGATGCAGCGGCCGGCGGGCGCGCCAGACGAAACTCGTGATCCCGAACTCCTCGCTTTCCGGCAGGTGCTGGCCGGACAGCGCCTGCGCCCAGCCCGCCGCCTGCCGGGCGCGGGCGAAGTCGAAGCGGCCGGTGCCGAGCACATGCGCCAGCGGCACCTGGCCATGCGCGGCGGAGAGGATCTCGGCGCCGGGGTTGAAGGTGGCCAGGATGCCGGCGAGGCGCCGCAGATCGTCCTCCCCGACCAGGTCCGCCTTGTTCACCACGATGACGTCGGCGAATTCGACCTGTTCGACCAGCAGGTCGACGAGCAGGCGGTGATCCTCCTCGCCCAGGCTCTCGCCGCGATCGGCCAGGGTTTCCGCGCTTTCATAGTCGCCCAGGAAGGCGGCGGCATCGACGACGGTGACCATGGTGTCCAGCCGCGCGACATCGGCCAGGGAGAAGCCGTCCTCGGTACGGAAGTCGAAGGTGGCGGCGACGGGCATCGGCTCGCTGATGCCGGTGCTCTCGATCAGCAGCGCGTCGAAGCGGCCCTCGTGCGCGAGCTTCGTCACCTCCTGCATCAGATCCTCGCGGAGCGTGCAGCAGATGCAGCCATTCGACATCTCGACCAGCCTCTCCTCGGTGCGGGACAGGGTGCCGGTATTGCCGACCAGGGCGGCGTCGATATTCACCTCGCTCATGTCATTGACGATGACGGCGACGCGGCGGCCCTCGCGGTTGGCCAGGATGTGGTTCAGCAGCGTCGTCTTCCCGGCGCCAAGGAAGCCGGACAGTACGGTAACAGGCAGGCGGGCGGCGGCTTCGCTCATTCGAGGGGGATCCTTCCTGGGGCGTCGAGGCAGAGCAGCAGGCGGGCGCGGGCGCCGGGGCCGGCCGGGGGAGAGCGGTGGATGCAACCGGCACCGGCATTGCCCGGATGCGCCTCGCCCTTGAGGATGGCGACCGCGCCGCGCGGGATGCGCCCGGGTGTCGCGGGCAGGGCCGCGGGGTCGAGGCCGCGCGCGGCCGGCGCCCCGCCAACCAGCGGCAGCCATTCCGTACCCGGCCCGCGATAGGTGCAAAGCAGGCGCAGCCCGACCGCATCCGCATGCCAGCGGTGACAGGCCGGGCCGGCGATGCCTTCGAGGCGGATGCGGACGCCGCCGCCGGTATCGGCGATCGCCGCGAAGGCGGTGGCGAGCCGGCGGATGTCGAGCAGCAGGTCGAGCGGCGCCGGATGTGGCAGGGCAGCAAGCAGGGCATCGACCGCCGGGTCCGGCGCATCCTCCACCGTCGCGGTGAAGGGCGCCGCGGCCGCCAGCGCCGCCAGCCCGCGGGAAAGCCCTTCCGGAATGCCGCGATGCCAGATCGCGAGGTTGGTATCCGGCCGCAGGATGCCGAGCAGGACATCCGGATCGGCGGCGGAGGCGGTGCCGCCGCGCCAGGCCGGAAGCGCCTGGCCAGGCAGCAGGGCGGCGGCGGGGAAGCTTTCGAGCAGCAGGCCGGACATCGGCAGGACCAATATGTTATAACATAACATATCTGGCCTGTCGGCGATCCGCAAGGCCTGGTAGCCTGCTATCCGCATCGCCCGCCTGGGCAGGCGATGCGGATCAGTGGCTCAGCGCAGGCAGCGCAGGAACAGCACGGAGCGGTCGGCGATCTCCCCCACCTCGGCGGCGCTGCGCAGCGGCTCGCGGCCTTCCGAGGGGGTGATGTTGACGCGCTGCTCACGCAGGAAGGCAATCGCTTCAGCACCTTTGACGGCGAAGTTCACATTCTGTGGAATGTCGCCAGTCCGCTGCGCCACGCGCTGGGCATTGAGCTTCGACACCACGATACCGACTACCAGGCCGGACATGTCGAGCAGCGGGCCACCCGAATTGCCCGGCTGCACCGGGGCGCTGATCTGGATCTGGCGGGCATCGTCGCCGAGCCCGGCGAGTGCCGAGATGTCGCCCGTGGTCAGGGTCGGGCCGGAGGAGAGTAGCCCGGCCAGCGGGAAGCCGTAGGTCACCACCCCTTCGCCGCGCCGTGGCGGCGGATTGCTGCGGAAGGACAGCGGCGGGCCGACATCGCCATCGACCGCCAGCAACGCCAGGTCGCGGTTCTGGTCGCTGGCCAGCACGCGCGCCACGATATCGGTGCCGTCCTGGCGGCGGGCCCGCATTTCCTGGCAGCGGTCCACGACGTGGTGATTGGTCATGATGCGGCCGGGAGCCACCACGAAGCCGGTGCCCGATGACACGGCGCGCCGCTGCGGCGAAGATCCGGGCGGCAGCGGCGGCGGCTTCGTCGTCGGCAGGCTGGCCTGCGCCCCGGGCCCGGGCGGGCGATTGCCCTGCGGCCGTGGCGGTGCCGCCGCCACCGGCGGCAGCGCCGGCGGCTTGGTGGTCGGCAAGGCCTGCACCTGGGGCTGGCCTGGCGGCTTCTGGGCCTGGGCCGGGCTTTCGCCGAGCGTGACGGCACAGGCGACAAGGACCGCGAGGCCCTTGAGGAGCGGAGGCCGGGAGATTTCGATGCGCATGCACAAAGGCTGCCGCCGGTCGGGGCCCGCGGTCAACCGCGAAGACGGTGCTCGCGATGAAGCGATGCAATGCCGGTCCCGGCACGATGACAAGGCGGTTAAGCGGTGGCGTCACAGGCGCGTCGCTGGGGTGCCCAGTCGGAAATCCCATGCTGCGTCCGGGTGGTTTTTGTGCATTGCACCCTTGTGCAAAGGCGGGGGTCAGCACGCCCATGATGGCCGTCTATAGGTGTGCCTACAAATTGATCAGGCAGGCCTCCATGACCAGCGCGGCGGTGACCCTCGACGCGGCCGGTGCCGCCAGCGCGCCCATGCTCAATAGCCGGGTCGTCTTCGCCATGGCGGCGACCTGCGGCCTGGCGGTCGCCAATATCTACTACAACCAGCCGATGATGGCCGAGATGGCGGCGAGCTTCGGCCTGCCTTCCGGCGCGGCCGGCGCCGTGCCGACGGCGGCCCAGGCCGGCTATGCCATGGGGCTGCTGTTCCTGGCCCCGCTCGGCGACCGGCTGGAACGGCGCGGCCTGATGCTGCGCATGCTGGCCGTGCTGGTCCTGGCCTTGGCCCTGGCGGCGGTGGCGCCGAGCTTCACCATCCTCATCCTCGCCTCCTTCCTCACCGGCGCGCTGTCGACGGTCGCCCAACACGTGCTGCCGATGGCGGCGCATCTGGCGACGCCGGAACGGCGCGGCCGCGTGGTCGGCACGGTCATGGCCGGGCTGCTGATCGGGATCCTGGCGGCGCGCACCATCTCCGGCGCCATCGTCGAGCTGCTGAACTGGCAGGCGATGTTCTGGATCGCGGCCGGGCTGATGGCGGCCAATGCCGTCATCGTCCGGCTGATCTTCCCGAAGGTCGCGGCGACCTCGGTGCTGCCCTATCCGCAACTCATGGCCTCCCTGCTCGAGCTGTTCCGGCGCGAGCGGGTGCTGCGCGAAGCCGCCTTCGAACAGGCGATGCTGTTCGGCGGCTTCAGCATCTTCTGGTCGACGCTGACGCTGCACCTGGCGAGCCCGGCCTATGGTCTCGGCCCGGCCGCGGCGGGGCTGTTCGGCCTGGTCGGCATCGTCGGCGCGCTGGCGGCGCCGCTATCCGGCCGCTTCGCCGACAAGGGCAGCCCGCGCCGGATGGTCGGGTTCGGCATCCTGTGCAGCCTGGCCGCCTTCGTGGTCTTCGGCCTGGCGGGGGAGACGCTGGCGGGGCTGGTCGCCGGCGTCATCCTGCTGGATCTGGGCGTGCAGGCGGCGCAGATCTCGAACCAGACCCGGATCTTCGCGCTGCAGCCGGAAGCCCGCGGACGCATCAACACCATCTACATGGTCATGGTCTTCGTCGGCGGCGCGCTCGGCTCCGCCGCCGGCACCATCGCCTGGGCGATCGGCGGCTGGCACGCGGTCAGCCTCTGCGGCCTGCTGTTCTGCGCCGCGTCGCTGGCGATCTTCTGGCTGACCCGGCCGCGCTGATCCTGGCATCCGCAGACTGGTGGCAGAGATGCGCGTCCGAAACATCTCATTCTTGTTACTTACCTAGATTGACCCCTTGGCCGCCCTAATCCTCCTGCGATAGGACGTGTGGCGATCAATATGCGACAATTTTTGCCAAAATATTTGACAACAGCTCTGCCGCTTATGGCGATGGTTACGGCCTGCACTTCGGGTGATGACGGCGATCTGCGGGGAAATAGGCGGCGTCCGGGGCAGGTCGCAGCCTGTGAATTCAGATTGTCTACGGAAGAATTTATTCGAGGGTCGTCGCCGCGCTACAGTGAAGTCATAAGGGGCATCGTTTCCCGGTATAAGGAAACACGGTCGGGTAGCATCTGGATCTCCCTTCCCCCCAGCTTCACGGTCTCGGCGGAGGACGTCGCCCGAGGGCGAACGATTTCCGATCTGGTGCGGTTTGGCGCCAACCCTCAAGATATACGCGTGAGCTCGCCTCCGGCGGCCAGCAATAGTACTTCTGATGCCGAAGGGGATATCTCGGCGGTCGCCATAGACATCTGCAGTGATGCGATGTACGCACGTGCATCTACCAATGGGGGATCCAATCCCAGCCAGAGGGTAGAATATAGATTTTCGAATGTGGTATTTAGTATTCCTCTGCGATACCTTTCGCGCCGAACTTGGCTGAATGTTCCATTCAGTGTCATGGATGAGCCATCTGTACAGCTTAGGTTGGCGTGGCCGGATCTGGATCGATATATTTCCTCTCAGGAAGCTACCTGTGAGGGACCTGAAGCAGTCGGCTGCCGACAGGCCCTGGATGTGCATATCGTCCGGAGTGCCGTTGCGGACAGGGATCTGAGATCTGTCCGGACCAACAGGTCTGAGGCTCGTCAGATGTCGCACTTTTCCATTCGATGCCAATGGGAAGAGGCTGAGCGGCATGTGATGGGTGACGTATTTTGTGCGGTATCCGGGGCTAATCTGGGAGCCTCCTCCCGCATCTTGATCACACTTCCATCAAGGTTGAGCGCGCAGAAGTGGCAAATTGCCGAAATGGTTACTCTCATGGCAAGTACCTTCGTGCGGAACTGAGTTCGAAATCGGCGATAATACTATCTGGAAGGAGGTTGCTGTGGCAGTTCAACTCTTGGCTCTTATTCCTCAAGGGTCTGAATACATTTTCAGATCTCCGATAATTTCCAGCATAAAATTCAATTTTTCTAATATATCGGAAGAATATCACAGAGATAGGTGATGGTTTCGGTTGATAGGCTTTTTTATTCGATAAAAAACAGCGAAATTACCTCAAATCTGATTGCGGGCAACTACGCCGCACCATCGAATGATAATTTAATCGGCCGTAGAGGTGGTATGTCAGGAGCCTTCGTCGAATTCTATTCAAATATAGATCAATATCGAATCGTCACTAGGAGAGAATTAAGGTCGCCGGCAGACGGCTGGCATATACGAACTTCTGGAGTATTTCCTGGAGATCGGCATCTTATATGGATACGGAATTATGGGCAATCGTCGATGCCAGCGCAGTATGGTGGAATTTCTCCATTTACATTTGTCTTCAACACGGTTGCGCATGAACTCTTGCATGCCATGGGCATGAATCACGCGGATGCACCTGATCAGCTTCCTGGTAGCTACACTCTGACACCTTTGTTTCCTGACGTTCTGCGAATCCTCCTCGGTGGCATCCGGGAGGAGATTCCAGATCCTGCCGGAGGCGGGCCCGCCCGCCCTTGGACCATGGGGACACGGCCAGCTCTTCCGGAGTTCGAACGGACGTCATCGGACAAGCGGGTCAGGTAATGACGAGCGCGTCGCTGGAGTGCCCCGAAACAGCTCCTCCTATTAGAGCAGCTGCGCATCATAGCTCAGGATAGCGTGGCCATCCGCGTCTTGCCTGTCGCGGCCTTCATACGTTCCGGCGCGAGAGGTGCTGGAGGGAAGCGCGTTCGAATAGAACAATGTCATACAATGATCCGAGTGGTGCATTTCCGTATTGGAACTCGCCCGGGCGGCGGAGCAGTCAACATCATCGGCTTCGCGGCGACACTGAAGCGCTGTCATCTCGTCGCGGGGCGAGCAGGAGCTTCCCATAGCGCTTGACCGCCCGGTCCCGCTTCAGCCGGGACAGCCGCTGCAGCCAGAAAATGCCGTCGAGCTGGTCGACCTCATGCTGGTGGCAGACGGCCAGCAGGCCTTCGGCCGCCTCCGTGTGCGCCTCACCGTCCAGGTCCTGGTAGCGCAACTCGATCCGCGCCGGACGCGCGATCACCTCGGTCACGCCGGGCATGGCAATGCTGCCTTCCGGGTGCTGGGTCAATTCGGCGGCGGCCCAGACGACCTCCGGATTGGCGTAGCTCCGGACCTCGCCCTGGGTGAGTTCCAGCACCACCAGCCGCAGCGTCACGCCGATATGTGGCGCGGTGATGCCGATGCCCGGGGCCGCCCGCAGGGTATCGAGCAGATCGGCGGCCAGCGCCCGCAGGCTGGCGTCGAACATCCGGACCGGCTCGGCGACCATGCGCAGGCGCGGGTCCGGGAACATCACCAGTGGCCGCACCGGCACCTCGCGCTTCCTCCCGATCCGTCCGGCTCAGCCGCGCAGCAGCCCGTCCTGCCGCAGGGACAGGTGGCCGGCGCGGCCGATGACGATGTGATCATGCAGCAGGATGCCGAGCGCGGCGGCGGCCTTCTGCACCTCCTCCGTCATCGCGACATCGGCGCGCGACGGCGTCGGGTCGCCGGAGGGGTGATTATGGACCAGGACCAGCGCGGTGGCACCGAGTTCCAGGGCCCGCTTCACCACTTCCCGCGGATAGACCGGCGTGCGGTTCACCGTGCCCCGGGCCTGGGCCTCGTCGGCGATCAGCCGGTTCTTCGAATCCAGGAACAGCACCCGGAACTGCTCCACCGGCTCCCGCGCCATGGCGGCGGTCAGATAGTCCAGCAGCCGGTCCCAGTGATCCAGCACCGGCCGGTTCAGCAACTCGGCCCGGACCAGGCGGAGGGCGGCCGCCTGCACGGTCTTCAGCGCGGCGGCGCCGGCCTCGCCCAGGTCGGGCACCGTGCGCAGATCCGGCACCGGGGCGCTCAGGGCGGCGGCGAAACTGCCGAAACGCGCGATCAGCGCCCGGGCGATCGGCTTGGTGTCGCGCCGCGGCAGCGCGACGAAGAGCAACATCTCCAGCAATTCGTGATCCAGCAGCGCCTCGGGCCCCGCCGTCAGCAGCTTGGCGCGCATGCGGGCGCGATGGCCTTCCGGACCGGGCGGCGGCTTGCCCGCTGGCGATGCGTCGTCGATCAGGCCGGGAAGGGGGGCCGCTTCCGGGCCGGGCGGGCGGGACATGCGGCGATGGTCCCGTTCCGTGCCGGGCGCCGTCAAGTGCCCCGGGATGACCGCGGAATGATCAGAGCGTGTAGGGTGGCTTGTGCAGGCCGAGCGGCGAGAGGGTGAAGATCTCCACCCCGTTCTCGGTCACGCCGACCATGTGCTCGAACTGGGCCGACAGGCTGCGGTCCCGGGTCACCGCGGTCCAGCCATCATCCAGGATCTTCACTTCCGGCCGGCCGATATTCACCATCGGCTCGATGGTGAAGAACATGCCGGGCTTCAGCGCCGGGCCTTCGCCGGGGCGGCCGAAATGCAGCACATTCGGCGGCGCGTGGAATTCCCGCCCGATGCCGTGGCCGCAGAAATCCCGCACCACGGAGAAGCGGTGCTTCTCGACATGGGCCTGGATGGCATGCCCTACGTCGCCGAGCGTGGCGCCCGGGCGGACCGCCGCGATGCCGCGCATCATGGCGTCATAGGTCACGTCCATCAGCAGCCGCGCCTTGGTGGATGCCTCGCCGGCCACATACATGCGGCTGGTGTCGCCATGCCAGCCATCCAGGATGACGGTGACGTCGATATTCACGATGTCGCCGTCCATCAGCACCCGCTCACCCGGGATGCCATGGCAGACCACGTGATTGATCGAGGTGCAGGAGGATTTGGTGTAGCCGCGATAGCCGAGCGTCGCCGGCACCGCGCCATGGCCGACCATGAAATCGTGGCACAGCCTGTCGATCGCGTCCGTGCTGATTCCCGGCCGGACATGGGTGGTGATCATGTCGAGCGTCTCGGCGGCCAGGCGGCCGGCGCGGCGCATGGCGGCGAAATCCTCGGGATTATGCAGCGGGATGCGGCGCGATTCGCGGCCCGACTGTTCCATGGCACTCGATTCCGATCACAGGCGTGTCGAGGAAAAATGCGCGACGAGGGCGCCCGTTGCAAGCGCCCGCGCCCTGCGCACCTGGCGGAACAGCGCCGCGACCCGGTCATTCCCTTGGGATCCGGCAATGAACCGCAACGGATGACGCCCGCCGCGACGCCGCCCGTGCCGGTCAATGCGGCCGGCCAGCCTTCTCCCCGGTGCTGTGTTCCTCGGCGCCCAGCGCATCCGCCAGCCGGGCGGTGGCGCTGCCGGGGCGGGCGGGTTGCGACTGGGTCGCGGCGGGCGCCCAGCCGGTCATGACCAGCAGTCGCAGCGGGATCTCGGCCGGCAGCTTCGCCGCGGCCATCGGCAGCAGGGCGCGCGGTGGGGTCCGGGGATCCCGCGCCAGCACCGCATTCTGCTCCCCGGCGGCGCGCAGATCGGCGAAGAGCGCCATCGGGCTGCGGTACTGCAGCATCACCGTCTCGGCATCCGCGACCGGCAGCGCGAAGCCGGCGCGCTGCAGCAGCCCGGCACAATCCCGCAATTCCGGGAAGGGCGAGACCCGGGGCGACAGCCCGTCCCGCAGCGCCATTTCCGCCTCCGCCAGCGCGTCGCGCAGCGGCTGCAGGGTACCGAGGCCGGGCAGCGAGGCCAGGAACAGCCCGTCCGGCGCCAGCGCCCGGCGGATCTGGATCAGCGCGCCGGGCAGGTCATTGACCTGGTGCAGCGCGAGGGACGCCACCACCAGGTCGAAGCTGCCTTCGGCGAAGGGCAGGAATTCCTCGTCTGCTGCCACCGGCAGTCCCCCGGCGCGCACCGCCATGGCCGGCGCCAAGTCGGCCGAGACGATGAACGGCAGGCCCCGGGCCGCCAGCAGGGGCGCCACCACGCCGCGGCCGCCGATCTCGAGCGCGCGGGTGAAGCGGCGCGTGGTGTCGTCCAGCCGGTCCAGCAGCCGCTCGGCGCAATCCGCCAGGATCGGTGCGACCGCATGCATGCCGGCGGCGGCACGGTCGCGGCGGCGTGCTATCAGGCGACGGTCGAAGACCCGCATGCTGTCCATGCCCGCGGACATGCGCCCGCCGGCCCGGCCGCGCAAGCGGGGCGGGGCCGGGCAAGATCATGCTTCCGGGTGGTTCCGGGGGAGGTGATCCTCCTCTAGACTGCTACCTCGGGGAAACGAAGGAGCCTGCCGTGAACGCATCCGACATCACCGCCGCCCGCACCGCCGCGGTCGCCGCGACCATCGACCGCATCCGTGCCATCGAGGCCGGGCAGGGCGTCACCCGCGCCTCCCTCGACGCGATCAAGGCCGAGATGCTGGCGCTCGCCGGGCAGGAGCACCTGTTCCCGAGCAGCGAATTCTTCCCGCCGCCGGCCGGCGAGAAGGGGTCCCGCCGTTACCTGCTGCAGGAAGATCCGAACAACCGCTTCGCGCTGGACATGAACGCGCTGAACCCCGGCAATTCGACCAAGCCGCATGACCACACCACCTGGGCCGTCGTCGTCGCGGTCGAAGGGCAGGAGCTGAACAAGGTCTACAAGCGCTTCGACGACGGCAGCGATCCCGAGCGCTGCGACCTGCGCGTCGACCACGAGGTGATGGTGGAACGGGGCCGCGGCATCGCGCTGATGCCGGAGGACATCCACTCCATCCACACCACCGGCGAGCGTCCGACCCGCCACCTGCACATGTATGGCCTTGCGCTCGAGAAGCTCGACAACCGCCGCGCCTTCGATGCGGAGACCGGCGAGGTGAAGCCCTACAACAAGAACTTCATGGCCCCGACCGCGGGCGGCCGCTGATGCGCATGATCGCCCCCGCGGCGCTGAAGGCGGCGCTGCAGGATGGCGGGGAACTCGCCATCCTGGATGCGCGCGAGCCCGGCGAATTCGGCGCCGCGCACCTGTTCTGGGCGGTGCCGTGCCCCTTGTCGGTGAAGGAGGTCGCGGCCCGCGCCCTGCTGCCCCGCAAGGACACGCGCGTCGTCTGCGTCGATGGCGGCGAAGGCCATGCCCAGGCGCTGGCCACCTGGCTGACCGCGATCGGCTGCACCGATGTCGCGGTGCTGGAAGGCGGCACGCCCGGCTGGAAGGCGGCGGGGTTCGAGGTCTTCTCGGGCGTCCACGTCCCGTCCAAGGCCTTCGGCGAATGGGTGGAGCACCACTACGAGACGCCCTCCATCGACCCGCCGGAGCTGGATGCCATGCTGCGCTCCGGCATGCCGATGGTGGTGCTCGACAGCCGCCCGATGGACGAATTCCACAAGATGGCGATCCCGACCGGCATCGACGTGCCGGGCGCCGAGCTGGCCTATCGCGTGCGCGACATCGCCCCGGATGCCGGCACCACCGTGGTCGTGAACTGCGCCGGGCGTACCCGGTCCATCCTCGGCGCCGAAAGCCTGCGCCAGGCCGGCATCCCGAACCGCGTCGTGGCGCTGCGCAACGGCACCATGGGCTGGGAACTGGCCGGCTTCCGGTCCGAGCACGGCCGCACCGAGCGTTATGAGGATGTGATCCCGGAAAGCCTCGACGCCGCCCTGGCCTCGGCCAGGGCCTTCGCCGACCGGCATGGGGTGAAGACCTGCACCCGCGCCGAGGCCCTTACGATGGCGGGCGATACGGCGCGCACCACCTACCTCCTCGATGTGCGTGACCCGTCCGAATACGCTTTCGGCCATCTGCTCGGCAGCCGCTCGGCGCCCGGCGGGCAGCTGGTGCAGGCGACCGATACCTGGGTCGCGGTGCGCGGCGCCCGGATCG
>DASYDR010000201.1:0-8863 GCA_036499545.1 Roseomonas sp. | reverse complement strand
GGAGCTGGGGACGCGGGGCCTGAGCTGCACGGTGGCGGATGCGCGGTTCGCCAAGCCGCTGGACACCCAGCTGGTGGAACGCCTGGCGCGCGGGCATGCGATGCTGATCACGCTGGAAGAAGGCAGCGTGGGCGGCTTCGGCAGCCTGGTGGCGCAGCACCTGGCGTGGCAGGGGCTGCTGGACCATGGGTTGAAGTTCCGGCCGATGGTGCTGCCGGATCGCTACATCGACCACAACAACCCGGTGAAGCAGTATGACGAGGCCGGCCTGAACGCCGCGCAGATCGTGGCCACGGCGCTCGCCGCGATGGGCGAGGCAGGGGCGCGGCCGGCGCGGGCGTAGCGGGACTTCGCCACCCCCGGCCAGGCACCGCCCGCAGCCGGGAGTGCGGATTGCGTTGTGGCGATCGAGCAGGCCGGCCCGACCGGCAGCGGTTGCGGCTGCCGCGGACAGCGGACAGACTTCGCCTCGGATCTCGGCAAGGCCGGAGGGGCAGGAATGGCCGACTTTTCGCGATGGCAGGCGCAGGGCATGCCGCCCCGGCGGAGCGCGCTGATCGATAGCATTCCCTTCCGCCGCATCGAGACCACCGGGCAGCAGGCGCTGGCGGTGTGGGAAGGGTTGAAGGCGGAAGGCGAAGGCTGGCCGGTGGTCGTCGGCGGCGACGAAGCGCTGGAGCTGCTGATGGAACAGGGGCGGCAGGACGGGCGCCCGCCCGAGGCGATCCTGGCCGCGGCGGCCGGTTTGCGCTTCCCGGCGGCGCTGCACGTGCATCAGGCGGCGGAGCGGCGGCGCTTCGCGGTGCTGGAGGCGCCGATGCAGGCGATCTTTGGCCAGGCGCGGACGCTTTCGGCGGATGAGTTCCGCGCGATGTGGGGGCTGCCGGCCGACTACCCCATGGTGGCGCCGCCGATGCCGGAGGTATCGGCGGCGGCGCGCAGGCTGTCGGCCGCCTATGACCGTCACGGCCATCCGCTCGCCAGGGTGCATATCCTGCTGCTGCCGACGCGGGAGGGCGCGGCGGTGCCGGCCTTCCTGGGCTGGGGCGGCTGGAACGCCAATCCGCCGGCCGAATTCCATGTCGCGGCGCTGCGTTCGTGGCAGGCGCGCTACGGTGCGGAGCTGGTGGGCATCCACCACGACACCATGAACCTGCACGTCGCACGCCGGCCGGCGACGGAGGCGGAAGCGCTCGCGCTCGCGCAGGAGCAGTTCACCTATTGCGAAGACATCGTCCGGCAGGGCCATGGCACGGTGGCGCCGCTGGCGGCGGCGCTGCTGGCGGATGACTGGTGGCGCTTCTGGTGGGATTGATACCGTCGCGTCTTGTCGCTGACCCTCACGTCTCCCAGCCGATCGCCCGGCGCAGGAAGGCGGCGCCGAGGGCGGAGAAGGCGGCGACCTCCGCATTGTCCTTGCCATAGCCATGCCCGCCCGCCGCCGGTTCGTAGAACCAGGCCTCGTGGCCAAGCTCCTGCAGCTTCGCCGCCATCTTGCGGGCATGGCCCGGATGCACGCGGTCATCCTTCCGCGCCGTGGCGATCAGGATCGGCGGGTAGCGCCCGCCCGGCGCCGCCAGGTGATAGGCGGAGATCCGCTGCAGGAAGGCCCAGTCCTCCGGCTGGTCGGGATCGCCGTATTCCGCGACCCAGCTCGCCCCCGCCAGCAGCTTCGCGTAGCGGCGCATGTCGAGCAGCGGGATGGTGCAGAACAGCGCGCCGAAGCGGTCGGGGAAGCGCGTCAGCATATTGCCGATCAGCAGCCCGCCATTGGAGCCGCCCTCGGCCGCGATGCGCCCGGGCACCGTGACGCCGCGCCGCACCAGGTCCTCGGCGACGGCGGCGAAATCCGCATGCGCCAGCGCCTTGCGCTCCCGCATCCCGGCCTCGTGCCAGCGCGTGCCGAACTCGCCGCCGCCGCGGATCGCGGCGGTGACGCTGGTGCCGCCCTTCTCCAGCCAGAGCTTGCCGATCCGCGTCGCATAGGCGGGCAGGATCGGCACCCGGAAACCGCCATAGCCGGTCATGTGCACCGGCGCATCGCCGGTCTCGGCAGTCGGGCCGACCTGCACATAGGGGATGCGCTCCCCATCCACGGACACCGCCTCGTGCCGCGTCACGACCAGGCCCGACGCGTCGTAGAGCGCTGGCGACCGCTTGAGCAGCAGCGGCGCCTCGAGCCCGGCGGAGAGCTGCAGCAGCCGCGGCGGCGTCACCGGATCCTGCACATTGGCCAGCAGCGTGCCATCCGATTCCGTCTCCTCCGCATCCAGCGGCCAGACGCTGACGATGCCGATCGGCGGCAGGCCATCCAGCACCGTCTCCGTCCAGCCCGCCTCGCCCGGCGTCCAGACCAGGTGCAGCGGCGCGAGATCGTCCAGGATCGACAGCACCAGGCGGCCGTCGCACCAGAAGAAGTCCTGCAGGGCCCGGCGATCGCCGGGCGTGAACAGCGCCACGATCTCGGTGCGGCCGTCCAGGAAGGTATCGAAGGAGAGGCCCAGCACGGCATCCGGCGCATGCGTCGCGCCGGCGATGGTCCAGGGCGTGCGCGGGCGGACCGCCAGCCAGCCGCGATGCCAGCGGTAATCGGCATCCTTCGGCAGATCGACGCGGCGCCGCGCCCCGGTGCGGTCGCCCAGATGCACCACCGCTTCATAGAAGCCCATGCGTTCCACGAAGAAGATGCGCTCCGGCTCCGCGCCGCGATCGAGGCCGGCGCCGGCGCCCATGTTGGCCGCCGCCGTCTCGAAGATGACCGGCGCGGCCAGCGGATCGGTGCCGCGCGACCAGAGCCGGACGGTGCGGGCATAGCCCGATTGGGTCGCCATCCCCTCGCCGAGCGCGCTCGACAGCAGCAGCGTGTCGCGGTCGAGCCAGTCGACGCCGCCCTTGGCTTCCGCGGCGGTGAAGCCGCCGGTGACGAAGGACAGGCCCGGGATGTCGAATTCGCGCAGCACCGTGGCATCGCCGCCGCCGCGGGACAGGTAGACAATGGCGCGGTCATGCGCCGGCGGCAGGGTGGTGGCGCCGTGCCAGATCCAGTCCTCGCCCTCCGCGGCGGCGAGGGCATCGATGTCGAGCAGCAGGTCCCAGGCAGGGGCCGGGCCGCGATAGCTGTCGAGCGTGGTGCGCCGCCAGAGGCCGCGCGGATGCGCCGCATCCTGCCAGAAATTATACAGCAGCCCGCCGCGGCGGGTGACGGAGGGGATCCGCGCCGGCTCGTCGAGCGCCGCCTTCACGGCATCCCGGTCGGCTTCGAAGCGGGCATCGCCGAAGCGGGCGAGCGTCGCCTGGCTCGCCGCATCCGCCCAGGCGGTCGCCCGCGCGCCGTCGATCTCCTCCAGCCAGAGCCGGGGATCGCTGTCCGGCGCGGTGAGGTCGGGCAGGCTGGCGGGGTCGGGCATGGCGCTGGCTCCTTCGCCGGCGGACCCTTCCACTGCCGGGCTGCCCTGCGCAACCCCGGTCGTCGGCTTCCGCTTGCCGGCTGCCCGGGGGGCGGTTAGTCTCATGCGAGATGACGCAGCGCGCCCCCCGCATCGGGCTGACCGCCGGGCTTTTCGCCCGCGGCGCCGCGCGTCCGGCCCTCCTCCTTCGACTTATCGGCCCCTGGGCGTAACGCCCGGTCGATCGCGGCCGGCTTCGCTCAGGGGGAAGGACGATCCGCCATGCGCGCCCGATGGGTGCGCCACATGACAGCACGCGCAAGGAACGCCTCCGATGGCCATCACGCACCCGAGCTTCGGCACGCTGGATCCCGAACGAATCATCTTCTTCGACACCACGCTCCGCGACGGCGAGCAATCGCCCGGCTTCTCCATGAACCTCGAGGAGAAGCTGCGCATGGCGGAAGCCCTGCATGAGCTCGGCGTCGACGTGCTGGAAGCGGGTTTCGCGATCGCGAGCCCCGGCGACTTCGAGAGCGTGCAGGCCATTGCAAAACTGTTCGGCAAGGATGGCCCGGTGGTGGCCAGCCTCGGCCGTGCCAACCCGGCCGATATCCTGCGCTCGGCGGAAGCGCTGAAGCCGGCCGCGCGCAAGCGCATCCACATCGTGCTGGCGACCTCCGACCTGCACATGCGGGTGAAGCTGCGCATGAGCCGCGACGAGGTGCTGGACCTGACCACCAGCAGCGTCACCCTCGGCCGCCAGCACGCCGATGACGTGGAGTGGAGCGCCGAGGACGGCAGCCGCAGCGACCCCGACTTCCTCTGTCGCTGCGTCGAGGCGGCGATCAAGGCGGGTGCCACCACGATCAACATCCCCGACACCGTCGGCTATTCGATGCCGGAGGATATCCGCGGCATCTTCCGCATGCTGCTGGAGCGGGTGCCGGGCGCCGACAAGGTGGTCTTCTCCGCGCATAACCACAACGACCTCGGCATGGCGGTGGCGAATACCCTGGCCGCGATCGAAGGCGGCGCGCGGCAGATCGAGGCGACGATCAACGGCATCGGCGAACGTGCCGGCAATGCGAGCATCGAGGAAGTGGCGATGGCGCTGCGCACGCGCCATGACGTGCTGCCCTACCGCAACGGCATCCAGACGCCGCGCATCCTGCGCACCAGCAAGCTGCTGGCGACCATCACCGGCTTCGACGTGCAGCCGAACAAGGCGATCGTCGGCCGCAACGCCTTCGCGCATGAAAGCGGCATCCACCAGGATGGCGTGCTGAAGGACGCCTCCACCTACGAGATCATGACACCGGAAAGCGTGGGCTGGACCAAGAACAGCCTGGTGCTCGGCAAGCATTCCGGCCGCGCCGCCTTCCGCGACAAGCTGAAGGCGCTGGGCTATGGCGAGATCGGCGACAACCAGCTGAACGATGCCTTCCGCCGCTTCAAGGACCTCGCCGACCGCAAGAAGGTCGTCTACGACGAGGATGTCGCGGCGCTGGTGGATGACGAGGTGGTCCGCGGCCATGACCGCATCCGGCTGACCGGCATGACCGTCGCGACCGGCATGGGCATGAAGCCGACCGCCACCCTGGCGCTCGAGATCGATGGCGAGGAGAAGACCGGCGTCGCCACCGGCGACGGCGCGGTGGACGCGACCTTCAACGCGCTGCGCCAGGCCTATCCGCATGACGTCGCGCTGAAGCTCTATGCGGTGCAGAGCGTGACCGGCGGCACCGATGCCCAGGCGCGGGTGACGGTGCGCTTCGAGGAGAACGGCAAGCTGGTGGACGGGCAGGGTGCCGATACCTGCACCATCGTCGCCTCGGCGCGGGCCTATGTGCATGCGCTCAACAAGCTGCTGGTGAAGCGTGAGCGCACCGCGCCGGCGGCGATGACCGCCTGATCCCCCGGCGCGGGGGCCGGCAGGCTCTCGCGCCCACGGCCCGCGATCAGCGGGCGAATTCCAGCCCGGGGGCCTCGCCGAGGATGCCCCGGATCTCCCGCACCGCCTGCGCCAGATGCTCCAGCACCGCCTTGCGGCGCGGCTGGCGCAGGCGGGCGGAGATGGTCGCGATGCTGACCGCGGCGACCGGCTGGCCGCCGCGGCCCGGCACCGGCAGGCCCATGCCGATCATCCCGGGCGTCAGGTCGTCGACGAAGGTATGCCCCTTGCGCCGCGTGGCGGCGACATGGCGGCGGACATGCGCTTCGTCGATGCCGCGGCGTTCGCGCGCGGCGATATTCTCCGGATCGGCCAGGACGCGCTCGATCGCCGCCTCCGGCTCCAGGAAGGCGAGCATCGCGAGGCTGCCGGATCCGACGCCGAGCGCGTTGCGATCGCCGGGCTTCAGCGGCAGCGCCCGGATCGGGAAGGATCCTTCGTGCCGCGCCACGCAGAGTGACAGCACCCCGATCCTGAGACTGAGATAGACGGTATCGCCGGTCTGCTCCGCCAGCCGGCGCAGCGCCGGGGCGGCGCGTTCGGCCAGCCCGTGCCGGTCCCGCGCCGCGGCACCCCAGGCGGCCAGGCGGAAGCCCAGGAAGTAGCGGCCGCTGCCGGGATCCGCCTCCACCAGCCCATGCGCCGACAGGCCGGCCATCAGCCGATGCACCGTCGCCTTGCTGAAGCCGGTCGCGCCGACGAGGTCGGTGAAGCGCAGCCCGCCCTCCCGCGCATCCGCCAGCGCATCCAGCACCGCGGCCGCCCGCCCGAAGGTCTGCTCGACGCCGCGATCGCCCGCGGCGACGCCGCCCGCCATGCCCGGTTCCGCCATGTCCGATCCCCGCTTGACGCGGCATCCGCGCCATAGTTCCGTATAACAGAATACAGTTCCGTTTAACGGAACTCAAGCGAATGCCGCGCAAGGCGCGCGGAACAAGGGGAAGAGCGGCCGAATGCAGCAGTTTGGAAGCACCGGCGGGCCACGCGGCCCGCGTCGTCGCGGCATCCTGGGCGCGGGGCTGGCGGCGGCGCTCGCGGCGCCACGCATCGCGCTCGGCCAGCCCGGCGGCTATCCGGCGCGGCCGGTGCGGGTGGTGAACGCCTATAGCCCCGGCGGCCCGGCGGACGTCGTCTGCCGCATCGTCTTCGCCAGGCTGTCGCAGCAGATGGGCCAGCAATTCGTCATCGAGAACCGGCCCGGCGCCGCCGGCACCATCGCGGCCGGGGTCGTGGCGCGGGCGCCCGGCGATGGCTACACGCTGCTCTATGACGCCACCGCGCATACGGTGAACCCGGCGATCTTCGGGGCGCGGCTGCCCTATGACACGCGGCGCGACTTCCTGCCGGTGTTCCTGTCGATGCACGTGCCGAACACGCTGCTCGCCGCCAACAGCTTCGCGCCGCAGAACGTGGCGGAGCTGATCGCGCTGGCCAAGGCGACGCCGGCCGGGCTCGATTGCAGCACCACCGGCGTCGGCACCGGGCCGCACATCTCGCTGGAGCTGTTCAACAGCCTGACCGGCGCCAGGCTCAACCACGTCGTCTATCGCGACATGGCCGCGGCGCAGAACGACCTCCTCTCCGGCCGCGTGCCGCTGCAGTTCAGCAACGTGCTCGCCGCCGTGCCGCATCTGCAGGCGCATACCGCGCGGGTGCTGGCGCAATGCGGCCCCGGCCCGGTCGCGGCGCTGCCGGGCGTGCCGTCGATGTCGGACACGGTGCCGGGCTTCGAGACCTATGAGTGGAACGGCATCTTCGCCCCGGCGCATACGCCGGCGGAAATCGTGCGCCGGCTCAATCTCGGCCTGAACGAGGCGATCCGCGATCCGGTCACCATCCAGCGGCTGACCGAGATCGGTGCGTCCACCCACGCCAATACGCCCGAGGAATTCGCCGCCTTCCTCGACCAGCAATTCGCGTTGCACGCCCGCGTGGTGCGCGAGGCGCATATCACCATCGACTGACCATCCGCCCGCCGCGCGCGGGCCGGAGGAGGAAGCAGTGCATACGAGACGTCACATCCTGGCCGGCCTCGGCGCCGCTGCCGCCGCGCGCGTCACCCCCGCGGCGGCGCAGGACGCCTTTCCCGATCATCCGCTGCGGCTGGTGGTGCCCTTCCCGCCGGGCGGCACCACCGATGTCTTCGCGCGCGTCTTCGCCAGCCGCTTCGGCGAAGCGCTCGGCGCGTCGGTGGTGGTCGACAATCGCGGCGGCGCCGGCGGCCTGATCGGCGGCGGCGAGGTCAACCGCGCGCGGCCGGACGGCTACACCCTGATCTTCCACAGCCCGACTTCCGGCATCGCCGGGCCGCTGACCCGCCGGGTGCCGCCCTATCGCCCGCTGGAAGGCTTCGAGCATGTCGCGATCCTGGGCTATACGCCGATGATCCTGGCGGTCAGCCCGCGGCTCGGCGTCAATACCCTGCCGGAGCTGGTGGACCTGCTGCGGCGCCAGCCGGGGCGCCATTCCTATGGCAGCTCCGGTATCGGCGGCGTGCCGCATCTGACGACGGAGCTGTTCCGCGCCCGCGCCGGCAATCTCGACATCGTCCATGTCCCCTATCGCGGCGCCGCCGGCGCCATCCAGGACACCATCGCGGGCAACGTCACCTTCGTGGTCGATACCTTCGCGCCGCTGCTGCCGCTGCATCAGGGCGGCCAGCTCAAGGTCATCGCGATCTTCGGGGAGGAACGGGCCGCCGTGGCGCCGGAGGTGCCGACCGCGCGCGAGGCCGGCTTCGACGTCGTCATGCGCAACACCAACTACCTTTCCGCGCCGCCCGGCACGCCGGCCGACCGGCTGGAACGGCTCTCCGCCGCCGCGCGCACGGTGATGGGCAGCCCGGAGATGGCGGCCGAGCTGGCCAGGATGGCCTATGTGCCGGTCATCGGCTCCACCCCCGCCAGCGCGCGGGATTTCATCGCCCATGAGGTGACGCTCTGGGGCTCCATCATCCAGGCGGCCCATATCGAGGTCGAGTAGGAAAGCAGCAGATGTTCAAACTGACGGACAAGGTCGTGTTCCTCACCGGCTGCGGCTCGCAGGCCGAAGGCTGGGGCAACGGCAAGTCGATCGCGGTGCTCTTCGCCCGCCAGGGCGCGACCATCTTCGGCGTCGACATCAACCCCACCGCCGCGGAGGAGACGCGCGCGATCATCGAAGGGGAGGGCGGGCGCTGTGTCACCGCCACCGGCAGCGTCACCGACGCGGCGCAGGTGAACGCGCTGGTCGCCGATTGCATGGCGCGGTTCGGCCGCATCGACGTGCTGGTGAACAATGTCGGCGCCTCCGCGCCCGGCGATCCGGCGACGATGGAGGAATCCCTCTGGGACGAGCAGATCGACCTCAACCTGAAAAGCGCCTTCCTCTGCTGCAAGGCGGTGCTGCCGATCATGGAGAAGCAGGGCAAGGGCGCGGTGGTCAGCGTCGCGTCGACCGCGGGCATCCGCAACACCGGCAAGCCGCAGGCCGCCTATGCCGCGGCCAAGGCCGGGCTGATCCATTTCAGCAAGGTCACGGCGGT
>DASYDR010000200.1:0-4589 GCA_036499545.1 Roseomonas sp. | reverse complement strand
GGCCGAGATCGCCGCCGCCAAGCGGGAGATCCGCAAGCTGGTACTGCCGCTCGATGAGCGCCCTACCCGCCGCTTCCGCCCCGACCCGCTCGGCCCGGTGGTCGATCTCCGCGCGACGGTGCGGGAGAGCCTGCGCAATGGCGGCGAGATCCTGGAGCTGTCGCGCCGCCGCCGGGTGACGCGGCCGCCGCCGCTGGTGGCGCTCTGCGACATCTCCGGCTCGATGGCGCGCTATGCCCAGGTGCTGTTGCACTTCCTGCATGCGATCGCCAATGACCGGGACCGGGTCAGCACCTTCCTGTTCGGCACCAGGCTGTCCAACGTCACCCGGCAGCTCCGGCACCGGGATCCGGAAGTCGCCTTCGAGCAGGTGGCGAAGGCGGTGCCGGACTGGTCGGGCGGCACCCGGATCGGGGAAAGCCTCGACCTGTTCAACCGGCTGTGGTCGCGCCGCGTGCTCGGCCAGGGCGCGGTGGTGCTGCTGATCACCGATGGGCTCGACCGGGAAGGCGCGGCCGGGCTGGCCGAGGCCACCGACCGGCTGCGGCATTCCTGCCGGCGGCTGATCTGGCTCAACCCGCTGTTGCGCTATGCGGGTTTCCAACCCAAATCCCAGGGTATCCGGGCGATGCTGCCGCATGTGGACGAGTTCCGCCCGGTCCATAATCTCGACAGCCTGCGCGCGCTGGTGGCGAGCCTGTCCTCGTCCCAGGCCGCGCCCCGCGGGAGGATCGCTGCATGACCGACAATGAGGACATCCTGGCCACCGCTGGCGCCTGGGCGGCCGCGGGGGAGCAGGTCGCGATCGCGACCGTGGTGGAGACCTGGGGCAGCAGCCCACGCCCGGCCGGGTCGCAGCTGGTGGTGACGATGAGCGGACGCATGGCCGGCAGCGTCTCCGGCGGCTGCATCGAAGGCGCCGTGGCCGATGCGGCCAAGGACGCGATGCGCAGCGGCGCGCCGAAGCTGCTGGATTTCGGCATCAGCGACGAGACCGCCTGGCAGGTCGGCCTGTCCTGCGGCGGCAAGCTGAAGGTCTTCGTGGAGCCGCTGGCGTGAAGGCCGAACTTCTCGCCCGGCTGCAGGCGGCGCGGGCCGCGAAGCGCCAGGTCGCGCTGCTGACCCGGCTGTCCGACGGCGTCCAATGCCTGTGGCCGGAAGACGCAGCGCCGGCGCCCCTGGCCGAAGCCGCACGGGCGGCACTGGCCGCGGACGAGGCGGCGAACCTGACGCTGGATGGCGAGGCCTGGTTCGTCCATCCGCACAACCCGCCGCTCCGGCTGATCGTGGTCGGTGCGGCCCATATCACCCAGGCGCTGGCGCCGATGGCGGCCCCGCTCGGCTTCGCGCTGATCGTCATCGACCCGCGCCGCGCCTTCGCAACCGAGGAGCGTTTCCCGGGCGTCACCCTGATCGACGAATGGCCGGACGAGGCGATGGCCGCCCTCGCCCCGGATCCGCGCAGCGCCGTCGTGACCCTGACGCATGACCCGAAGCTCGACGATCCGGCGCTCGACATCGCGCTGAAGAGCGACGCTTTCTATATCGGCGCGCTCGGCTCCCGCCGGACCCATGCCAAGCGCATCGCGCGGCTGGCGGAGCTTGGCCATGGCGAGGCCGCGCTGGCCCGCATCCACGCCCCGGTCGGGCTGGACATCGAGGCGGTGACCGCGCCCGAGATCGCGCTGTCGATCATGGCGGAGGTGGTCGCCGCGCGGCGCGGCGCGGCACTCGGGGCGGTGCGGCCGGCAAGGGTCGCGGCATGATCTTCGGTCCCACGCCGCTCGCCGAGGCGGATGGCGCCGTCCTGGCGCATACCGTGCGGCTCAAGGGCCGGGTCATCAAGAAGGGCTCGGTGCTGGACAGCGGCGCCATCGCGGCACTCGCCGCCGAGGGGCACCAGAGCATCATCACCGCCCGGCTCGAGCGCGACGACGTGCCGGAGGATGAGGCGGCCGATCGGCTGGCCGAGGCGCTGCGCGGCAATCTGCTGGCCCGGACCCGGGCGGCGACCGGCCGGGTGAACCTGACCGCGGAGACCGCCGGGCTGCTGGTGCTGGACGCCGCCCGCATCGACCGGATCAACGGCGTCGATGAGAGCCTGACGGTCGCCACCCTGCCGAACCACACGATCGTCGCCGCCAGGGAGATGGTGGCGACCATCAAGGTGATCCCTTTCGCCGCCCCGGGCGCCGTGCTGCATCTGGTCGAGGGCATGGCCCGCAACGGCCGCCCGCCGGTCGCCGTGCATCCCTTCCGCCCGCTGAAGGTCGGGCTGGTCCTGACCGAGTTGCCCGGCATCAAGGAAAGCGTGATGGAGGGCACCATCGAAGCGACGCGGATCCGGGTGGAAGCGCTGCATGGCAGCCTGCTGCCGGTCCGCCGCACCGCGCATGAGGAGCCGGCGATCGCCGCGGCGCTGCGGGCGCTGCTGCAGGACGGCGCCGAGATGCTGCTGGTCGCCGGCGCTTCCGCCGTGGTGGACCGCCGCGATGTCGGGCCGGCCGCGATCGTCCGCAGCGGCGGCGTGATCGAGCATTTCGGCATGCCGGTCGACCCCGGCAACCTGATCTGCCTCGGGCGCATCGGCGCGGTACCGGCGATGGTGCTGCCCGGCTGTGCCCGCAGCCCGAAGCTGAACGGCTTCGACTGGGTGCTGCAGCGGCTGTTCGCCGGCCTGACCGTCACCGCGCGCGACGTGATGGGCATGGGGGTCGGCGGGCTGCTGAAGGAGATCGAGGTGCGGCCGCTGCCGCGTGGCGAGGCGCCGAAGGCGGGACCGGCCGGCCGTGCCCCGCGCCGGCCGCGCAAGGTGGCGGCGCTGGTGCTGGCGGCCGGCCGGTCCCGCCGCATGGCGCCGCTGAACAAGCTGCTGGTCACCGATGCCACCGGTCGGCCGATGGTCGCGCGCGTGGTCGACCAGGCGCTGGAAAGCCGCGCGCATCCGGTCATCGTGGTCACCGGGCATGAGCGGGAGGCGGTGCAGGACGCGCTGGCCGGCAAGCCGGTCTGGTTCATCCATGCCGAGGATTATGCGGAAGGGCTTTCAGCCAGCCTGAAGGCCGGGCTGGCGGCGCTGCCGCCGGAGACGGAAGGCGTGATGATCTGCCTCGGCGACATGCCGCTGGTCAGCGCGCCCATGCTCGACCGGCTGCTGGCGGCCTTCGATCCGGAGGAAGGGCGGGCCATCGTGCTGCCGACCTATCGCGGCAAGCAAGGCAACCCGATGATCTGGGCGCGGGAATTCCTGCCGGCGATGCAGCAGATCACCGGCGATGTCGGTGCCCGGCACCTGGTCGGCCTGCACGCCGACCGGGTCGCCGAGATCGAGATGCCCGATGACGCCGTGCTCCGCGATTTCGACACGGTCGAGGCGCTGGCGACCGCGCCGGGGGTCTTCCCGGCGCGGGGTTGATTCCTGACCAGGCGCCCTCAGACGCGGGGCGCCACGCATCCGCGCGGCCTGGCTTCGCCGGACGACCGGCGGCGCCCATTCGGGCGCACGGCACGCGTGAAGGACGCGTGCCGCTGGCCATTTACCCCATGACGGCCTGGCGCACCCATTCGGCCCAGGCGAGCGTTTCCCGGTCCTCGCCGATGCGGCCGACGATCTGCAGGCCGAGCGGCAGGCCCTTCGGGCCGGTGCCGGCCGGCACGGTGACGCAGGGCCCGTGCAGCAGGGTCCAGAGCCAGTTGAAGGCCGCATCGCCGGTCCAGCCCAGACCCTCCGGCGCCTCGCCCGGCGCGCTCGCGGTCAGCACGGCGTCATAGCCGGCGATCGCCGCCGGGAAGGCGGCGCGGGCGGTGGCGAAGGCCTGCTGGCCGGCGACCAGGGCCGCGGCGGACTGGGCCTGCCCTTCCGCCATCCGCTCCCGCAAGGTCGGTGAGATCTGGGCCCGGGCATGGGCCAGTTCCCAGCCGAGCGCTTCGGCACTTTCCATGTTCATCACGGTGGGGTGCGCGGCGGCACCGGCCAGGACAGCCTCCGGCAGGCGGATGGCATCGACCGTGGCGCCCGCCTTGCGGCAGGCCTCGGCGGCGCGCTCAATCAGCGCCAGGGTCTCCGGCGCGGCGGCATCGGCGGAAGGATCCAGGGTCAAGGCCAGGCGCGGCGCGCGACCGGGCTTCGCGGCGGGGTCGCCGTAGTCGCGCCGGGTCAGCGCCGCCATGGCCAGCGCGCAGTCGGCCACGTCCCGGGCCATGACGCCGATGGTGTCCAGGCTCTCGCTCATCACCTTCATCCCGGCCCGATGCAGGGTGCCATAGCTCGGCTTGAAGCCTGCGACGCCGCAGAAGGCGGCCGGGCGGATGATGCTGCCGGAGGTCTGGGTGCCGAAGGCCAGCGGGAAGAATCCGGCCGCGACGCCCGCCGCGGAGCCGGAGGAGGAGCCGCCCGGGGTATGCGCCGTGTTGTGGGGGTTGGCGGTCGGGCCTGGATGGCGGGTGGCGAATTCGGTGGTCACCGTCTTGCCGATGGCGATCGCGCCGGCACCGCGGGCAGCAGCCACGCAGCCTGCGTCGGAGCGCGGCCGCCACCCCGCCCAGATCGGTGATCCATATTGAGATGGTTGATCAGCTGTGTCGAGCAC
>DASYDR010000199.1:0-19677 GCA_036499545.1 Roseomonas sp. | reverse complement strand
ATCGTCTCCGTGATCGCGTTCTGCGCCCGCGCCTGGTAGACGCTGTCCACCAGCCGCCGCCCGAATTCGCGGGCATCGTCCAGCGACAGCACCATGATGCGCGGTGCGCTGCGGCTTTCGTTGAAGGCGAAGATCGCGTCGAAGGCGATGCCGCCTTCGGTGGCGGAAAGCGTCACCCGCGTCACGCCCTTGCCGGCCGGGTAGAGCACGGCGCGCTCATCCAGATCGACCGCGAGCGAGAACTCGGCTGGAACCTGCACCGGCCGCGGACGCTCCGGCATCGGGATGGTGACCATGCGGGACCTTTCCATCGCGGGGTACGACGGCAGGCTTGCCGTCGCACCCGAAGATGAGCTCAGGCGACCGCCTTTGCCATCTCTTCCAGAGAGAGCCGCACCAAGGCCTCATAGTCGGTCATCAGCGTCCGCGTGATCTCGCCCGGGCTATAGCTGCGGCCGGCGATCTCGCGCACCGGCGTCACCTCGGCGGCGGTGCCGCAGAGGAAGACCTCGGTGGCGCGGGCCAGGTCGCTCTCCGGCACGATGCGCTCCACCACCTTGAGCTGACGCTTGCGCGCCAGACCCATGATGGTGCGGCGAGTGATGCCATCCAGGAAGTTCTCCGGCACCGGGGTGTGGATCTCCCCGTCGATGACCAGGAAGACATTGGCGCCGGTCGCTTCCGACACGTCGCCCTTCCAGTCCAGCATCAGCGCATCGTCGAAGCCCTGATCCATGGCGGCATGCTTCGAGAGCGTGCCGATCATGTAGAGCCCCGCCGCCTTGGACGCGGTGGGCGCCGTCAGGGGGTGCGGGCGGCGCCATGGCGCCATCGCCAGGCGCACGCCGGTCATGCGCTGCTCCACGCCGAAATAAGCGCCCCATTCCCAGGCGGCGATCGCCATGTGGATCTTGGTGTTCTTGGCGGCGACGCCCATCTCCTCCGGGCCGCGCCAGGCGATCGGGCGCAGATAGGCATCCGTCAGGCCATTCTTCGCCAGGGTCTCGCGGCAGGCGGCATCGATCTCGTCCAGCGACCAGGGGATCGCGAAGCCGAGGATGCGGGCGGAGGCGATGAGGCGCTCGGAATGCTCGCGCAGCTTGAAGATGTTGCCGTTATAGGCCCGCTCGCCCTCGAAGACGCCGGAGGCATAGTGCAGCCCATGGTTCAGGACGTGCAGCTTCGCGTCGCGCCAGGGAACGAAGGCGCCGTCCAGCCAGATCCAGCCGTCGCGGTCGTCGAAGGGCACCAGGGCCATGGAGGCAATCCTTCCTGTGAAGTTCGTCGCTATACTCTCGGCCGAGTATGGAGTCTCACGAAGGCTCGTCCCGTGCGGCGCATGGGGCGGCTTTCGCGAAACTCCGGAAACCGGCCAGGTGGCGCAATTTCCTTTCGTCCTTGGCCTGGAGATTATAATCGGTCGGCATATGCGTCAATAATGCTGACCCATAAGCACGGCGGGGCTGCCATGCACCCGACCGGGGAGAGAGCATGGGAATGACCGCGGACGCCGAAACCGCGACGCGCCGGCACACGATCCCGGAGCCGCAAGGCGCCGCCCCGGTGGCCGGCCGCAACCTGCTGTTCCTGCGGGAGGAGGAGTTGCGCCTCGCCCAGGACCTGCTGTTCTTCGGCTACCGGGACTTCACCGGCGTCGCCGACCAGTTGCTGGTCGAGCTGAACATGGGCCGGGCGCATCACCGGGTGCTGCATTTCGTCGGCCGCCGGCCGGGGATCACGGTGGGCGACCTGCTCGCGATCCTGTCGATCACCAAGCAGTCGCTCGGGCGCGTGCTGCAGCCCCTGGTGGAGGAGGGCTATGTCGTGCAGACGCCCGGCGCCAGCGACCGCCGCCAGCGCCTGCTGGCCCTGACCGAGAAGGGCGCCGCGCTGGAGCGCCGCGTCTTCGAGCGGCAGCGGGAGACGATCATGCGTGCCTATCGCGAGGCCGGGCCGACCGCGGTCGAGGGCTTCCGCCGCGTCATGCGCGGGCTGATGGGCACCGAGGCGCGCGATCTGCTGAAGCTGCTGGAAGATGAACCGCAGGAAGGGGGACGCCGGCGATGAGCCAGGTGGCGGGCGAAGCGGCGACGGCCACGGCCGATGCGCCGCATGTGCTGGTGGTGGATGACGATGCCCGGCTGCGCGCGCTGCTGCAGCGCTTCCTGACCGAGCAGGGCTTCCGGGTTTCCGCGGCGGGCGATGCGGCCGCGGCGCGCAAGGCGCTGTCGTCCATGGAATACGACCTGCTGGTGCTCGATGTGATGATGCCGGGTGAATCCGGTCTCGACCTGACCGAGAGCCTGCGCCGCGCCGGCCAGGACGTGCCGATCCTGATGCTGACCGCGCGCGGCGCGCCGGATGACCGCGTCGCCGGCTTCGAGAGCGGCGTCGACGACTACCTGCCGAAGCCCTTCGACCCGCGCGAGCTGGCGCTGCGCATCCGCACCATCCTGAAGCGCGCCGCGACGCCGGCCGCGGCGCCGGCCAGCATGGTGCAGGTGCATTCGGTGCAGATCGGCCTGCATTGGTTCGACCTCGATCGCGTCGAGCTGCGCGGGCCGGACGGACCGGTGCGCCTGACCGGCGGCGAGGCGGCGCTGCTGCAGGCCCTGTCGCGCAAGGCCGGCGAGGTGCTGAGCCGGGAAGAGATCGCCGAGGCGCTCGGCACGCCCGAGGCGGGCGAGCGCGCCATCGACGTGCAGGTCACCCGCCTGCGCCGCAAGATCGAACCCGATCCGCGCGAACCGCGCTTCCTGCAGACGGTGCGGCACCGCGGCTACGTGCTGCGGCCGGGAAACTGATCGATGTCCGCATTCGATGAGGAGCTGCGGGTGCCGGAGGCCGAGCCCTCGGGCACCGTCGGCCGCCCGCGGATGCGGCGCCACCTCGCGCCGCTCGCCTGGATGCGGCGATACCTGGCGCCGCGCGGGCTGCTGGGGCGCGCGCTGCTCATCATCCTGTTGCCCCTGGTGATCCTGCAGGCGATCGCGCTGCAGCTGTTCTACGGCAACCACCTCGACGTCATCTCACGCCGGCTGGCGGCCGGCGTCGCCGGCGATGTCGGCATGGTGGCGGAACTGGTCTCCCGCCGTCCGGACGCGGAGGAACAGGCCCGCATCTTCCGCGACGCCGCCTGGCGGCTGGAGCTCGGCCTCGCTTTCGAGCCCGGTGCGCGCATGGAACGGCCGCAGTCGCGCCCCGCCTCCCTGCCGCTGCTGCCGCTGGAGGAGGATCTGACCAATGCGCTGCGCGAGCGCGTGGCACTGCCCTTCGACACCGACTGGCAGACCGATCCGCGCAGCGTCATCATCCGCGTGCAACTGCCGCAGGGCGTTCTGCATGTGGAGGCGCCGCGCAAGCGCGTCTTCACCGGCACGCTCTACCTGTTCGTCATCTGGCTGGTCGGCGCTTCGCTGCTGCTGTTCGGGGTCGCGGCCCTGTTCATGAAGAATCAGGTGCGGGCCATCCGCCGCCTGGCGGGCGCGGCGGAAGCCTTCGGCATGGGCCGCGACCTCGGCCCGATCAAGCCGGAAGGCGCGGTCGAGGTGCGGCAGGCGGCATCCGCCTTCAATCGCATGCAGGAACGCATCCGCCGCTTCGTCGCCCAGCGCACGGAAATGCTGGCCGGCATCAGCCACGACCTGCGCACGCCGCTGACCCGCATGCGCCTGGCACTAGCGATGCTGCCCCATGACGCGCAGGAGGACGCGGCCGCGCTGACCCAGGACGTGGAGGAGATGGAGCGGATGATCGCCGCCTACCTCGCCTTCGCGCGCGGCGAGGGGCAGGAGCAGCCGCAGGCGACCGACCTGGTGGCCCTGGTCGAGGATATGGCGGCGCGCGCCCGGCGGCAGGGCACACCGGTGGCAGTCGTGGCGCCGCCGGCGCTGATGATGCCGCTGCGCGCCGATGCGCTGCGCCGCTGCCTGGGCAATCTGCTGGACAATGCACGGCGGCACGCGCACCGCATCGCGGTGAGCGTCGAGCAGGCGCCGCGGGCGGAGGGCGGCGGCTGGGCGATGGTGCTGGTCGACGATGACGGCCCCGGCCTCGCGCACAGCCATCGGGAAGAGGCATTCCGGCCCTTCGCCAGCTTCTCGGCCGGCGGCACCGGCCTCGGCCTCGCGATCGCGCGCGACATCGCGCGCGCGCATGGCGGCGACATCCTGTTGGAAGACAGCCCGATGGGCGGCCTCAGGGCGCGGGTTCGCCTGCCGCTATAGGCGGCCCGCCGTCACCCTCCCGATTTCGGCGCGGCGAGGTCCCGCGCTTCCTCCATCGCTTCGGCGAAGCGGTGGTTCAATAGCGACAGGGCTTCGGTGCTGGATTTCTGGATCAGCTCCGCCAGTTCCTGCATGTTGGCGACCGCGCGTTCATAAGTGGCGCGCACCACCTCCGCCTGGCGTTCCGCACGCGCCTGCGGCGAGGTCTCGGCTTCGGCCAGCCCGCGCATCGCGTCCGACATCTCGCCGACTGTCTGCTGCAGGATTTCCATGTGGCGCTTGGCAACCGCCTGGGCGCCTTCCAGCGCGACGCGGTTGGCCGCGGACAGCGCGTCCAGATTGCGGCGCTGCGCGTTGGCCAGGGCTTCCAGGCCGGGCATGATGGGGAAGCGGAAATCGCTGAACGTGCGGGGCTTGTTCAGGCCGTCATTGTCGTTGGACATCGCTTCGATCCCTTTCCCAGAGCGTGACCGGCCGAGGTGGAATCACCCCGTGAACCACGCGAGCCAACAAGGACCCCGAAGCACAGCCGTCTCGGTTCGAAACGGTCACGCCCTGGGGCAGATTCCGCGCCAGTGGGCATCACCGGGGCAGGTGAAGCTGCTCACCGGTCGTCACGCCGGCGGCGCGGGCTCTTCCGCCACGGCATCCGCATCGCCCGCCACGACCGGCAGCCGGAGCGTGCGGGCAAGACCTTCCGCCCGGTCCAGCGCGCGGTCGAGCGCCGCCATGGTCATGCCGAGATCGGCGTTGTCATCCTCACGCCAGGCACGCACGGCAGCGAGCCATACGGCGGCCAGGCCCGGCATCCGCCAGGCGCCGGCCGGCAGCGCGGTGTCGAGTTCCGCCGCCTCCAGCATCCAGGCCATCGAAACCAGCAGATGCGGCGCCAGGAACAGCGCCAGCAACGGGTCGCGCCTGATATCCGACAGCAGCCGGAGGATCCCCGGGCGATGCGGCTGCATCGCATCCAGACGGCGCATCAGCACATCGAAGATGCGGTCGCGCGGGCTGCCGCCCTGGCCGCGGATGGTACCCGCCAGCACCATCCGATCCGCTTCCCGCCCATGCGGCAGCAACAGATCGAGCGGCGTGCGCACACGGGCGCGCAAGGCGGCCAATGGCAGGCCGGATTCCTGCGCGACACGGCCCATGGTCACGCCATGCCAGCCACGCAGCGCCACCACCTGCCAGAATCCCGCCAGCAGGGCCGTGTTGTCGGGTTCGCTCTCGCTCATGCGCCTCAATATGGACCGACATCCGGGCGATGCCAGCGAAGATTCTGTGCCTCGCTGGCCCGGCGATCATCCGGCCAGTTCGCGGGAGCGTGCGGTCGCCGCGGCCATGGCGCGCCGGATCGTCTCCGGCCAGGCATCCTCCGCCATCAGCACGGCGAGCGCGCGCTCCGTCGTACCCTTGGGGCTGGTGACGGCGCGACGCAACGCCGCCGCATCCTCCGTGCTGGCGGCCAGGAGGGCGCCGGAGCCCGAGACGGTGGCGCGCGCCATGCGCCGCGCCAGGTCCGCCGGCAGCCCTTCCCCGATCGCCGCCTGCTCCAGCAGTTCGGCCAGCAGGAAGACATAGGCCGGGCCGCCGCCGGAGACGGCGGTGACCGGATTGATGAGGTCTTCCTCGGCGACCCAGGCGACCTCCCCGATCGCGGCCAGCAGGCGGTCGGCCAGGGCCCGCTGCGCCTCGGTCACGCCGGGCGCGGCGAAGGCCGCGGTGAAGCCCTGGCGGATCGCCGCCGGCGTATTCGGCATGGCACGGACCAGCGCCGCGCCCTCGCCTAGCGCCGCCTGCATGGACGCGACGGATCGCCCGGCCATGATCGAAAGGGAAAGCGCATCGGCGGCCAGCCGCGCATAGGCCGGCAGCGTCGCCGGCGCCTCCTGCGGCTTGATCGCGAAGATGATCACGCCGGGGCGGAAATCCGCGGGGATCGCGGCGGCATCCGGCACCACCGTGATGCCCTGGCCCGCCAGCGCGCGCAGCGCCTCGCCGGCGTAAGGCTCCACCACCACGGCGGAGGCCAGGCCCTGCTCGCGCCAGCCGGCGAGCATGGCGCCGCCCATCTTGCCGCAGCCGACCAGCAGAAGGGGGGGAAGTGCTTCGGCCATCAGAGCCTGTCTCGGCATGGGGCGGCGGTGAGGTGGCGAGGCATTTTTCGTCCCTGTCGTGTCGGATGACGCAGCCGATGCTGGTTGCATCGGCGAGGAAGCCGGCGCGGCAGGGGCGGAAAAGGACCGCCAGATCGCCGCCGACCCGTGCCGAGGCAGGCTCTCAGAACAGCAGCCCCTTCTTGAGCTTGCCGTGCACGCCCTTTTCGCCGTTGACGGTCTGGGTGACGGCGAAATCCACCGCCAGCGAGCAGAACTGATAGGCATCGGCGGCCGAAAGGTTCGACCGGCTGCAGATGAAGGCGATCATCTCCCGCAGCGCCTGTTTCATCGCGAGGTCCAGATCCTCGTTCAGCCCCATGGTGATGAAATGGGTGGGCGTCTCGGCGCGCGGGAAGCGCAATGCCGGATCATTGACCCCGCCGCCCTTCACCAGGCTCAGCTTGAAATGCCCGGTCAGGTTGATCTCGAGCGCGTTGATGCAGACCTCGCCATCGCCCTGCACGCCGTGCCCGTCACCGGCCGAGAACAGCCCGCCTTCCGCCCAGACCGGCAGATAGAGCGTGCTGCCCGCGATCAGTTCCTTGTTGTCGAGGTTGCCGCCATGCGCCCGCGGCTCCTTCGTGTTGATCAGCCCCCACTCGCGCGGCGGCGCCACGCCCATCACCCCGAAGAACGGCGCCAGGGCAAGCTCCATCCCGCCTTCCTTCGGCCCGAAGGGCAGCGTGCAGACCATGCGCTCCCGGTCGGCCGGGATGTGCAGCATGCGGCGATAGGGGAAATCCTCCGGCAGGGTGCCGAACAGCGGCCGGAAGCCGCAATAGCCCCAATCCGAGCCGAGCTCGATCTTCTCGATATCGATGCGCAGCATGTCGCCCGCCTCGGCACCCTTCACCGCGACCGGGCCGGTGATGATATGCGCGCCGAGCCGCGGCAGCTTCGCATGCACCTCCCGCAGCGCCGGATGCACGGCCAGCATCGCCTCGCGCGGCGGCAACTGGTCGGGCCCGCCGGAGATGCATTCCAGGATGACGGTGTCCCCGGAGTCGACCTCGGCCAGCGGCGGAAAACTGGCGTCGAACCCGCCCCAGCGGCAGGTCTCGACACCGGCGTCGATGCGGATGGTCTTCGGCATGGCAAGGCTTCCTGGGACTGAATCAGCCGTCAGGTTCGGCGCCACCGCCACGTCGCGTCAAGCAGGCGATCCCGGAAGCGGCCCCGGCCGTCACGGAGCCTGCGGCAGGCGGCCCTGATCGGCCGGGCAGACGCGGGCCAGGCGGTCGTATTCGGCGGCGGTGTCGATCCGGCCGTGACCGCGGGCACGGGCCCGGCGCATGGCGGCGAGGGCCGGTTCCACGGCGCGGCGCAGGCTGGCCTGCAGCATGGCGGTCGCGGCCTCGGCGTCGCGCGCCTGGGCGCTGGCGCGGCGCGCCCAGCTTCGCACGGCGCGGTCGATCGCCTGCTCGGCGTCCCGCAGGGTGGCCCGATTGATCGCGACATGGCGGCGCTCATGCGCCAGCACTTCCCGCCAGAGGCAGCCATCCTCGGGGATTTCGGCCGCGATGCGGATCGCATGCTCGACATGGACCAGGTCGACGGAGATGCGGTCCGCCACGGCGCAGACGCTGCCATCGGGCTGGCGCAGGTAGCGGGCGGCGAGTTCGCTGCGCCATTCGACGCGGGAACTGGTGACGCCCAGGTGCTGGCCGCGCGCGGCCCGCGCATCGCTCATCTGGCTGCGCAGCGCGAGCATGGGCGCGGCGGCCACCGTCGGCTCCGGATCCTCCCGCTGGACGGTGATCTCGGCGCCCGGCGTCGGGCAGGCGGCGCGCGCCGCCCCGGGCAGCAGGATCAGCAGGGCGAGCAGAAGTCGCTTCATGCCGGCCGCGGGATGTCTGGCGCGTCGGGTGTCAGAGCCATCCCTTCCGCCGGAAATACAGGACCGGCAGGATCGCGGTCACGATCATCAGCAGGATCGCCGCCGGATAGCCGAAGGACCACTTCAGTTCCGGTATGATCTCGAAGTTCATGCCGTAGATGCTGGCGATCAGGGTCGGCGGCATCAGCGCGACGGAGGCCACGGTGAAGGTCTTGATGATCGCGTTCTGCTCGACATTGATGATGCCGAGCACGGCATCGAGCAGGAAGTTCGCCTTGCTGTTCAGGAAATTCGCGTGTTCGACCAGGGATCGCACGTCGCGCACCAGGGTCTTGATCAGCACCTGGTTCTCCTTGCGGACGGCGGTCGCCTTCTCGGCGCCGACGAAGGTCAGGATGCGGGTCAGGCCGAGCAGCGTCTCGGACGCGCGGGTGGTCACTTCGCCGACCTGGCCGAGCGTGATCAGGGTATCGCGCAGATCGGCATCGCGGCGATTGGCCTTCACCTTCTGGCCGCGGGCATTGCGGAAGGCGGTCTGGCTGGCGCGGTCCATGTCGGCGCCGATGCGTTCCAGGATATCCGCGAGCCGGTCCACCACCTGCTCGAACAGGTGCAGCATCACCGCATCCGGCGATGCGAGCAGCGTGCCCGGCATGCGCTGGGCCCGCGCGTTGAAGACCGAGAAGGCCTTCGGCGTCGCATAGCGCACGGTGACCAGCTGGGTCGGCGTCAGGACGAAGCTGATGGCGGTGGAGCCGTATTCGCCGCCTTCGACGCCGTAGAGGAAGTTCGCGGTCAGGAACAGCGCCTCCCCCTCGCGATACAGGCGGGAGGAGCTTTCGATCTCCTCCATCTCCTCGCGGGTCGGGACTTCGAGGCGGAGCGCATCCTGCACCGCCCTTTCTTCCTCAAGGGAGGGGTTGAGCAGGTCGATCCAGACCGAGGCGCGCAACGCCTCCGGTTCGACGATCGCCGCGGCATTGGCGTTCTGCGGCGGCGGCAAGGCCGCGGTAATCTCCGAAACCCCGCCTTCCCGGACCAGGCAATGGCCGTCCTTCACGCTCCAGATCGTCAGCATCGGCGGCAGCCTCCGGGATCAGGGCGCTTCTAGCGGGTGGCGGGGAGAAGGGCCAAGTGTCGCGTCAGTAACCTTCCGGCAGCCCGTGCAGGCGCGCAACGGCGGCGAAATCCGGCGCCACCGGATGGCGGCCGGATTCCACGGTCCCGTCATCGGCCCGCACCAGCTGGCAGGTGACGAACCCCGCCTCCGCCGCCGCGTCCAGTTCCTGCGCGATGTCGGAGAGAAAGAGGATCGCGGCCGGCGGCAATGCCAGCCCGGCGGCGATCGCCGCATAGCTGGCGCGCTCGCGCTTGGCGCCGATGCGGGTATCGAACCAGCCCTGGAACAGTGATCTCAGGTCGCCGGCGCTGCTATGCCCGAACAGCAATTGCTGCGCCGGGACGGAGCCCGAGGAATAGACGCCGAGCCTGAGCCCCGCCTGCGCCCAGGCGCGGAGCGCCGGGGCGACGTCCGGGTAGAGCGCGCCCCGGAGCCTGCCATCGGCATAGCCCGCCGCCCAGATCAGCCCCTGCAGGGATTTGAGCGCGGTGACCTTGGCGTCTTCGGCCATCCAGCGCCGGAGCGCGGCCCGCGGTTCCTCGGCGGGCGCCTCGGCACGCACGGCTTCGACGATGGCGAGGACCCGCGGATCCTGGCCATGCAGGTCGAGAAACCCGTCCAGCGCCGCCTCCGCGAAGGGAAACAGCGTGTCCTTCACGAAGGCGATCGGCGTGGTCGTGCCTTCGATGTCGGTGACGATCGCCGCGATCACGCTCACCCCGCGACCGGGAAGCGCTTGGCGAGGTCGGTGCCGGTGTAATGCGGCACCCAGCCGGAGGTGTCCGTGAAGATGCGCAGCGCGGTGAAGCGCGGTTCCGGCCCGGCATCGAACCAGTGCCTGGTATTGGCCGGCACGCTGATCAGGTCGCCCTGGGTGCAATGCGCGTCCCAGACGTGCCCACCGATATGCAGCACGAAATGCCCGCCGCCGCGGACGAAGAACCGGACCTCGTCCTCGGTATGGATGTGCTCGTCGAGGAATTTCTGCCGCAACGCATCCTTCATCGGGTGATCGGGCGTCAGGCTCAGCACATCGGCACTGCCGGCGCCGGATGTGCCCATCAGCGCATCGAGATGCGGCTTATAGGCGGCCAGGATCTGCTCCGGCGTCGCATCATCCGCCGTCTCGACACCATCCCAGCGCTCGAAGCGCACCCCGATCGCATCGAGGGTCGCGGCGATGTCGGCGGGGTCCTGGGTATTGAAGGTCTCGGCGCCGGTCGCGGCGTCCCATACGGTCAGACGGCTCATCGCAGCCTCCTTTCCTCGAGCTCGCAGGCGAGCATGAATTCCAGGGCTTCCATGCGCGCCAGGGCGGCGTCCATGTCCGCCCCCCAGAGATAGGCGCCATGGCCGCGGATCAGGTAGCCGGGCGGCATGGTATCCGCCGCCGCCCAGCGCGCGTCCAGCGCGCGTTGCAGGCGGGGAATGTCCTGGTCGTTGTCGAGCACCGGGACGACCACCCCGGTCGCATGCGTCGGCCCACCCGGGAAGGCCTTCAGCAATTCGTAGCCGGAGAGGATCAGGCCGTCGCCGGCGGCGCGGGACAGCACGGTATTGGCGATCGAATGGCCGTGCACCACGGCGCCGGCCTCGGGAAAGCGCCGGTAGATGCCGCAATGGAGCAGGGTTTCGTAGGAAGGGCGATCGCCCGCGACATCCGGCCGGCCATCGGCGTCCACCGCCATGACGTCATCAACGCCCAGCGCGCCCTTGTGGCGGCCGGAGCGGGTGATCGCGATGCGCCCGTCGGGCAGGCGAATGGAGATGTTGCCGGCGGTGGCAGGCACCCAGCCGGCAGCATCGAGCCGCCGTCCGGCGGCGATGATCGCGGCGGTCGCCGCCTGCGGTATGGGGGCCGTCATCGGATCGTGCATCAGGCCCGGCCAAGGCCGGGCGCACCATCGGCGCGGGCGCGGATCGGGGGTCGCGCAGGCGGTTCACGCCCGCGGGCGATACCGCCCGATCGCGACCCGCGCCGTAGCGTCAGGCGGCCGGGCGGCTGGTGGTGCCGGAAGGCTGCGCCGTGGTGGCGGCGGGCGCGGCGGCCGGGCCCGAGATGCTGCCGGCGGGCTGCTGCGGCTGCGCAGGCGGGGCCATGGCCTCGTCCTTCTCGTCCTCTTCCTTCATGTTCTGCTTGAAGGACTTGATGCCCTTGGCGAGGTCACCCATCAGGCCGCTGATCTTGCCGCTGCCGAACAGCAGCAGAACGACCAGAAGCACCACGAGCCAGTGCCAGATGCTGAAGGAACCCATCGTGACGCCTCGATATCCTTGGGCGGTCCACCCCGGCGGCGGCCGCGCTGTCTTGCGGTGACGGCCGCACCCTAGTGGGATGGAACGTCCCGTGCAAACCGTTGATGCGGCGGATGTGGGCCCGGCGAGGGCGCGGCGCAACCGGTCGCGCCCATCACGTCCACAGTTTCCGGTTTGTTCGGCCGCTCGGTGTCGGTTTGGCCATGACGGCAGCGCGGCAGGCGCGGACAAGACCCGCCAGGCCGGCCCGCGGCCATTGCCGAACCGCCATTCACCCCTCCGCGCGGATGCCGAGCCGCCGGATCAGCCCGCCCCAGCGCGCCGCCTCCGCCGCGACGAAATGCGTAGCATCCTCCGGGCCGGAACCGATCACCTCGAAGCCCACCGCCTGCAGATGCTGGCGGGTCTGCGGATCCGCGAGTGCCGCCCGCGCTTCCTGGGCCAGGCGCGCGATGCGGACGGCGGGCGTCGCGGCCGGCGCCACCATGACCTGCCAGCCATAGGATTCCGCATCGGCGATGCCGAGTTCGGCGAGCGTCGGCACCGTCGGCAGGTCCGGGAAGCGGCGCCCGCCGGTGGTGACCAGCGCCCGCGCCTGGCCTTCCCGAAGCTGCGGCAGCACCGCCGCCGCCGTCACCAGCATGGCCTGGATGCGGCCGGCGACCAGGTCGAGCGTCGCCTCCGGAAAACCGCGATAGGGCACGTGCAGCAGGTCGAGCCCGCCGAGCCGCGCCGCCAGGTCGAGCATGGCCAGATGCCCGCCGGAGCCGGCGCCGACCGAGCCGAAGGCGACCGCGCCCGGATTGGCCCGCGCATGGGCGGCGAAGCCGGCGAGGTCCCGCGTCGGCAGGTCCGGATGCACCACCAGCGCCTGCGCCCCGCGCACCAGCAGCGACACGGCGATCAGGTCGCGTGCCGGATCATAGGGCAGGTTCGGATACAGCGCCGGCGCGGTGGAGAGCGGGCCGTTGATGGACAGGCCGAGAACATGCCCATCGGTCGCCTTGGCGATGAAGTCGGTGCCGATATTGCCGCCGGCACCGGTGCGGTTCTCGACCACGAAGGGCTGGCCGAAGGCGGTGGCCAGCCGGGCGGCGACCGCGCGGCCGGTCAGGTCCGGCGTCGATCCCGCCGGGAAGGGCACGATGAAGCGCACCGGCCGTTCGGGCCAATGCGCCTGGGCGAGAGCCGGGCGCGCGGCCAGCAGTGGCGCGACGAGCAGGGAACGGCGACGGATCCTCATGCCTGCGTCTTCGCGCGGGACGCGGCCGGGTGCAATCGCGGGCTCGCGGGCGGCGCGCCCGACGCTCAGGCGCGGCGCGGATGAATGAAGCCGTAGGCCGCGTAGGCGGTGTTGCCGTAGGTATCGGTGCGCGGATACCAGACCCGCACCGCCGACCAGTCGCCGGCGTCCGAGACATCCATCACCGGCTGGTCACGGGCGATCATGCCGCGCGACCAGCTGCCCCAGGGCGCCCAGTTCGAATGATCCACCCGGATCTCCCGCCCCGACACCACCCGCGTGACGACCGAGAGATGCCCCGAGCGCAGGCGGGACGTGCGGGCCAGCACCAGCACGGCGCCCGGGCTCGGCACCCGATCCCGGGCATAGAGGCCTGCCGCCTCCCCCCACCATTCCCAGGCATCGCCGCGCAGCGGAATGCCGGAGCGTTGCCGGGCATAGGGCACGCAGGAGACCGATCCCGATTCATAGCCGGGTGCCATGCGCGGCCCGCCACCGCGCGTGGAGCCGCACGCTGCCGCGACGAGCGGCAGGGCAAGCGTGATGAAGCGGCGCCGCAGCATCCCCCGATGCCCCCGTGCCCAGTGTCCCCGAAAACAATTCTCGGAGCGGAATCAGTCTTTTTCAAGCCACGGTTACGATAATGCCTCAGAAGCGAGGAGCTGGAGCTCGGCCAGCGCCTGGCGATGCCGCGCAACCGCCTCCCGGTCCTCCTCCCGCGGCATGCCGTCCTGCTCCCATTCATCGAGCAAGGCTGCCAGGTGGGGGGCCACCGTCCTGGCCGCGTCAGGCCGGCTGGCCGCCAGGGCGATGGCATCCACATCCGGCGGCGGCAGTGCCAGAGAAACCCGCCGGCATGCATTCGCAAGCGAGCCGGGCGACAGCAGGCACTCGAAGCTCCGGGCCGCGACCTGACCCCAGCCGATGCGCCAGGCCCGGCGCTGCGCCGCGAGCACCAGGCAGAAGCAGAGGGCGCAGGCCAGGTGCAGCGGCAGGATGAGCAGGAACGCGGCCCCCGGCCCGTGCCGGGTGGTCAGCAGGGGCCCGGCCAGGAACAGCGCAAGACCCTCCGCCACCGCCAGGACCCGGTAGGGCAGCAGCAACCGGCGCCGGATCGCCAGCAGCCGGCCCGCTCGCCGCAGATCGCGCGGCGCATGCGGCACGGTCCCGAGCCAGGGCAGTTGCACGACGCCCAGAAAAGGCAGCAATGGATTGAGCAGGGTGACCGACCGCCCGCCAAGCCGCCAGCCCGGCACCGGCCCGGCCAGCCGCCACCCGCCCGCCGCCCCCACCACGAGGAAGACCAGGCGGCTGCCGTGCAGCCGCACCTGTTCCGCCAGGAAGAAGCCGGCGCAGATGAGCCAGAACAGCTGGTCCGGAAGCTGGAGCCCGTCGAGAAGCTCCAGCATCACCGTCCCGGCTTGTTCGGATCGTCCCGGACGAAGAGGCGCTTGAAGAAGCTGAACACCGCGGCGCCGCCGGCCAGTACGGCGAGGCCGATCATCTTGCCGAAGCTCTTGAGGAAGCCGGCGCCGGCCACCGCCGCCCCACCGACGACCAGGCCCACGAGCCCGTACTCCGCGATCCGGTCACCCTGGCGGAATTCGGTGTAGCGTTCGCCTGGCAGATAGTCGAAGCCGCGCAGCGCCAGACGGAATTCGCGCATGTCGTCCGTCAGATGCTGCGGATCGGACACCAGGATGGCGGTCGTCACGCCGCCCCGCCCCAGCAGCCGCACCGAATAATTGATGGCCGTGAAGCCTTCGGCATCGATGAGGCGCGTCGCCCATTCCAGCTGGCGGCTGTCGGAATCGTAATGCGGCTCGACCGCCCAGCCATCCGTCCGCAGCGTCGGCATCCCCAGGCGCTGCCGCTCCGTATTGGCGTTCGCGTCACTTTGCTGGAGCGTGCGCAGCAATTCGTTCGCGTCCAGGCGTTCATCGTCACGGACATAACCGATCCGGTTGAACGAAAAGACGGCGAACCAGTTGATCGCGGACGGCGCCAGGACCCAGTTGCCGGGCCGCGGCGGATTGCCATTCAGCTGCAGGAAGCGGCTTGAGGATGCCTCGTCGAGAAAGCGCAATCCGCCCTGCAGCGAGATCCGGGCGGTGGACGCGATGGTGCCTGCCGCCGGCGCCGCCTGCCAAGGCAGCCCGATGATCTGCCTGGCCACCTCATCCCGATCCTGCTGCGCTGCCGCGGGCTGCGCCAGGAGAAGGGCTGCCAGGATCAGCAATCCGCGCAACAGAAGCATCCCATTCGCTCCGGCCAGACAACGACCGAGCTTTACCGAATCTCCATTCCGACGCCAAGTGAATTGATGCCCGGTAACCTTTGATTCCGGGCTTTCGATTCATTGTATACTTTGCCACTCAAGATGCGGCACCCACTGTTCTAGGTCCGCGACGTCTCCTCGCTGACCGGATGCGGGCCGGCCAGGCGCCGGATCGCCGCGATCATGGCCGGCGCATCCCATTCCGCCGCGCCTTCGGCCCGCGCCACCTCGCTGCCGGTGCGGTCGATCAGCACCGTCGTCGGCAGGCCGCGGATCGCGAAGGCCCGCCCGGCGGCGCCACGCGGGTCGAGCCAGACGCCGAGGTTGCGCAGGCTGTTGCGCTGGTAGAAGGGCTCGACCTGCGCCCGCCCGCCCCGGTCGGAGGAGAGCGTCAGGATCTGGATACCCTCCGGCGCCAGCAGCGCCTGCAGGCGATCGAGCGCCGGCATCTCCGCCACGCAGGGCGGGCACCAGGTGGCCCAGAAATTCACCAGCAGCGCCTTGCCGGGGAAATCCGCCAGGCTCCTGGCGGCACCCTCGGCATCCGTGAAGCCGAATTCCGGCAATGGGCGCCGGTCCTCGACCAGCCGCGCCCCGCCCCCCGGCGCAGCCGCGCCTTGCTTGGGGCGGAGTGCCGCCGCTAGGGTCCCGCCCACCGCCAGGGCGCCGAAACCGCGCCGCATCAAACTCATCACAGGAATGCCTCCGCCCGTGTCCAGCAACGATCCCTCGCTCAAGACCGCCAACGCGCAATGGGGCGGCCGCTTCGCGGAGGGCCCCAGCGCCATCATGGGCGCGATCAATGCCTCGATCGGCTTCGATCGCAAGATGTGGCGCCAGGATATCCGAGGCAGCCTCGCGCATGCTGCCATGCTGGCGCATGTGGGGGTGATCTCCGCCGATGACGAGGCCGCGATCCGCGATGGCCTGGCCGTCATCGCCGCCGAGATCGAAGCCGGGCGCTTCGCGTTCTCCGACGCGCTCGAGGACATCCACATGAATATCGAGGCGCGGCTGACCGAGGCGATCGGCGAGGCCGGCAAGCGCCTGCACACCGGCCGCAGCCGCAACGACCAGGTGGCGCTCGATGTCCGCCTCTGGGTGCGGGATGCGATCGACGGTCTGTCGGGCCAGATCCGCGACGTGATGCGGGCGATGGCCGACCGCGCCGCCGAGCATGCCGGCACCGTGATGCCGGGCTTCACCCATCTGCAGCCGGCGCAGCCGGTGACCTTCGGGCATCACATGCTGGCCTATGTGGAAATGCTGTCGCGCGACTTGTCCCGCTTCGCCGATTGCCGGGCCCGGCTGAACGAAAGCCCGCTCGGCGCCGCGGCGCTGGCCGGCACCGGCTTCCCGATCGACCGGCACATGACCGCGCAGGCGCTCGGCTTCGACGGCCCGATGCGCAACAGCCTGGATGCGGTGGCCTCGCGCGATTTCGCCGCCGAATTCCTGTTCGCCTGCGCGATGTGCGGCACGCATCTGTCGCGGCTGGCCGAAGAGATCGTGATCTGGACCAACCCCTATTTCGGCTTCGTGAAGCTGTCCGACCGCTTCACCACCGGCAGTTCCATCATGCCGCAGAAGCGCAATCCGGATGCGGCGGAGCTGGTGCGCGGCAAGACCGGGCGCCTGCACGGCGCGCTGCACGGCATGCTGACCGTGATGAAGGGCCTGGCGCTGACCTATTTCAAGGATATGCAGGAAGACAAGGAGGGCGTCTTCGACGCCGCCGAGACCCTGACCCTCTGCCTTGCCGCCATGGCGGGGATGGTGCGCGACATGCGGCCGGAGGTCGGCCGCCTCGAGGCCGCGGCCGGCGCCGGCTATTCCACCGCGACCGACCTGGCCGACTGGCTGGTGCGCAGCCTGAAGATGCCGTTCCGTGACGCGCACCACGTCACCGGCGCGCTGGTCGCGAAGGCGGAGGGCAAGGGCGTCGATCTCGCCGGGCTGACGATCGCGGAGATGCAGGCGGTCGAGCCGCGCATCACCGCGGATGTGTTCAATGTGCTGAGCGTCGCGGCCTCGGTGCGGTCCCGCACGTCCTTCGGTGGCACGGCGCCCGCCAATGTCGCCCGCATGGCCGCCGAATGGCAGGGGAAGCTCGCCACATGATCCGCCTGATCGCCGTGCTTCTCGTCGCCACCACCGTGCTCGCCGCCTGCGGCCGCGTCGGGCCGATCCGCGCGCCCGGCCCGCCGGGCGACATCATCTATCCGCGGGCCTATCCGAACCGGTAGGGTTTCTCCGGCGGGAGGGGCCGAAGCCCCTCCCGAAGACCTTCATTCCATCGGCTGCGCCACGCCGCCGGCCTGGTGCTCGAACAAGCGACGATAGATGCCGCGCGGCCGGGCCATCAGCGCGGCGTGGTCGCCTTCCTCCACGATGCGGCCCTGTTCGAAGACCAGGATGCGGTCCATGGCGCGCACCGTGGACAGGCGATGCGCGATGACCAGCGCCGTCCGCCCGACCAGCAGCCGGTCCATCGCTTCGCCGATCAATGTCTCCGCCTCGGAATCGAGGGAGGAGGTCGCTTCGTCGAGGATCAGGATCGGTGCATCGGCCAGGAAGGCGCGCGCCAGCGCCACCCGCTGGCGTTCGCCGCCCGAAAGCTTCACGCCGCGCTCACCCACCAGCGTCGCATGGCCCTTCGGCAGGCGGGCGATGAAGCCATCGGCATTGGCCAGCGCCGCGGCCCGCGCGATCTCCGCCAGGCTGGCGCCGGGTCGCGCATAAGCGATGTTCTCCGCGATCGAGCGGTGGAACAGCACCGGTTCCTGCTGCACGATCGCGATCTGCGCCCGCAACGAGGCCTGGCTGGCGATCCGCACATCCTGGCCGTCGATCAGGATCCGCCCTTCGGTCACATCGTGGAGCCGCTGGATCAGCTTCACGAAGCTGGTCTTGCCCGATCCTGAATAGCCGACCAGCCCCACCCGCTCACCGCCGCGGATCGTCAGGCTGAGATCGCGGAACAGCGGCGTGCTGTGGCCGCCGTAGCGGAAGCCCACGCGGTCGAAGACGATCTCGCCGCGGGTAATCCGGATCGGCGCGGCGTCTGGCCGGTCCTCGATGCCAAGGGAGGCGGTCGACATCGCGACCATCTCCTCCATCTCGTTGACCGAGCGCTGCAGGTTGCTCAGGTGGTAGCCGACATCGCGCAGATAGCCCTGCACCACGAAGAACATCGTCAGCACCGCGGCCAGGTCGCCGGCGCCGGCTTCGCCCCGCCACCACAGCAGCAGCGCCGTGCCGATGACGAGCAGCCGCATCACCAGCAGCGCGGCACCCTGGGCCGCCTCGTTCACGGTGCCGCGGTGCCAGTGACGCATGGTGCGCCGCCGCCACTTGCGCACCAGCGCGGCCAGCCGCGCATCTTCCCGCGTTTCGGCGCCGAAGGCCTTGACCACGGCATTGGCGCCGACCGCATCCGCCAGCACGCCGCCGAGCCGCGTATCCCAGGCATTCGACAGCCGCGCGGACGGCGCCACGTAGCGCAGCGACAGCGTCGCGGTCAGCCCGACATGCAGCGCGGCGCCGGTGGCGACCGCGGCCCCCATCAACGGCCATTGCCAGCCGAGCAGCAGGGTGGCGCCGAGCAGTGCCGCCGCCGAGGGCAGCAGCGCGATCAGCACCGTGTCGTTCAGCAGGTCGATCGCCCACATGCCGCGGCTGATCCGCCGCACGGTGGAGCCGGCGAAGCTGTTGGCGTGCCAGTCGGCGGAGAAGCGCTGCACCCGCCAGAAGGCCTCGGTCGCGCTGTCGCGCATCATGTCGAGCGTCAGCCGGATGATGCCGAGAATGCCGAGGATGCGGAACGCGACCATGGTCACGCCGAGCACCGCCATGGCGCCGAGCGCGCCGAGGGCGGCGCCCAGTGCCGCATCCCGGTCGGATGCCGTGACGGCATCGACCAGGCGGCCGGCGAAGACCGGCAGCAGCAGGTCGGCCGCGGTCGCGGCCAGCATGGCGAGAATGATGCCGGCGGTCAGCAGCCGATGGCGCAGCCAGCGCCTGGCGACGAAGCCGAAGACGGCACGGAGCGGCTCGGCCGCCCGGGTATGGGGATCGGAGGTCACTGTCGCTTCCGGCCGCGCCTGGCGCGAACCGGTCCCTGGATCGAACACTGCGGAAACCGCATCCTTCCGGTCAGCGACCGGTCGGGATGGGTGGCTTCAGTCGGGAAAAACCCTGTCGCGGAGGGCGCCCGGGCCTGATGGCCGGCACCCCGCCTGACGCGCGGTCAGGCGCGCTGCGACGGATCGTCGGGGACGAAGCGGATGATGAAACTCATGCGGCCCTCCCGGCATCCAGGGGTTGGTGACGGGCCGTTGGTAACCGATCCGGACCGCGCGGCGCAACTGCGAAGACCGTTTGATCGCCATGACGTCAGTGACGTCCGGCACAGGCCGCGCGGCGGTAATTCCGTTATTGAATCGGAAAGGGAACGGGCCTTACGCTTTCGTTAGGCCATGTCGACCAACGCTCGCCGCCGATAACCCCATCCCCGGAGACGTCCATGTTTCGCCGCTTCCTCCTCGCCGGCGCT
>DASYDR010000198.1:0-16791 GCA_036499545.1 Roseomonas sp. | reverse complement strand
ATCTCGACCGCGTCCGGGAAGATGGTCTGGTAGGCCTCGCCATAGGTCATCGGCTTGCCGGAATTGCGCCCGCCCTGCATGCCGCGGTTCAGCGCCACCCGCTCGTAATAATCCCAGAGGTGGCGCTGCGCGGGCAGTTCCTGGAAGGCCTTCCACTTGGTCTCCCACACCCCGGTGATGTTGAGGATACGGTTGACCTTGAAGCCGCATTGCTCGGGCTGGTGCGGCTCGAACTGGAAGACCTGCGGCGCGCTGTAGAAGGCGTCCGGGCCCGGCTTGTGGCCGGCGGCCTGGGCGATGATGCGCGCTTCCTGCGCGAAGCGCGCCGCTTCCGGATGGTCGACATTGTAGGGATCGGCCACGGCATGGGTCAGCACGAAGGCCGGGCGCAGCTCGCGGTAGATGTCGATGGTGCGGTCCAGCATCGCCTGCGTCAGGCGCAGCGGATAATCGCCGGCATCGAAGAACTCGATCTCGGCGCCGAGCACCGCGGCCGCCGCCGCCGCCTCGTCGTGCCGAGCCTTCTTGCACGCTTCCAACGTCATGCCGGCCTGCTTCCAGGCGCCCTGGCTCTCGCCGCGCTCGCCATAGGAGAGGCAGACGATCTTCATGCGGTAGCCGCGCCGCGCATGCAGCGCGATGGCGCCGCCGGCCCGCCAGACGAAGTCGCCCGGATGGGCGGAGATGACGAGGCCGCTCTTCTGCGTGCCGGACATGCTGGAAACTCCCCGTGGGGGACTGGTCGAAAGCGAAAGGGTATCGGCCGTTATTCCACACCTGGCGGCAAGCCGTCCCAGACCGCATCCAGGGTCAGCGGGCGCGGCAGCATCCCCTGTCCGGTCATGTAGCGGAGCGCGAGCGCGATCGCGGGCGCCAGCGCCGCCCGGCTCGCCGGCGGCGGGCCGCTGGGGCCGGGCGGGGCCAGGGCGGCGGCGGCGCGCAGCATCCGCAGCAACTCGGCCACCAGGTCCGGGCGGCGATCGGCCAGGTCGCGGGTGACCGCCGGCAGATGGTTCACCGGCACCAGCCGGTGCCGCTGCCAGAAGGCCTCCGCCGCCGCGTCCGGATCGGGGAACAGGGTGCGCAGGCCGGGATCGTCCGGCACGTCGTTGCCGACGATCACCGCGTCGAGCGCGCCGGCGCGCAGCATCGCCAGCATGTCCTGGCCGGGCGCCGCGCGCTCCGCCCAGGGCGGATCGGCGATGCCGATGACATGCGCGTCCTCGAAGGTGATCCAGCGGCAGGCGGCGGCTTCGGGCCCGCCTTCTTCGGCGATGATGCCGCGCAGCCACATGCCGGTGGTCTGGCTATAGGCGCGCACGCCGATGCGCCGGCCGGGGAGATCGGCCGGCCCGCGCAGGTCGCTGTCGGCGCGGCAGAGCATGGCCGATTGCTGGAAGCGCTGCACCAGCACCACCGGCAGCAGCACGATCGGCACGCCGGCGGCCCTGGCCTGCAGGAAGGTGGCGATCGCCATTTCCGACACGTCGAAGCGCAGGTCCCGCACCATGGGCGCGAAGGCGCGGTTGATGACCGGGACATCGGCGAAATCGAGCCGCAGCAGGTCGGAGGCGATGCGGCCATCCTTCAGCGCGGCGGTGCCGGGGTAGCGGCCGATCGCGGCCTGCAGGGTGGTCGTCATGCGCGCGCCTGCCTGATCATTCGCCACCCTTCCGCGATCCGTCGGGTGCGACCATAGCGGTGCCCGGCCGGCCCGTCATGCCGGCCTGGCGGCGGCGCCCGATACGCTCCGCCGCGCTTAAGCCTCCTGCGCGGCGTCGCCGGCGAAGGGGTTGGTCTGGCGCTCGGCGCCGAAAGTCGAACCCGGGCCATGGCCGCAGAGGAAGCCGATGCCGTCGCCGAGCGGGAACAGCTTGCCGCGGATGGCGGCGATCAGCGCCGCCGGGTCGCCATAGGGGAAGTCGGTGCGGCCGACCGAGCCCTGGAACAGCACGTCGCCGACGATGGCGAAGCCGGCCGGGACATTGACGAAGACGACATGCCCCGGGGTATGGCCAGGGCAATGCAGCACGCCGAAATCATGGCCGCCGATGCTGACCGTCTCGCCTTCGGTCAGCCAGCGGTCGGGTGTCACCGGCCGCACGCCCTCCAGCCCGAAGCGGGCGCCCTGAGCCGGCAGGGCGTCCAGCAGGAAGGCATCCTCCCGCGAGGGGCCTTCGATCGGCACCGACAGCGCCTCGGCCAGCTGGGTGGCGCCGCCGGCATGGTCGATATGGCCATGGGTCAGCAGGATCTTCTCGACGGTGATGCCGAGCTCGGCGATCGCGCCCTGGATGCGCTCGACATCGCCGCCGGGGTCGATGACCGCGCCGCGCTTGCTCGCCTCGTCCCAGACCAGCGCGCAATTCTGCTGGAAGGGCGTGACCGGGATGATGGCGGCGGCGAGCGGCATGGCAGGGTCCATCGCGTGGGCAGGCGAGGGTGGACCCGCCGCGCCGCGCGGCCAAGGGGCTTCACCTTCCAGCCGCCGCCGCGCATCCCCATATCGGCGGCCTGGGCGTCCGATGGCCCCGCGGCCCGAAGCGGCCGCGTTCCCGTCCATCGCGAAGGAGGAGCCTGCATGACCCTGAAGCACGCGACGGTGCCCGCACCGGCGGAGAAGACCGAGGCCGAGTGGCGGGCCGAGCTGACGCCCGACGCCTATCGCGTCTTGCGCGAGCACGGCACGGAACGCCCGGGCAGCTCGCCCCTGAATGCCGAGAAGCGGGCCGGCACCTTCCTCTGCGCCGGCTGCGGCACCGCGCTGTTCGGATCGGACACGAAATACGAGAGCGGCAGCGGTTGGCCGAGCTTCTACGCCCCGGTCGCTGGCGCGGTCGGCACCACCACCGACCGCAGTCACTTCATGGTGCGGACCGAAGTCCATTGCGCCGGCTGCGGCGGCCATCTCGGCCATGTCTTCCCAGACGGGCCGCAGCCGACCGGCCAGCGGTATTGCATGAATGGCGCCGCGCTGCGCTTCGCGCCCGGGAGCTGACCCGGCCGCCGCCGGCCGGATTACCGGATGGTTGCCCGGCGCGGGCGCCGCCCGGCTGGGCCGCGCCCGCCGCGCAGCTATTCCTCTTGCGCGGCGGACGGCACGCGTGCATCCGTCCGCCCGTATCCTGCCAGCCCGGACCACGTGACCATGCGCACCGCATCCCGGCGGGCCGCCCTTTGCCTTCCCCTGCTGCTGCCCTCCGTGGCGCGCGCGCAGAGCGCGGCGCCGGCGGCATCCGCACCCGCGACCCAGCCCTCGGCGCAGCCGGTGCCGCCGCTGCCGACCAATGTCGACATCGTCTACGTGCTGAATTCGGGCGACGCGACGATCTCGATCCTCGATGCCCGGACGCGGGCGGAAATCCGCCGCCTGCCGGCGCTGCGCGAACCGCACCACCTGTCGCTGACGCCGGACGGCAAGGAACTCGTCATCGCCGATTCCGGCGGCAACGAGTTCTTCTTCCTCGACCCCGCCACCGCTGAGGTGAAGCGCCGGGTGCGGATCAGCAACCCCTATCACCTCTGCTATTCGCCGGACGGCAAGTACCTGGTGGTGGCCTCGCTGCGCCGCGACCAGGTGGATATCTACAACGCCGGCGATCTGTCGCTGCTGCAGCGGCTGCGCGTCGGCGACAAGCCGAGCCATATCTGTTTCGACCCCGGCGCCACCACCGCCTTCGTGACCCTGCAGGGCGTGCGCAGCGTGCTGGCGGTCAGCATGGCGACGCGCCAGCCGATCTGGCAGGCGGAGGTCGGGCGGGAACCGGCCGGCGTCTATTGGAACCGCGGCAAGATCCTCTGCGGCGTGATGGGCGAGAATCACTTCGTGGTCCTCAACCCGGAGACGCGGCAGGTCGAGAAGCAGATCCCGATCGGGCGCGGCGCCCACACCATCTTCCCCTCGCCGGACGGGCGCGTGCTCTACGGCATGAGCCGGGTGGACAGCCGCATCATCTCGATCGATCCGGACACGCTGGAGGTGATCCGGGTCTATGAGGTGCCGGGCGGGCCGGATTGCATCACCTTCGATTCGGACGGCCGGCTCTGGGCGACGCTGCGCTGGGTGCAGCGGGTCGGCATCCTGAACACGGAGACCGGCCAGCTCGACACCATCCGCGTGGGCCGCAGCCCGCACGGCATCTTCGTGCAGCCGCGCCGTGTTGAATAGGCGGGGGCTGGCGGCCGGCCTGGCGGGGCTGGGGCTCGGCGCCCGGCACGCCGCGGCGCAGGCGCCGTCCTGCCGCGCCCGGGTCTACCTGACCATCGACACCGGCTGGGGGCGGGAGGCGGAGCAGATCGCCGCCATCCTGCGCCGCCACCAGATCCGCGCCACCCTGTTCCTGGCCAATGAGCCGACCCATACCGGCGACCTGTCGCTGTCCGATGCCTGGGCGCCGTTCTGGCGCGCCCGCGCCGCCGAAGGCCATGTCTTCGCGTCCCACACCTGGCGGCACTGGTATTTCCGCGGCGATGCCGGGCCCGGCCGCGTACGCTACGCCCAGCGCGGCGGCCCGGGGCAGGAGGTGCTGGACCAGGCCGGGGTCTGCACCGAGCTCGGCCACCCGACCCAGCGCCTGAAGGCCATGGTGCCGGACGCGACCGTGCTGCCGCTCTGGCGCGCGCCGGGCGGCCACACCACGCCGGGCGTGCTGCGCATGGCCGAAGCCTGCGGCCTGCACCACCAGGGCTGGAGCCGGAACGGCTTCCTGGGCGATGAGCTCGACAGCGCGCAATACCCGAACGCGGCGCTGCTCGCCCGCTCGCTCCGCGACATCCGCGACGGGGAGGTGCTGCTGATGCATTGGGGCGTGCGCAGCCGGCGGGAGCCCTATGCCGGCGTGCTGGAAGCGCTCGTCACCGGATTACGGGATCGTGGATTCTGCTTCGAGACCCTGCCGCCCACGGGCATCCGGGGATAGGGTCGGCGCATGTTCGATCATATCGACACGGCCTATTCCCAGCTTACCGGCTGGCTCTACACCGAGGCGCTGCAGCCGGCGCTCTATGCGCTCGGGCTGATGGACTATGCCGATGATCTCTACAACTGGCTCGACTTCGCGATCTTCGGGCTGATCGGCATCGTCATCTCCTACATCGTCTGCCGCCCGCTGGAAGCGGCGATGCCGGTGGAGCGCTGGCCGGGCAGCGGGCCGGTCCATACCGACATGATCTACACGCTGCTCGCCCGCGTCGGCGTGCTGCCGCTGCTCGCCTTCATCCTGCTGAACGGGGCGCAGAGCCGTCTCGACGGGCTGATCGCCGACACCGGCTTCGTGCCGCCGACGCTCGAGACCATCTTCCCGATGCTGCGCGACCAGCCGATGCTGGCGCTGGCCGCCTATGTCGTGGTGCTGGATTTCGGGGAATACTGGCGCCATCGCTTCCAGCACCGGTTCGGCTGGTGGTGGGCGCTGCATTCGGTGCATCACGCGCAGCGCCAGATGACCTTCTGGACCGACGACCGCAACCACATCCTGGACGACATCATCGCCGCGCTCTGGTTCGGCGCCCTGGCGCTGCTGATCGGCGTGCCGGTCGGACAGTTCCCGGTGATCCTGCTGATCCTGCGCGTGGCGGAAGCGATGAGCCACGCCAATGTGCGGCTCAACTACGGCAGCGTCGGGGAAAGGCTGCTGGTCTCGCCGCGCTTCCACCGGGTGCATCACGGCGTGCTGTCGATCGGGCAGTCGGGGAAGAACTACGCGGTGCTGCTGCCGGTCTGGGACTGGATCTTCGGCACCGCGGATTTCCGCCGCGACATCTATCCGGAAACCGGCGACCCGGAAGCGCCGGAAGGGCTCGCCACCGGCGGCTGGCTGCGTCAGCAGGCGATCGGGCTGAAACGCTTCGCCCTGGCCTTGGCGGGGCGCTGAAAGCCCCGTTGGCGCCGGTGACGGTGCCCGCGCTTAGGCCAGGCTGAGCGCCAGCCCCGCCGCCGCCGTCGCCAGCAGCGTGCGCACCAGGCCGAGCCGCAGGCCGAACAGGCAGGCGGCCGCCAGCAGGCTCAGCGCCAGCGCCTGCGCATCGAGGCTCGACAGCACCGGCAGGCGCAGCGCGAAAGGGCCGGGGAGCTGGTGCGTGAAGAGCACCTGCTGCCCGAACCACAGCGCCAGGTTGCCGATCACGCCGACCACCACCGCCGTCACCGCCGCCAGCGCGCCCTGCAGGCGCGGGATCGCATGCAGCCGCTCGATCGCCGGCGCGCCGAGGAAGATCCAGGCGAAGCAGGGCGCGAAGGTGACCCAGAGGGTCAGCGCCGCGCCGGCGATCCCCGCCGCCACGCCACCCTGCGGCAGGGCGGCCAGGAAGCCCACGAATTGCAGGACCAGGATCAGCGGGCCGGGCGTCGTCTCCGCCAGGCCGAGCCCGGCCAGCATGTCGGCGGCCGACAGCCAGCGGTAATGCTCCACCGCCTCCTGCGCCACATAGGCCAGCACGGCATAGGCGCCGCCGAAGGTGACGACGGCCATCTTCGAGAAGAACCAGGCGATATCGCCCCAGAACGGCAGCCGCAGCAGCAGCGCGACGGGCACCAGCCAGAGCGCCAGGATCAGCATCCCGGCCCGCCGCGCGGCCGGCGCGGCGCGGGCGATGCGGCCGGGATCGGCGGCCAGCACCGCGTCCAGCAGCGCCGGCCGGCCCTGGGCGGCCCTGGCGGGGCCGGCGGTGAAGGCGGCCGGCGCCAGGTAGCCGATCACGAGCGCCGCCAGCACCACCAGCGGGAAGGGGGCGCCGAAGACGAACAGGGCCAGGAAGCCCGCCGCCGCCAGGGTCCAGGGCGCCCTGCCGTGCAGCGCCCGCTTCGCCACCCGCAGCAAGGCTTCCACCACCACGACCAGCACGGCGCATTTCAGGCCGAAGAACAGCGCGGCCACCAGCGGCACCCCGCCGAGCGTCGCGTAGAGCACCGACAGGGCCAGCATCACGACGGCGCCGGGGATGACGAAGAACAGCCCCGCCGCCAGCCCGCCGCGCACGCCATGCATCAGCCAGCCGAGATAGGTGGCGAGCTGCTGCGCCTCCGGCCCCGGCAGCAGCATGCAGAAGTTCAGCGCGTGCAGGAACCGCGCGTCGGAGACCCAGGCGCGCTTCTCCACCACCTCCCGGTGCAGCAGCGCGATCTGCGCCGCCGGGCCGCCGAAGGACAGGCAGCCGACCCGTGCCCAGACCGCCAGCGCTTCCCGCGCCGAAGGCAGCGCGGTCATCCGGCGTGCCCCGGCCGAGGGGCGGTGCGGCGTCGTGGTGCTGGGGTGTCCAATGCGGGGGCCCTCGGGGTCGTGCCGGCGGAAGGTGCCGGCCCCGCCGCGATGCGTCCAGCGCCTGCCGCAGGCCCCGGCGGCCGGCCGGCGGAAGGGCGATGCGGCGGTGCCGCAATTCCGGCGAACAGAAAATCCGTGGCCCACGGGGCGACCGCGGCGCCGGCGGGGGTCATATTGAAAAAACACCCCTTATGACTGATAGAACAGATCGGCCGGGCCGGCAGTAGAAGTATTCGATACTTGCGGGGACTTTGCCCCAATCCGGCCACTCTTCCCAAATCCCAGTCTTCGGATGGGTGTTCAACGTCATGGCTGTTTGACAGTTTCGTGCGGTGTGTTTAGGGGCCACGTCATGACGAGCGCAAACGGCACGCAGACGCCCCCCCGGCGCCGGCACGTGGCGACGTCCCAGCGCGCGATGCGGCGGGGCGGCCAGCACCTCGGATCCTATGGCCTCAGGCTGAGGCCGGCCTCCAGGGCGTCGCGCGGCAAGCGGCGCCGGCTGATGACGATACGGTTCGGCGGCCTCGCACGGGGTCTGCATGATCGCCTGCACGGCGTCGCGCTGCTGCTCGGTACCGGGCTGCTGGCGATGGGACTGACCGCGGGCGGCGCGCATGCGGCCGGCAACACCGCGCGCCGGCCGGCCACGACCCATCACCATGTGGTTCGCCACGATGCGGTCCGCCACGCCTCGGCGCCCGCCGCCGCGACGGCGACCGTCGCCAGCCCGGCCATCCTCGCGGCCGTCGCCACGCCCCCCTGGGCCGCGGTCCCGAACCTGCCGGCCCTCTCGGACGCGGCGGTGGCCCCTTCCGGTTCGCCCCGCGCGGCCTGCCTCGACGCGCTCCGCGCCAGCGAGCAGCGCTACAACCTGCCGCCGGGCCTGCTGGTCGCGATCGGGCTGAATGAGTCCGGCCTGCACGCGCACGCGCTGAACATCAGCGGCCGCGCGAGCTTCCCGGAGAGCCGCGCCGAGGCCGAGCGCATGCTGCGGGGCGCATCGAACCGCGGCTACGTCATGGCCGGCTGCCTGCAGATCAATGCCCGCGTGCATGCGCGCGGCGAGGTGTGGCCGCTGGATCCCCAGGCGGCGGGCGATTGGGGGGCGCGCTTCCTGCGCACCAATTACGATCGCACCGGCGACTGGGCCGAAGTGCTGCGCCGCTGGCATGGCGCTTCCCCGCGCGCCATGGCCACCTATGTCTGCCGGGTCCGCGGCAAGATCGAAGCGGTCGAGCCCAACAGCCCGATCTTCGCCGATCGCCAGTGCGGCACCAGCCAGCTCGCCCGTCTCCGCCGCAACGGCGCCGCGCATCTGGAACTCGCCGAGGCTCGCTGAGCCGACGCCGCACCGCGCTTGAAGCGCGGTGCATCCCTCCTGCAAGCTCATGGTTCAAGCGTGAGCTGACGCCGGACACAGGCGCGGCCGGAGGGAGCGCCATGATGCATCGCCGCGGGCTCGCGGGCCTGTTCGCCGTCCTGGCCGCCGGGCCGGCCAGGGCGCAGGGCCATTTTCCCGACCGTACGCTGCGCTACATCGTGCCCTTCCCGCCGGGCGGGCTGACCGACATCATGGCGCGCCTGGTCGCCGAGCAGCTCGGCAGCCACTGGAACCGGGCGGTGGTGGTCGAGAACCGCGCCGGCGGCAACGCGATGATCGGCGCCGAGGTCGTGGTTCGCGCCGCCCCGGATGGCTATACCCTGCTCGCGATGACCATGACCCACACGGTCAACGTCGCGCTGTATCCGAACGCCCCCTATGACCTGCTGCGCGATCTGGCCGCGATCTCCGTCATCGGCTCGCTGCCGCTCGTCGTCTGCGTCGCGGCGGAAAGCCCGGCGCGGGACCTGGCCGGGCTGGTCGCCATGGTCAAGGCCCAGCCGGTCAGCGCCGCCTCCTCCGGCAACGGCTCGCCGCCGCATCTCGGGCTCGAGCTGTTCCGCCGGGCCGCCGGGGCCGAAGCGGGGCTGCTGCATGTGCCCTATCGCGGCGGCGCGCCGGCGATCACCGACCTGATCGCCGGCCATGTCCAGATGGTGGTCGGCAACCTGCCCGAAGTGCTCGGCCAGATCCGCGCCGGGCGCCTGCGGGCGCTCGCGGTCACCGCCGAGCAGCGCCATCGCCTGATCCCGGAGGTGCCGACCACCGCCGAAGCCGGGCTGCCGGCGCTGGTGATCGGCAACTGGACCGGCATGATGGTGCCGGCCGCCACCCCGGCGCCGCTGCGCGCCACCATCGCCGGCGCCGTCCAGGCAGCACTCCGCGACCCGGGCCTACGCGCCCGCGCCGAGGAAGGCGGCTTCGAGCTGCTCGGCTGGGATGAGGCGCACAGCGCCGCCTTCATGCAATCGGAGGTGCGGCGCTGGTCGGCACTGGTGACCGAGGCGGGAATCCGGCCAGATTAAACTTCAACTCATGGGCGGCGGTGTAAGCTGGTTGAAAGCATCGGTGGTGTAATGGTCCGTATGCGAATTATCGCACGGAGCCGACCCATGCTGCGCCGCCTGTTTCTGACCGCCCTGCTGACCCTGCCCCTGGCCGCGCCGGCCATGGCGCAGTCCTGCGACACCAGCCTGCAGCTCGTGAACCGTTCCAGCACCACCGTGCTGGAATTCTATTTCAGCACTTCGTCCGACGCCAACTGGGGCACCGATCGGCTCGGCACCGAGGTGCTGGCGGCGGGCCAGACGAAGAATTTCGACACCGGCGCCCCCGGCGCGCACGACTTCCGCGTCGTGCTGGATGGCGGCCGCAACGCCGAGCTGCGCAACGTCGACATCTGCGTGACCTCGCAGATCGTGGTGACGGCGAACGGCATCGAAGCCCACTGATATCCGGCGGACTACCTGGTCTTTGGAAGGGCCCATGGCGCACCGGCGCCGTGGGCCCTTTTCACGTCCGCCGCCCCGTCAGCGCGCGCATTTTCCTGGCAGGGGCCAGGCGGCGCCGGGGCGGCCGACAGGCTCGCCGTTATGACGCCGGGAAGGCTGCCGCGGCGTAGCGCGGCGGCGGCCATCCCGGCTGTCGGGGAAGCGGTCTGCCGTCAGTACACCACGACGGAGCGGATGCTCTCGCCCTTCTCCATCAGCTCGAAGCCGTGGTTGATCTGGTCGAGCGGCATGGTGTGGGTGATCAGGCTGTCGATCTCGATCTTGCCGTCCATGTACCAGTCGACGATCTTCGGCACGTCGGTGCGGCCGCGCGCGCCGCCGAAGGCGGTGCCGCGCCAGTTGCGCCCGGTGACCAGCTGGAAGGGCCGGGTGCTGATCTCCTGCCCCGCCGCCGCGACGCCGATGATGATGCTCTCACCCCAGCCGCGATGCGTGCATTCCAGCGCCTGGCGCATCACGTTCACATTGCCGATGCATTCGAAGGAGAAGTCGGCGCCGCCGCCGGTGATGTCGACGATCGCCTGCACCACCTTGTCGGTGCCGACCTCGTTCGGGTTGATGAAGTCGGTCATGCCGAATTTCTCGGCCATCGGCACGCGCGCCGGATTGAGGTCGATGCCGATGATCCGGTCGGCGCCCACCATGCGCGCCGCCTGCAGCACGTTGAGGCCGATGCCGCCCAGGCCGAACACGGCGACATTGGCGCCCGGCCAGACCTTGGCGGTGTTGATGACGGCGCCGATGCCGGTCGTCACGCCGCAGCCGATGTAGCAGATCTTGTCGAAGGGCGCGTCTTCGCGAACCTTCGCCAGCGCGATCTCCGGCAGGATGGTGAAGTTCGCGAAGGTGCTGCAGCCCATGTAGTGGAACACGGTGCCCTGGTCGCAGGAGAAGCGGCTGGTGCCGTCCGGCATCACGCCCCGGCCCTGCGTCGCGCGGATCGCGGTGCAGAGGTTGGACCGGCGGGAGAGGCAGGTTTTGCACTGCCGGCATTCCGGCGTGTAGAGCGGGATCACGTGGTCGCCCGGCTTCAGCGTGGTGACGCCGGCGCCCACCTCCCGCACGATGCCCGCGCCTTCATGCCCCAGGATCGCCGGGAAGATGCCCTCGGGGTCCTTGCCGGACAGCGTGTACTGGTCGGTGTGGCAGATGCCGGTCGCCATCACCTCCACCAGCACCTCGCCGGGCATCGGCCCGCCGATCTCGATGGTCTCGACGGAAAGCGGCTTGCCGGCGGCCCAGGCGACGGCGGCGCGTGTCTTCATGGCGGGTGGATCCTCTCGGCCGGTGTTGGCGAAAGCTATAGCGGCATTGTGCGTTTGGGCACCCCGCGCGACAGACGCGACCTGGTCCTGCTTGCCGTTCGGGGGCGGCCCCGGCCAAGTTCCGGCCGCGTTCCATTCGGGGCGCGATCAGGAGATGCCCCATGCCGCTTTTCCCCCGCCGCCTGCTCGGCGCGGCCCTCGCCGTCGCGGCCATCGCCGCCCCGGCCGCCGCGCAATCCCCGGCCGTGACGCTGTTCCAGGTGGTCGGCCCGCGCGACACCGTCACCATCGGCCTGACCCCGGCCGAGCTCGATGCGCTGGGCCAGGGCCCGGCGGTGGACCGGCTCGGCCGCGCCCTGGCGGCGAATGGCCAGATCAGCGCCTGGCGCTACACGGTCGGCCGTGCCGCCGATGGCAGCACCCGCTACGGCGCCAATGGCCGCGTCGCCATCATGCGCAACGACACCCTCAGGATCGAGCCCTACACGGCGTCGCTCCCGGTGGTCGCGCCGCCGGCGAATTGATGTGATCCTCAAGCGCCGGCGGCCGCATCCGCGGTCTTGGCTTGCGCGCTGTCGGGTCTGCACCGGGCGCGGCTGATGGCCGCGCGCGGGGCCGCATGCGCGGCCCCGGTCCGCATCGGCTGACGCCTTGCAGCCCGCCGGGACCAGGTGCGGCCTGCGGCCGCGTGGTCTTTCTCAGGTAAGCAATCTCACCAGCCATAGCGAGAGCGTGGGGAAAGCGACCAGCAGCAGCAGTCGCACTGCGTCGGCGACGAGGAAGGGCAGCACGCCTTTGTAGGTCGCGGCGATCGGGACGTCGCGGGCGAGGCCCGAGATGACGAAGACGTTCAGCCCCATCGGCGGCGCGGTCAGCCCGATGCCGACGACGACCAGCACCAGGATGCCGAACCAGATCGCCGTCTCCTCCGGCGACAGGCCGAAATCCAGTGCCGTTACCACCGGGAAGAACACCGGCAGGGTCAGCAGGATCATCGCCAGCTCGTCCATCACCGCGCCCAGGACGATGTAGCTCAGCAGCAGCAGGGCCAGCACGCCATAGGCCGGGTAGCCCTGCCCGGTGATCCAGACCGCCAGCAGGTCCGGCGCCTGGGACAGCGCCAGGAAGGCGTTGAACACTTCCGCCCCCAGCAGGATCGCGAAGATCATCGCCGTCGTCTCGGCGGTCGCCAGCAGCGCGTCGCGGATGGCGCGCGGCGGCAGCGTGCGGCGCGCCAGGCCCGCGGCCAGCACCGCGATGCAGCCGACGCCGGCGCTCTCGGTCGGGGTGAAGACGCCGCCATAGATGCCGCCGATCACCACCAGCGCGATCAGCAGCACCGGGATGACGTTGATGAAGGCGCCGCGGCGCGCGCCGGCCGGGATCGGCGCCGCCGGCGGCATGTCCTGCGGGCGGCGGCGCGCCAGCACCGCGATGGTGACCAGGTAGAGCGCGGTCGCCAGCAGCCCGGGGATCAGGGCCGCCATGAACAGCTTGGCGATGTTCTGCTCGGTGGTGATCGCATAGACCACCAGGATGATCGAAGGCGGGATCAGGATGCCAAGCGTGCCGCCCACCGCGATGACGCCGGTCGCGACCCCGGGCGCGTAGCGGAAGCGCCGCAACTCCGGCAGGGCGGCGCGGCCGAAGGTCGCGGTGGTGGCCACGCTGCTGCCGCAGACCGCGCCGAAGCAGGCGCAGGCAGCGATCACGCCCATCGCCATGCCGCCGGCCCGCTGGCCGATCAGCGCATGCGCCGCCGTGAACAGGTCCCGCGCCAGCCCGCCGCGTTCCGCCAGCGCGCCCATCAGGATGAACAGCGGGATGACCGACAGCGTGTAGCTGGCGAACAGGTGGTAGGGCGTGGTCTTCAGGTATTGCAGCAGCGCCGCGCCATCCAGGATGTGGACATAGCCGGCGGCGCCGACCAGCAGCATCGCGAAGCCGATCGGCGCCCTGAGCGCGATCAGCAGCAGCAGCGCCGCGAAGCCGGCGCCGGCCACGACGAATTCCTCGGCCATCAGGGTCGCCCATCTCCCGCGGCGCCGCGTGCCAGCCGCCCGGCCCAATGCAGCGCCGCCAGCGCCGCCGCCGCGAAGCAGAGCGCCCCGAAGCCGACCGCCCAGAAGATCGGCACGCCCAGCATGCCCATGGTCAGGCTGTGGTCGCGCAGCGCTTCCCGCGCGCCGACCGCGCTGCGCCAGGCGAGCACCAGCAGCGCCGCCGCCCAGGCCAGCGACCAGAAGGCGTCCAGCGCATCGGTGCAGCGCCGCGGCAGCCAGGTGGTGACGCTGTCCACGATGATGTTCGCCCGCGCGAAGCTGCCATGGGCGAAGCAGCCGAGCACCGCGACGCCGGAACCGAGCGCCGCCAGTTCCACATCGCCGCGGATCGGCTGAGAGGTGAGCCAGCGCAGCACCACGGAGGTGACGGTGAGCGCCGCGACCGCCAGCAGCGTCACGCCGCCCGCCAGGGCCAGCGCGCGGGACAGCCAGGCGACAATGCCGCTCACGCGTCGCGCGCCAGTTCCGCGCGCGCCGCTTCCAGCAAGGCGCCGCCATCGATGCCGCGTTCGCGCATATGCGCCAGCCAGGCCTCGATGACCGGCTGCGTCGCCTGCTGCCAGCGCGCGCGTTCCTCCGCCGTGATCGCGACGATGCTGTTGCCGCGGCGGCGCGCCGTCTCCGCCACCACCGGTCCCTGTTCGTCCCAGACGCGGGCGGCCATGCGTGACCCGGCATCGCCGCTGTTCGCGTCCAGTGCCCGCTTCGCCTCCGGCGACAGCGCCGCGTACTTCGCCGGGTTCATCGCCAGCAGCATGGAGGCGACGTAGAAGGTCGGGCTGCCCGGGATTTCCGTGTGGTGGCGCACCATCTCCTGCAGGCGGATGGAGGGCACCACCTCCCACGGCACCACGGCGCCGTCGATCACGCCCTGGCTGAGCGCTTCCGGCACCTGCGGCACCGGCAGGCCGACCGGCGCGGCGCCGAGCGCGCGCAGCGCTTCCCCCGCCTGGCGGGTCGGGAAGCGCAGCTTCAGGCCGCGCAGATCCTCGAGCGTCCTCACCTCGCGCCGCGCATGGATCACGCCGCCATCATGGGCCCAGGCGCAGAGCACATGCACGTCGCGGAATTCCTCCGCGATCGGGCCGGCGACCAGCGCCTGGGTCGCGCGCGCATTCACCGCGGCGCGGCGATCGGCGACGAAAGGCAGCTCGAACACCTCGATGCGCGGGAAGCGGCCGGGGGTATAGCCGGGCAGCGTCCAGATGATGTCGGCGACGCCGTCCCGCGCCTGATCATAGAGCTGCGGCGGCGCGCCGCCCAACTGCATGGAGGGGAAGATCTGGATGCGGATGCGGTTGCCGCTGTCGTCCTGCACCTTGCGCGCCCAGGGCTGCAGGAAGTGCCGGTGCACATTGGAGACGGCGGGCAGGAAATGGTGCAGCCGCAGCGTCACTTCCTGGGCGCGCGCCGCGGCAGGACGCAGCAGCCCCGGCGCCGCCAGCGCGGTGCCGAGCAGGATGCGGCGCGTCGTCATGGTGCTACCCTCCGCGAAAACTCGCCGGAAGGTAATGAAAACCCGGTAGGGAAGCGAGGGCGCCCTACAGCGCTTCCAGCAGCACCGCGGCCTTGTTCGAGACGACCTGCGGCGTGTCGCCGGGCTTGTAGAGGGCGGAGCCGATGCCGAAGCCGGCGGCGCCCGCGGCGCGCCAGCCGGGGATGGTCGTGGCGTCCATGCCGCCCACCGGCAGCACCGGCGTGCCCTTGGGCAGCACCGCGAGCAGGGCGCGCAGCACGGCGGGGGAGGCGGCTTCGGCCGGGAACAGCTTTAGCGCATCGGCGCCGGCGGCGAGCAGCGCGAAGGCCTCGCCCGGGGTGAAGAAGCCGGGTACCGCGATCAGCCCATGCTCCTTGGCGGCGCGGGTGATGGCGGGATCGGCATGCGGGGTGACGATCAGCCGGCCGCCGGCGGCCGCGACCGCCGCCACCTGGGCCGGCGTCATCACCGTGCCGGCACCGATCAGCACGCGGCTGCCGAAATGGCGGGCGAGGGTGCGGATGCTCGCCATCGGATCGGGGGAATTGAGCGGCACCTCGATGATGCTGAAGCCGCCGCCGGCCAGCGCGGCGCCGACGCCTTCGGCCTCATCCGGGGTGATGCCGCGCAGGATCGCGACGAGCGGGCAGCGCGCCAGCGCTTCGGGAAGGGTCATCATGCCCGCAGCATGCCCAGCGCGCGACCGATGGCAACCAGGCCCTCGGCCGCGAGATCGGCGCCGGCGCTCTGGTTCGGGATCTCCCACGCATCCAGGGCCGCGGCATAGAGCCGCGCCAAGTGGTCGGCGCCGGCGATGACGATCGGCGGCGCCACCCCCGCTTCGAGCACGGAGGCGACTTCCCGCCCGATCAGCAGGCCGGAGAGGAAGCCGGCGCCGTCCCGCCGCTCGATCTCGCCCATCAGGCTGCGGGTGCGCAGGCCGAAGATCTGGTGCAGCAGCCCGCCCGGGCGCTTGGCCTGGGCGATCCCCGCGGCGAAGCCGGGCGGAATGCCCTCGCCGGGCGGCGCCTCGTCCAGGCTGTGGCGCAGGATGGTGTGGCGCGACAGGGCGGCGAAGACCTCCCCGGTCATCTGGGTGGTGAAGCCCTGGATGCACCCGCCCGCGACGCGGGCCCATTTGGCATGGGTCCCGGGGGAGCAGAGCGTCGCCTCCCGCGTGCCGACGCGGGCCAGCAGCGCGACCAGCTTGGTCTCCTCGCCGCGCATCACCTCCGGCACGCCATCGGCGTCGCGGCAGGTCAGGCCCGGGATCAGCATGGCGCGCGGGCCGCCCGGGATCGGCAGCGGCACCGCGGCGGCGGCGATCTCGGCGGGGCCGGCCGGGCAGGCGAGGTAGGGTGCTTCCAGCCAGCCCTGGCGGCTGCCGATCATGCCGCAGAGCAGCGCCTGGCTTTCCCCATCCGCCACCCAGTCGCCGGTGGCGGCGGCGAAGGCGGCGGGGAAGCCGCCTTCCGGCAGGCTGGTGATGCCCTGCGCGGTTTCGCGCCGCGCCATCACCTGGCCATCCGGCGCGAAGCGCCAGGCACGGAGGCTGGAGGTTCCCCAGTCGAGGCCGATCATGCTGCCGTCTCCCGCCGCTGCCCGTCAGGCGACGGGCTTGCTCATATGGACGACGGTACCACCACGGAAAGGCTCTTCGCGATCCACGCGATAGCCGAGCCGGCGATAGAGGGCCACATTCTCCGCGAACAGGCCGTTGGTGTAGAGGCGGAGCTCCGGCAGGCTGAGTTCAGCCGCCAGCGTTTCCGCATGCGCCATCAGGCGGCGGCCATGGCCGCGCCGCTGGAACGCCGGGGCAACCGCCACATTCT
>DASYDR010000197.1:0-5707 GCA_036499545.1 Roseomonas sp. | reverse complement strand
TCAGGCTGTCGCGGATCAGGGAGCCGAGCGGCGCATCGGCGCCGAGGCGGGCACGCACGCGCGCGACGGCGGCCGCGGCTTCCGGCCGCTTCCAGCCCAGATTGACCAGCGCGGAGACGGCATCGCCCTCATCGCCCGGCGGCACCGCCGCCGCGGCTTCGGTGCCGACGCCATCGGCATCCGGCGTCGCACGGCCGACCGCCCATTTCTGCATCGCCGGTTCGTCGATGATGCGGTTGGCGGTGGCGGCGCCGAGGCCCTTCACCTCCGCCAGGCGCTTGCGTTCCTTGGCGGCGATCGCATGGGCCAGCGCCGCGGGCGCCAGGCCGGAGAGCACCAGCAGCGCCTTCTGCGGCCCGACCGTCTTGACCTCGATCAGCGCGCGGAAGGCCTCGCGCTCCGCGGCATCGGCGAAGCCGTAGAGGGTGATGGCGTCCTGGCGCAGATGCGTCTCCACCAGCACGCGCTGCACGCCTTCCTGCGCGGTCAGGCGATCGAGCGTCTTGCGCGAGCAGGACAGCAGGTAGCCGACGCCCTGCACGTCGAGGATGCAGCCCGCTTCGCTGGTCTCGACCACCTGGCCTGTCAGCAAGCCGATCATGCGGCCCCCCGATGGTCGGAGCGTGCGCAGCGCGCGGAGAGCTGGATCGGCGGGCCCATCATGCGGGCACATAGCCTTTGGCGAGCGCGAGGCGGGTCGCGCGGTGATGCGTGTGGCAGATCGCGATCGCCAGCGCGTCCGACGCATCCGCGCGCGCCATGCGCGCGCCCGGCAGCAGGCGGCGCACCATGTCGGCGACCTGTTCCTTGGCGGCGGCGCCGGTGCCGACCACCGCGCGCTTCACTTCCATCGCCTGGTATTCCGCGACCGGAATGCCGATCAGCGCCGGCGCCAGCAGCGCGATACCGCGCGCCTGGCCAAGCTTTAGCGCCGCGGCGGGGTTGCGGTTGACATAGGTGTGCTCGACCGCCGCCTCATCCGGCTGCCATTCGGCCAGCAGCTTCGCCAGCCCCTGGTGCAGTTGCAGCAACCGCTCCGCCAGCGACAGCGTGTCATCCGAGGAGATCACGCCGTCACCGAGATGCCGCAGCCGGCTGCCATGGCTTTCCACCATCCCCCAGCCCGTGTGCCGAAGGCCGGGATCCAACCCAAGGATGCGGGTCGGAACGGGTGCGCCCATCTCAGGCCGAGAGCTTCTGCATCACCGCCTCGCTCACATCGAGATTGGCGTAGACCTGCTGCACATCGTCATTATCGTCGAGCATGTCGAGCAGCTTCATCACATCCGCCGCCCGCGTCTCGTCCAGTTCCACCGTGGTGGTCGGCCAGAATTCGAGGCGCGCTGATTCCGCCTGGCCGAACTTCTCCTCCAGCACGTCGCGCACCGGCCCCAGATCCTCGACCGCGGTCTCGATCTCGTGCCCGTCCTCGCTGCTCTCGACATCGGCGGCGCCGGCTTCGATCGCCGCTTCCAGCATCGCGTCGGCGGTGGCGGCGGCGGCCGGGTAGCGCACCGCGCCATGGCGTTCGAACTGGAAGGCGACGGAATTGCTCTCGCCGAGCGCGCCGCCCTGCTTGGCGAACATGCTGCGCAGATCGCCCGCGGTGCGGTTGCGGTTGTCGGTCAGCGCTTCGACGATGATGGCGATGCCGTGCGGGCCATAGCCCTCATAGCGGACTTCCTGGTAGTCCTCGCCCTGGCCGCCGGCGGCCGCGCGCTTGATGGCCCGGTCGATGGTGTCCCGCGTCATGTTGGCGACCAACGCCGCCTTGACCGCCGCGCGCAGGCGGGGATTCATCGCCGGGTCCGGCATGCCCTGCTTGGCCGAGACGCTGATTTCGCGGATCAGCTTGCCGAAGGCGCGGGCCTTCTTGGCACCCTGGGCCGCCTTGCGGTGCATGATGTTTTTCGCGTGCGAATGCCCGGCCATGGCCGCGAGGCGTCCTTCCGTCTTCAGATTCCGGTTGAGGAACAGCTTATAACAGGGTTTTCCGCAGGCCTCAAACGCCGGCGCGGTTCGCCGGCCTCAGGCGCCGGCGGCCGCATCCGCGGCCTTGGCTGACGCGCTGTCCAGGGCGCGCTGGCGGCAGCTGTCGGTCGCGCGCGGGGCCGCATTCGCGGCCCCGGAGCATCGGCTTCGCCTCGCTCCGCCGGATCTGTTTGCGGCCTGCGGCCGCCGGCGGGCGCTCGTTACGGGTTCGGCATGGCCGGGCCGAGGGTGCCGCCGAGGCGAACGGGCTCCGCCCGCTTCGCCAGGCCGGTCGCGTCGTCGGTCTCGACGAAGAGGCCGCAGAGCGTCGCCTCCCCCTCGGCGGGCGTCAGGCGCTCGCCCGGCACCTTGCGCCAGAAGCGCAGCGCGGCGGTGCCCTTCTGCATGCCGATCACGCTGTCGTAATCGCCGCACATCCCGGCATCGGACTGGAAGGCAGTGCCGCCGGCCAGGATCCGGTGGTCGGCCGACGGCACATGGGTATGGGTGCCGATGACCAGGCTCGCCATACCGTCGAAGGAATGCGCGACCGCCTGCTTCTCGCTGGTCGCCTCGGCATGGATGTCGATGATGATCGCATGCACCGTGCCGCCCAGGCGGTGCTTCTGCAACTCCGCCTGCAGGGCCCGGAACGGGTCGTCCAGCAATTCCATGAACAGCCGCCCCATCGCCTGCAGCACCAGGGCCCGCCGGTTGCCCGGCACGTCCACCACCACCGACCCCTTGCCCGGCGTGCCGGGCGGGTAGTTCAGCGGCCGGATCAGCCGTTTCTCCTGCTCGATATAGGGAATGATCTCCTTGCGGTCCCAGGCGTGGTTGCCGAGCGTCAGCACATCGGCGCCGGCGGCCAGGAAGGCGCGCGCCATCTCCGGCGCCAGGCCGAAGCCATGGCTGGCATTCTCCGCATTCACCACCACGAGGTCGAGCGCGAGCCGGGCGCGCAGCCCCGGCAATTCGCGTTCCACCGCATCCCGGCCGCTGCGGCCGACGACATCGCCCAGGAAGAGGATCCTCATGCCGCCGCGTCGTCCGGAACGGCGCAGACGACCAGCCCGGCCTCGGTCGCCACCAGGGGCAGCCGGGCATCCCGCGGCCCCGCCGGCACTTCCGGCATTTCCTGCGCCGCGAAGCCGATGCCGATCCGGCGCGCCCGCGGCAGCGTCGCCAGCGTGCGGTCGTAATAGCCGCCGCCATAGCCGAGCCGCCGCCCGGCGCGATCGAAGGCCAGCAGCGGCACCAGGATGATGTCGGGCGCGACCGGCGCGCCTTCCGCCGGGTGGCGGGTGCCCATCGGGCCCTGGGCCAGGGCTTCCCCGGGCAGCCAGCGGCGGAATACCAGCGGGTTGCCGCGCGGCGGGGTCACCGGCAGGGCCAGGCCATGGCCATGGCCGGCCAGGGCTTCCATCAACGGGCGCGGGTCGATCTCCCCGGGCAATGGCCAGATACCGGCCACCAGCGTGCCGGGCGGGATCGCGTCGCCATCCAGCAGATGGCCGAGCAGGTGCCGGGCCAGGGCGTGCCCGGCCGCGGCAGGGTCGCCGGCGCCAGCGCGGCGGGCCAGCGCCGCGCGCCGGGCCTCTCGCTTCGCCGCGTCGAGATCGGGAAAACTGTGCGGAGCCACCATGGCCGTTGGCGTCGAACCCTCCCAAGGCCTGCTTTTGCAGGTGGGCGCCAGATGGCCGGACCACGATCCGGCCAGAGCCAGCTCCCGGGAGATGCTCATTGGCCCTGGGGGTTTGCTTGCCTGACGCGCCTGGCAGCCCCGCCCCCCATAGCTAGGGTGCCTCAAGGCTGCCGGCAATGGCTTCGATGCGCTCAGCCACCGCGGCCAGGCGCAACGCGACCTGCGGATCCGGCTGGGCGACGGCGGCCGGCCTCTCGGCCAAGGCCATGGCGGCGGCCGGATTGGCCTTCAGCGACGCGATTTCCGACCGCATGTCATGAGCTTCGTCGGCGAGTTGCAGTGCCGCCAGCACCAGCATCCGTGTCTCGCCGAGTTGCAGCCCCATCGCCTTCAGCGCCGCGACGCGCCGATCGACCTCGGCGGCCATGGTCTGCAGATGCTGTTCCTGGCCGTCCTGGCAGGAAACCGGATGGCTGTAGCCGCCGATGCGGACCGTGACCTGGGCCAATCGCTACTCCTGATCCTCGGCGGGTTCCAGCGCGCCCGGCGCCAGCGACTCGGCCGCCAACGCACCCTTCAGCGAGGCGAGTGCGGCATCGAGCCGGGCGGCGAGCGCCGTCACCTCGGCCCGCGGCACCATATCCTCCATGGCGGCCGCATCCGCCGCCGGCGCGGCGCCTTCGGCGGGCGGTGCCACGCGCAGCCTGGCGATCTGGCCGCCGAGCCGTTCCACCGCGGCCTCGAGCCGTGCCAACGCCGTATCCATGCCAATCACGCCGTCTTCGCTGCCGCTCACGCGCCTGATGTCACCCCGACCGGAACCCGTCGCGCGTGCTGGACGCAGCGCATACGGGCGTGTTCCAAGGCTTGGCATGGGGTTATCCATGGGTCAACAAAACAGGGCCGCGCCGGCCGCGGTGGTGGTGCACGATGCCGCGCAGGCCCAGGCCGCCATCGCCGGCGCGGGATCGCGCGGCGTGCTGCTGCTCTCCGCCCCCGGGGCCGCCGGCAGCCTTGGCGCGGCCTGGTTCGCGGCGATCACCGGCGGACACCGCCCCGCCGCCCTCGATTGCGGCGCCGATCCCGGCCATGCCCTGGCGGCGCTGCGCTTCGGCTTCCGCCTGCTGGTGCTGGCACCCGACATCCCGGCCTTCGCCGCGGTCGCCGGCGCCGCGGCGGCCTGCGGCGCCACCCTGCTGACGGCCCGGCCGGAGGCGCTCGATCTCGTCGGCTGGGACCTGTCGCGCCCGGCCGCGCTGGACGCCCTTGCCCGCTGGCTGGCCGCTCACGATTCGCGGCCGGCCGCGTGACAGCGGCCCGGCCTTGGGCTAGAGCCGGCGGCCGAGTGTTGACAAGCGGATGCACGCCTTCGGGCAGATCCGCGCCTGGCCGGAAAAAAGGGACACGCCATGAAACTGACGCGTCGCGTGAGGGAAATCCTCTCCTGGTACGAGAGCGACAACCCCGGCACCAAGGCGAACCTCGCCCGCATCCTCATGGAAGGGAAGCTCGGCGGCACCGGCCGCGTGGTCATCCTGCCGGTCGACCAGGGCTTCGAGCATGGCCCGGCCCGCAGCTTCGCGCCGAACCCGGCCGCCTATGACCCGCACTACCATTTCGAGCTGGCGATCGAGGCCGGGCTGAACGCCTACGCCGCGCCGCTCGGCCCGCTGGAAGCCGGCGCGTCCACCTTCGCCGGCGCCATCCCGACCATCCTGAAGGTCAACAGCTCCAACTCGCTGGCCAGCGCCAAGGACCAGGCGGTGACCGGCAGCGTCGCCGACGCGCTCCGCCTCGGCTGCTCGGCGATCGGCTTCACCATCTATCCCGGCAGCGAATACGCCTTCGAGCTGATGGAGGAACTGCGGGAGCTCGCCGAGGAAGCCAAGTCCGTCGGCCTGGCGGTCGTGGTGTGGAGCTATCCGCGCGGCCCCAACCTCGACAAGGTGGGTGAGACGGCGCTCGATATCGCGGCCTATGCCGCGCATATGGCCGCCCTGCTCGGCGCCCATATCATCAAGGTGAAGCCGCCCACCGAGGCGATCAGCCTCGACGCCGCGAAGAAGACCTACCAGTCCCACCCGATCGAGG
>DASYDR010000196.1:0-13739 GCA_036499545.1 Roseomonas sp. | reverse complement strand
CCTGGATGCGGCCGGCGATCACGGAGGGATCGCTGGTGACGACGCGGTTCAGCGTCCAGCTGCCGGCATTGGGCTGCTGGAACTGGACGGTGTGCTGGGAGCCGACGTTGAACTGCTGCCAGTTGATGACGCCGCGGTCGGAGGTCTGGTTGATGGTGGTGCGGTTGGCGCCGCTGGTGATGCTGGCCTGGCCGGCCACCACCTGGCCGCCGGTGGGGCCGGTATTCGGCGCCACCTGGGCCGCGGCGCCGACGGCGCCGAACGCGATCGGCAGCAACGCCGTGCTCCGCAACAGCCAGGCGCGCGCCGGCGATGCGGCGGCGATGGCCTTCGGGGCGAAGGCGCGGGCCGGCATCCGGGGGAAGGTGCGCTTGGCCATGGATCAGAACCTTACCAGCGTGCGGAAGAACCCGCGTTGCCGCGGGATGATCCACCTGTTCGCCATCGACATGGCGGGTTAGGCGGCGGGCGAATTCAAGGGCGAGGCTGACCGCTTCGCTCAGCACCGTGCGGACGCCGAAACCCCAGGAGATGGCCTCGAGGTTGCCGTCCGGATCCAGGCTCCGCACGGCGTGGCCGTAACGATAGCACACGGCGAACGACCGGTCGCATGGCCGCCGAGGCATCGATCGGCATGGTTGCGGGGTCTGATCCGTCCGGCGCCGGGCAGACAGCATTCGATGGCCGGCAGCAGGCCGATGCCCTGTCGCGAGAGTCGGGAGCCTCTTGAGACATGGGGGGTCCTCTATGCGGACCGGAGACTGCCATAGCTTCTTGCTGCATCGCAACAGACTGTCTTGATCACGAGTTCGAGTGGATATTATTGTTCCCGCGTGTCAAAAATTACAGTCGAGTGACGCGTCTCCCCGGGGACCCATGCATGGCGGATGGCGCGCGTGCCTACGCTGCCGGCGCCATCGCCGGACGTGGCGTCGCCTGCCGCAGCCGGCGGCGGCGCAGCCAGAACAGCAGGCCGGTCGTCCAGAGCACCGGCAGGGACAGCCCGGCCAGCACGGCCAGCAGGCGGCCACCCAGGCCGAAGAGGGCGCCGCTGTGCAGCCAGATCAGGTCCTTCTCCATGCGCGCGCCGAGCGGGCCCTGGCCTTCGCCCAATTGGCGCAGCACGGCGCCGCTGGCGGGGTCGATCCAGACCAGGCTGCGGCTGCGCAGGCGCGGGTCGCCACCGATGCCGTGCAGGCCGACCTGCCAGGCGTTGCGCTGCTGCGTGGGTGGGGAGAGGTAGCCGGCGGCGGCCCCGGGGATGGCGGCTTCGGCGAGCGCTTGCGCCCGATCGGCGTCGATGGCGGGCGATGAGGCGAAGCGTTCGGGGGAGCTGGGCGGGCGCTGGCGGGTCTCGGTGACCAGATTCACCACCGGGCGCACGATGCCCGGCAGGGCCAGCCAGACGCCGGCGGTGGCGATGACCAGCAGCAGGATCGAAGCCCAGGCGCCGGCCAGGTTATGCAGGTCGAGGTAGAGGATCTGGCGCGGGCGGCGGCGCAGCCGGAGCAGCGCCTTGGCGCCGTCCTGGCGAGGCCACCACAGATAGAGGCCGCTGCCGATCGAGAACAGCGCCAGCAGGCCGGCGATGCCGGCGATCTCCTTGCCCCACCAGCGGCGCAGCAGCAGGGTCGAGTGCAGCAGGTAGATCGTCTGGGTGAAGCTGGCTTCGAAATTGCGGGCGCCCAGCACCCGGCCGCTCACCGGATCGACATGCACCATCCAGCGCTCCGGCCCGTTCGGGCCGTGGCGGGTCTGGTTGACGGTCAGCACCGGCCAGACCGGATCGGGCAGGCGGATGATGGAGACGCGGCCGCGGTCCAAGGCCTGGGCCGCGGCCAGCGCGTCCGCGGCGCCGTGCCGCGCGGGGCCGTCGCCGGGCGTGAACAGCGCCGGGTTCAGCCAGGCATCGATTTCGCGCTGGAAGACGGTGGCGCTGCCGGTCAGCCCGATCAGCGCCATGACGGTGCCGGCGACCAGGCCGATCCAGCGATGGGTGAAGCGCCAGACGCGCTGTGCCTTCACCCGGGCGGGACCGGTCGCGGTGGCGGCCATCAGAAGCTGAACCGCAGGGAGGCGAGCACGGTGCGCGGGCCGCCGGGATAATTCTCCGCGCGGCTGACCGGGGCCGCGATGTAGCGGGCATCGGTCACGTTGCGGATCGAAACGGCGGCGCGGACATGCTCGGTGATCGGGTAGCTCGCGGTCAGGTCCATCCGGCCGTAGCCGCCGACGCGAAAACTGTTGTTCAGGTCGCCATTCCGGGCCGCGACCAGGAAGACGCCGCCGCCGAGGGTCAGGCCACGGGCCTTGCCGTCCTGGATCTCATAAGTCGTCCAGACATTCCCGCTCCAGAGCGGCACGCCGGGCAGGCGGGTGCCGGAGCGGATGGAGCTGTCCTCGGTGATGACGGCGTCGGTATAGGCGGCGCCGGCGTAGATGCGCCAGCCGGGCAGGATCTCGCCAGCGATGTCGAGCTCGACCCCGCGGGAGCGTTGCTCGCCGGTCTGGATGGAGAAGCCGGCATTCACCGGGTCGCTGACCAGCACGTTCTGGCGGCGGATGTTGAAGGCGGCCAGCGTCACCGACAGGCGGTCGGGGATCAGGTCGACGCGCACGCCGGCTTCGTATTGCTGGCCGGTCTCGGGGTTGAAGGCGGTGCCGTCGAAGCTGCCGCCGAGCTGCGGGATGAAGGATCGGCTCCAACTCGCGAACAGGGCGACGTTGTCACGGACGCGGTACAGCGCGCCGAAGCGGGGGGAGAAGGCATCGCCGCTCGACGCGGTGTCGACGCCGTTGCTGATCTCGCGCTGGTGGAAATTGTCGTAGCGGAAACCGCCGAGCAGGATCAGCCGCGACCCGATGTCGAGCTGGTACTGCATGAAGCCCGAGGTCATGTCGATGACGTCGTTGCGTACCGTGCGCAGCGCCAGGCGGCCCGGCAGCGCGCCGTATTGCGGGTTGAGGATATCGATCGAGGCCAGGTTGCCCTGGAACAGCTGCAGGCTGCGCTTGCCGTGCAGGTATTCGACGCCGGCGGTGATGCTGTGCTGGACGATGCCGGTGCGGAAGCGGGCGGTGGCGTCGAGCAGCAGGTCGGCACTCTGGGAATTGTCGTCCTGGTCGGTCGCGCGCCGCGTCAGGGTGCGGCCATCGGCGGCGAGCGCCACCGGATCGGCGCTGAAGCGATGCGCCAGCATCCAGTCGAAATGGGCGACCTGACGGACCGTCAGCCAGTCGGTCGCCTCATGCTCGATGCGCCAGTTCAGGTCGGTGGCGTCGGTGTGGTTGCGCGACCAGGCTTCGCCGAAATAGCGGTAGGTCGGCATGCTGACGCTGCGGCCCTGGGCGACCAGGCCGCGATCGAACGGCGTCGTCTGGTCGAGGTAGCTCATGCCGATGACGACGCGGGTGCGGTCGTTCGGCTGCCACATCATGCTGGGCGCGAGGAAGGTGCGGTCGCTGCGGCGCATGATCTGTCGGAAGCCGTCGTCGCGCATCACCGCGCCAGTCAGCCGCGCCGCCAGGCCGCTGCCTTCGTCGCCGCCCGTGATGTCGAATTCGCCGCGCTGGTAGCCGTAGCTGCCGGCATCGAGGTTGATGGAGCCGGCCGGGGTGAATTGCGGGCGGCGGGTGACGATGTTGATCAGCCCACCCGGATCGCCGATGCCATAGAGGACGGAGGCCGGGCCCTTCAGCACTTCCACGCGTTCGACGTTGGCCAGGTCGCGGAAGCCGTCCGGGAAGCCCATGGCCGGATTCAGGCGGACGCCATCGATCGCATAGCCCTGCACCTGGAAGCCGCGCACGAAATAGCCTTCGCCGCGGTTGCCGGAGGTGCCGGCAGGCTGGATGCCGGGCACGTTGCGCACGACGTCGTCGAGGGAGACGGCGCGCTGGTCCTCGATCAGGTCGCGCGGCACCACGTTGATCGCCTGCGGGATGTCGCGCAGCGGGGTGTCGGTGCGGGTGGCGGTGGCGGATCGGGTGGCGTTGTAGCCGCGCACCGGGCCATCGGCGCGCTCCCCGGCGCCCTCGACCGAGATCTGCGGCAGTTCCAGCGGCGCCTGCGGCACGTCCGGGGCCTGCTGGGCGAACGCGGCGGCGGCCAGCAGCGTGGCCGGCAAAGCGAGGGCGAGGCGATGGGACAAGGCGAGGCCGATCCGGGGAAGAAGTTGCGATTAAGTCGCAAGTAGCAGCCACCCCTTGCCCGGGCAATGCGGTGCTTCGCAGCGCAGCATGACGTCACCGCAATGCGGACGGCCGATCAAGGGGCGGTTGCGGCCCGGGCGGAGCCATGCCTAAGACCCCCCGGCAATCGGAGGGCTAGGGCCATGGGTTATCGGGTCGCGGTTGTCGGCGCCACCGGGGCGGTGGGGCGGGAGATCATCAAGACGCTCGCGGAACGGGAATTCCCGGTGCGGGAGGTGGTGGCGCTCGCCTCCGGGCGATCCATCGGCCAGCAGATCTCCTATGGCGAGGATACGGTGCTGACCGTCCGCGCGCTGGATGCCTTCGATTTCAAGGGTACCGACCTCGCGCTGTTCTCCCCCAGTGCCCCGGTCTCCGCGGTGCATGCGCCGCGCGCCGCCGCGGCGGGCTGCGTCGTCATCGACAATACCAGCCAGTTCCGCATGGAACCCGGGGTGCCGCTGGTGGTGCCGGAGGTGAACCCGCAGGCGTTGAAGGGCTTCGCCAGGCGCAACATCATCGCCAATCCGAATTGCAGCACCATCCAGATGGTCATGGCGCTGAAGCCGCTGCATGACATCGCGCGGGTGAAGCGGGTGGTGGTCTCGACCTACCAGTCGGTCTCCGGCGCCGGGAAGGAGGCGATGGACGAGCTCTGGTCGCAGACCCGCGCCATGTTCGTGAACGAGATGCCGCCGCCCGAGCAGTTCCCGAAGCAGATCGCCTTCAACTGCATTCCGCAGATCGACAGCTTCATGACCGAGGGCGCCACCAAGGAAGAATGGAAGATGGCGGTCGAGACCCGGAAGATCCTCGACCCTGACATCGCCGTGATCGCGACCTGCGTGCGGGTGCCGGTCTTCATCGGCCATGCCGAGGCGGTGCATGTGGAATTCGAAGGGCCGATCACCGAGGCCGAGGCGCGCGCGGCCTGGCGGGCGATGCCCGGCGTGACCCTGCTCGATACGCGGGAAGATGGCGGTTACACGACGCCGGCGGAATCGGCGGGCGAGGATTCCGTCTATGTGTCGCGCCTGCGGCGCGACCCGACGGTGCCGCATGGCCTTGCCTTCTGGTGCGTGGCGGACAATCTGCGCAAGGGCGCGGCGCTGAACGCGGTGCAGATCGCGGAAGCGCTGGTGCGGGACGGGCTGCTGCAGCCGCCCGCGCGAGGTTGAGGGACGCCAGGATAGTCTTGCAACACAGGTCCAGGTAGCAACCGGCCCATGATGGAACAATGGACGGCCGCCTTCGAGGGCTGGGTCCAGGCGCATGCCGCCTGGGCCGCGCCGGCGACCTTCATCATCGCTTTCCTTGAATCATTCCCGGTCATCAGCATCCTGGTGCCCTCCACGGCGCTGCTGCTGGCGATCGGCGCCCTGATCGGCAGCGGCCTGGTCGATCCGGTCAGCGTGCTGCTCGCCTGCATGCTGGGCGGGGTCATGGGCGACGCCACCGGCTTCTGGCTGGCCCGCTGGATCGGCCCCTATGCGGTGCGGCGGCGGCTGCCGGCATCCTGCCGCCGGGTCTATGCTTGGTCGGTGACGGTCTTTCGCCGCTGGGGCTGGTGGGCGGTCTTCATCGGCCGCTTCCTGGGCCCGATGCGGGCGGTGACGCCGCTGGCCGCGGGCGTGGTGGGCATGGGCAACCGCGCCTTCCAGAGCGCCAATATCCTCTCCGCCATCGTCTGGGCGCCGGTGGTGCTGCTGCCGGGCACGATCGGCGGCTGGCTGGCCCGGCAGCTCGGGTCGCATCACCAGGATCCCTGGGCCATTGCCGGGGCGGTCGGCGCCGCGGCGCTGCTCTGGCTGGCCTGGCAGCGCCTGCGGCCGGTGGCGATCGCGGCGGTGAAGGCACGGGCCGGCCGCGGCCCCGGGTGAGCCTGCCCCGGGCCGCCGACCAGGCGGCCCGGCCTACCCCCGCACCAGCGGGCATTCCGATTCCGCCAGTGGCTTGACCGTGTCCCCCGGCGCCATGGTCGAGACCACGCGGCAGTAATCCCAGGGCCCTCGGCTTTCCGCGGGTGTCTTCACCTGCAGCAGATAGGCCGGGATCACGGCCCGGCCATCCGCGCGGATGCTGCCCGGACCGAAGGCGTCGTCATCGGTCGGCATCGCCTTCATGCGGGCGACGGCCGCGGCGCCGCTCCGCTTCGCCTCGGCCACGCCCAAGGCCGCGACGGCCTTCAGGTAATGCAGGGTCATGGCATAGCAGCCGGCATGCACCATGCCGGGATAGGCGCCGCCCATGCCCGGCAGCACCCGCCGGGTGAAGGCGCGGGTGCGGTCATTGGTGTCCCAGTAGAAGCTGTTGGTGAACAGCAGCCGCTGCATGGTCTCGAGGCCGGCGGCGTGGATGTCGTTGAGGAACATCACCAGCGCCACGGCCTTCATCGTGCGCGTCAGGCCGAATTCCTGTGCCTGCTTCAGGCAGTTCGGCAGGTCGTTGCCGCCGAGCGCCAGGCCGATCACCTGCGCCCCGCTGGCGCGCGCGGCGAGCAGCATGGCGGAGAAATCGCCGGTGCCGAGCGGCGCACGCGAGCCGCCGATCACCTCGCCGCCCGCCTGCTGCACGAAGGCCGTGGTCTCGGCCTGCAGCGAATGGCCGAAGGCATTGTCGGTGGCGATGAAGTACCAGCGGCGGCCGCCATCCTTCACGGTTTCCGCCGCCACCGCCTTGGACAGCATGTAGCCGTCATAGGTCCAGTTGATGGTGTTCGGCGTGCAGAGCCGGTTGGTGAATTCTGTCGCGGTGACCGCGACGCCGAGGCAGGCCTTGTCCTTCTCCCGCGAGATGGTGGAAACGGCCAGGCCCACGGCCGAATTCGGGCCGGCGATGACCATGTCGACATCGCGCTGGTCGTACCAGCGGCGCACCAGGCTGGCGCCGACATCGGCCTTGTTCTGGTGGTCGCCGAAAATGATCTCGACATCGAAGCCCGCGCCCTGCGCCCGGAATTCGGTCACCGCCTGCTGCGCGCAGGCGACGCCGGCCGGGCCCATCAGGTCAGTATAGATGCCGGAGAAATCGGCCAGCATGCCGATGCGGATGGCCGGCCGCTGCGCCGAGGCGGGCGCGATGAGCGGCGGCGCCGAAAGCGCGGCGGCAAGGCCGGCGCCGCCTTGCAGCAGGACGCGACGCGATGTGGACATGATGATTCCCCCTGTTTGCTTTGGTTGCTTGTTGGCCAGCAGGATGTCCGGGGCTCTGTCAGAGGTTCAGCGGAACGGCCCCTCGCTGTTGCCCCGGTCGGAGTAGTCGCGCCCCGGCCTTGTGCGGTAAGCGGGCAGCGACCAGGCGCGCAGGATCGCCGCGGCCCGGGTGCCGAGCGCCAGCAGCGCGCCGGCGCTGATCGCGACCGTGCGGTCGAGCCCGGCCGCCTCCAGCCCGACATAGGCGGCGGCGCCGAATGCGGCCGCGGTCGCGTAGATCTCCTTGCGCAAGATGAGCGGCAGCTCGTCGCAGATCACGTCGCGGATCACGCCGCCGAAGGTCGCGGTGATGGTGCCCATCAGCACCGCGATGCCGGGGCTGGCACCGTCGCGCAGCGCCGCTTCGGCGCCGAGCACGGCGAAGATCGCCATGCCGACCGCATCCGCCCAGAGCAGCCAGAGGAAGCGGCGCTCCGCCAGATGCGCGGTGAAGAAGACCAGGATCGCGACGCCGGCGGTCAGGGCCAGCAGCCCCGGCTCCCGCAGCCAGAAGACCGGTGCGCCGAGCAGCAGGTCGCGCGTGGTGCCGCCGCCGAAGGCGGTGCAGGCCGCGATCAGGATGAAGCCGATCGGGTCGAGCTGCTTGCGGGACGCGGTCAGCGCCCCGGCCGCGGCGAAGACCCCGCAGCCCAGGAAGGACAATACCTCGAGCGCGGTGTCGAATGGCGCCACGCTATTCCGCCGGCTGCGCCTTCAGCCGCCGGCTCCGCGCCTGTTCCTGGGCGCTGCCGGCGCAGAGCAGGGACAGACCCAGCACGCCGGCCACCACCGGCAGCACCAGCACCGGATAGCCGGCATCGATCAGCAACCCGAGCGGCACCGGCATGATCGCGCTGCCGAGCGGCAGCCCGGCGGAGACGAAGCCGAACACCTTGCCGACCTCACCCGGCGGGCAGGCATCCTTCAGCATCACGTCGCGCGGCGTGCGGGAGGTGCCGAGCGCCAGCCCGCCGCCCAGCGCCACCGCCGGCAGCAGCAATTGCGGCATCGGCAGCAGGCCGAGCGCCAGCAGCAGTGCCATCGCGACCAGGGTGAGGCCGGTGACGATGCCGATCAGGTTGCGCTTGGTGGTATCGGCGATCCAGCCGCCGACCAGCGTGCCGCAGGTCGCGCCGACCAGATAGCCGGTCAGCACCAGCGACCCGAATTCGACCGGCGTGCCCCGGAGATAACCCAGCACGGTGATCAGCCAGGCCTGGATCCCGGACGATGCCATCGAGGACAGCAGGAAGAAGCCGAAGAACAGCAGGATGTTGCGCGACAGCAGCAGTTCGCGCCCGCCGGGGCCGTCCGCGGCCTTGCGCGGCTTCGCCTGCTCCTGCAGCACGCGGCTCTGCCAGATGATGCCGATGACCACCGGCAGGCCGAGCAGGCCCACGATCATCAGCGTCTGGCGCCAGCCGGTCACCGCGGTCAGCAGGCCGATGACGATCGGGGCCATCAGGAAGCCGAGATTGCCGGTGAAGGTGTGGATGGCGAAGGCGCGGCCCATGAAGGATTTGCGCACGCTGCCGGTGAGGATCGCATAATCGGCCGGGTGGATGACGCTGTTGCCGATGCCCGACAGGACCGCGAGCAGCAGGATCACCCAGAAATTGGGCGCGAACGCCATGGCGGAGACCGAGAGCGCCATCAGCAGCGTGCCGCCGATCAGGAAGCGCCGGGCGCCGCGCTTGTCGACCGCGAAGCCCACCGGCGTCTGCAGCAGCGCCGTCGTGGCGCTCATCAGCGCGACGGACAGGCCGAGCGTCGCGTAGCTGATGCCGAATTCCGCGCGCCAAGCGGGGAACAGCGGCGCCAGGCAGAGCATGTAGAAGTGGGAGAGGAAATGCCCGGTGCCGATCAGTCCCAGCACCCGTGCGTCACGCCGCACCGCCCCGGCATCTTCCGGAAGAGTGTCGCTGGCTTGCGCGGCGTCCATGGGCGTTCTCCTTGTCGCGAGGCTGGGCCTGAGACGCTTTCCCGTCAACGCGACATCCGTTAACCTGCCGTCATGAAACGGAGCCGGTCCATCTGCCTGGTGCTGCTCGGCGGCGGCGTCATGCTCGGCCTTGCCGCCTGCGGCGAGGATGAGCAGGAGAAGGCCTGCCGCCTGGCGCGGGAGCAGAGCCGCCCGGATGTCGAGCAGATCTGCGCCCGGTCGCAGGCCACGTCCCGCAGCGGCAGCAGCAGCGGCCATCACTACGGTGCCTGGTATTACGGGCGCGGCGGCAGCTATGCGGGCCGCTCATCGGGCAGCGGCTGGTTGTTCGGCCGCTCCGGCTCGGCTTTCGCCACGGGGGATGCCGCCCGCTCCGCCTTCAGCGGCGGTTCCGGCGCCCGGAGCACCAGCACCGTCTCGCGCGGCGGCTTCGGCTCGACCGGCGCCCGCGCCTCGAGCGGCGGCTGACCGGCATGCAGCGCATCGCCCAGGATCCGCGGCCCGACCGGCGCGAACGTGCCCGGCGCATGGGCTTCGCCTTCGCCGATATCGCCGGCGAGCCCTATTGGGACGAAGCCGCGCATTACCGCTTCAGCGCGTCCGAGATCGAGGAGATCGAGACCGCGACCAATGCCATCGAGGCCCTGTCCCGCCAGGCGGTGGAGTATGCGGTGCGCCAGGGGCTGAACGGCCCGCTCGGCATCCCGGATGGCGCCTGGGCCATCGTGCGGGCATCCTGGGAGGCACGGGAGCCGAGCCTCTATGGCCGGCTCGACCTGCGCTATGACGGCGCCGGCCCGCCCAAGCTGCTGGAATACAACGCCGATACCCCGACCGCCCTGTTCGAGGCCGGGGTGGTGCAGTGGGAATGGCTCGAGAGCGGCGATGGCCCGGCGCAAGGCGCGGACCAGTTCAATGCGATCCACGAGGCGCTGATCGCGGCCTGGAGCAGCATGGGCCTGCCCGGCCGGGTGCATTTCGCCTGCGCCCGTGATTCGGAGGAGGATCGCGGCACCGTCGACTATCTGCGCGACACCGCGATCCAGGCCGGGATCGAAGCGCCCTTCCTCTATATGGATGAGATCGGCTGGGATGGCCGCCGCTTCCTGGACATGGCCGAGGCCGAGATCGCCGCGATCTTCAAGCTCTACCCCTGGGACTGGCTGCTGGCCGAAAGCTTTGGCGCCAATATCCCGCGCACCTCGACCCGCTGGCTGGAGCCCGCCTGGCGGCTGATCCCGTCCTCCAAGGCCTTCCTGTCGCTGCTCTGGCATCTGTTCCCGGAGCACCCGAACCTGCTGGCGGCGTATCTGGAGCCCGGCAGGACCGGCGGCCCCGAGATCGCCAAGCCGCTCTGGGGGCGGGAAGGGGCGAACATCACGGCGCCGGGCGGGCTCGTCACCGATGGGCCCTATGCCGGGCAGCCGATGCTCTACCAGGCCTATGCGGAACTACCGGTGTTCGGCGGCCGCTACCCGGTGGTGGGGTCCTGGATCATCGCGGGCGAGGCATGCGGGATCGGCCTGCGCGAGGATGCGACGCCGATCACCCGCGATACCAGCCGCTTCGTGCCGCATCTTTTCGTCGGGGGATGACGTCCATGACCAGCCTCGCCACCCTGCCGGGCTTCCTGTCGCATTTCGTGGCCGGGCTGGTGCTGCTCGGCATCGCGGTCTGGATCTACATGCGCATCACCCCGCATGAGGAGATCGCGCTGATCCGGCGCGGCAATGCGGCGGCGGCGCTCGGCCTCGGCGGCGCCATCGTCGGCTTCGCGATCCCGGTCTCCGCCTCGGTGGCCAATTCGGCCAACCTGCTGGATGCGGCGGTCTGGAGCGGGGTGGCGCTGGTCGCCCAGCTCATCGCCTTCTATGTCGCGATCCGCGTCGTCGGCACCGGCTGGCGGACCGCGATCGAGGAACGGGCGGAAATGGCCCCGGCCGTCATGAAGGCGGCGATCGCGCTGGCGGTCGGGTTGATCAACGCGGCCTGCCTGTCCACCTGAGAGCCATGATCCGCGTTCCCGTCATCGCTGCCGTGCTCGGCGCGGCGGCCTGCCTCGCCGGCGCTGCGGGCGGCCTGGCCCAGGGTATCGGCGATACCTGGGGCAATGCCCCGCCGCCGGCACCGCCCGCCGCCGCGCCGGCGGCCATTGCGCCGCCTCCGCCATCCGCCCCGGAGCCCTGGACCCGGGCGGAGCCCGACTGGACCGCGGCGCCCACCGTCTCGACCCTGCAGTTGCAATCGGGGTTCGAGCCCGATCCGCGCAACCTCGAGCTGCAGGCCGGCGGCGGTGACGATGCCGCCAGCCTGGGCGGCGCCTGCACCGGCAGGATCAATGGCCGCGCCCCGGACGTGGTGCTGGATTATCGCAATGGCGGCTTCCCGCTCGGCATCTTCGCGCGGTCCGCCGCCGATACCGTGCTGGTGGTGCATGCGCCGGACGGGCGCTGGCGCTGCAACGATGACAGCCAGGGCCTGAACCCGGCCGTGGCCTTTCCGCGGCCGCCGAGCGGGCGCTACGCGATCTGGGTCGGCACTGTCGGCGCCGGGCGGGCGCCGGCCACCCTGGCGGTCACCGAACTGCCGATTCCGCTCCGCTGGCCGGCCAATCCGGGCCGGGACCGGCTCGGCGCGAATTGACGCTTCCGCGCATCGCACCATAGATAGCGGCAACGAAGCCGCCCGACGCCGCATCGCGGCGCCTCCCGGGCGGCGGCGAGCGGAGTCTGAAGACGATGTCGAACATGCAGGACGGGCGGGAGGCTGTGATGATCGGCAGCCGCACCGACGGAACCCCCGTAAGACGGCCGCTGTCGCCGCACCTGCAAGTCTACGACATGATGCAGATCACCAGCTCGATGTCGATTTCGCATCGCATCACCGGCGTCGCCTGGGCGATAGGCCTGCTGTTCCTGGTCTGGTGGCTGACGGCGCTGGCCGCCGGCCCCGGCCCCTTCGCCGCGGTGCAGTGGTTCCTCGGCTCGGTGCTGGGCTGGCTGGTGCTGATGGGGCTGACCGCGGTCGCCTGGTACCACACCCTGAACGGCCTCAGGCACCTGGCCTGGGATGCGGGCTACGGCTTCGACATCCCGACGACCTATCGCAGCGGCCGCATGGTCCTGGTCGGCACCGCAGCGCTGACCGGCATCACCTGGCTGATCCTTTTCGTGGCCTGGATCTGAGGGCGGACCGATGGCGAACCCGACCATGGAGCGCGGCACGCTCCGTTCCCCCCTCGGCCGCGTCCGCGGCCTCGGCTCGGCCAGGTCCGGCACCCAGGCCTGGTGGATGCAGCGCGTCACCTCCATCGCGCTGCTGCCGCTGACCATCTGGCTGATCTTCTCGCTGGCCAGCCTGGCTGGCTCCGACTTCCTGCCGGCGCGGGCCTGGGCGGCACGGCCGCTGAACGCGGCGCTGCTGCTGGCCTTCCTGGCCGCCGCCTTCCATCACAGCTCGGCCGGCATCCGGGAAGTGATCGAGGATTACGTGAAGCCGGAATATGCCCGCATGGGCGCGATCCTGGCCGTGAAGGGCCTCTGCGCCCTGCTCTGGCTGATCGCGTCGCTGGCGGTGCTGCGGATTGCGGTGTGAGCATCCGATGGCCGAAGGGCCGCATGGCCCGGAGGCCTGAATCGGATGCTCCGCTGACGATGTGAGCATCCGATGGCCGAAGGGCCGAATGGCCCGGAGGTCTGAATCGGATGTTCGGCTTGGAATAGGGGGCGCGCCGCCGGCCTGTCGGGCCGCGCGGCGCACCACAGATGAATGACTGCACGATGGGCCTGACGGCAGGCGGCCTCCCCGGCCATCCCACCCGGCCCGCAGAGGAAGACGGAAGCGGCGATGAACGCGATCAGCAAACCCAGCCAAGGCGCCTATCGCATCGTGGACCACACCTATGACGTGGTGGTGGTGGGGGCCGGCGGCGCCGGGCTTCGCGCCACCTTCGGCATGGGCGCGGCAGGGCTGAAGACCGCCTGCATCACCAAGGTCTTCCCGACCCGCAGCCATACCGTCGCGGCCCAGGGCGGCGTCGGCGCCGCGCTCGGCAACATGGGCGAGGATGACTGGCGCTGGCACATGTACGACACCGTGAAGGGGTCGGACTGGCTCGGCGACCAGGACGCCATCGAATACATGTGCCGCGAAGCGGTGCCGGCGATCTACGAGCTGGAACATTTCGGCGTGCCGTTCAGCCGCACCGAGGATGGGCGCATCTACCAGCGCCCCTTCGGCGGCCACATGCAGAACTACGGCAAGACCCCGGCGATGCGCGCCTGCGCCGCCGCCGACCGCACCGGCCACGCCATCCTGCACACGCTGTATCAGCAAAGCCTGAAGCACGACGTCGAGTTCTTCATCGAATACTTCGCCCTGGACCTGATCATGGACCAGGAAGGCGTGTGCCGCGG
>DASYDR010000195.1:0-10236 GCA_036499545.1 Roseomonas sp. | reverse complement strand
GGCATCGGCCCCGGGCCGCAGGCCGCGCATGTATCGCTGCGGGCTGCGGCCCATATCGGTGCGGAAAGCGTAGACGAAGGCCGAGGTCGAGCCGTAGCCGAGCTCCAGCGCCGTTTCCGTCACGCCGAGCCCGCCGCCCAGCAGCTCCACCGCCTTGAACAGCCTGAGGCGCCGCCGCCAGGACCGCAGGCTCATGCCCAGCTCCGCCTCGAAGCGGCGGGCCAGGGTGCGGGCGGACATGCCGAGGTCGCGCCCCCAGGCCTCCGGCCCCTTCGGGTCGGCGGGATTGGCATAGAGCGCCTGGCACAGCGCCACCAGGGCGCCGGCGCGCGGCCAGGGCAGCGCGCCGGGCAGCGGCCGCGCGCGCCGCAACTGGTCGAGGATCAGCGCGGTGACCCGTCCGGCATAGCCCCCGGCATCCGGCTCGCCCTCGATCGCCGCGGCCTCGACGATCAGCGCCTGCAGCAGGGGCGGGACGCCGAACACCGTCGGGTCGGCCGGCAGGCCGTCGCCGGCATCCTCGGCGAGCCAGAGGCTGCGGAACTCGGCGCCGAGCAGCGATCCCACCCGGTGGCGCGACCCGGTCGGCAGCCAGACCGCCTGTTCCGGCGAGATGACGAAGGACCGGCCTTCCACCGCGACCGACAGCACCCCGGTGATCGCATAGACCAGCTGGTGCCAGGCATGGGCGTGGTCCGGGAACTGGTGCCGCGGCGGGATGGACTGCGCGCGTACCGTCATCGGGCGGGGCGGCATGGCCCCGGGCGGCGTGGCGATCGTCTCCCACTCCATGGACGGCCTCGGCTTGTCGTCTGGTCGACATGATATGGCGGTTGGTCGAAAGACGGCCAGCGCCTGATCGCCTATAGCGGGCGCAACCTGCGCCACGCTTTACCGACGAGCCTCCGATGACCGGAGGGCCGAATGGCCCGGAGGTCTGAATCGGCGGCTCCACCGAGACGAGCCTCCGATGACCGGAGGGCCGAATGGCCTGGAGGTCTGAATCGGAGGCTCCATTGAGACGAGCCTCCGATGATCGAAGGGCCGAATGGCCCGGAGGTCTGAATCGGAGGCTCCATTGAAGAGGCCATCACGATGTCATCCACCGCAGACGCGGCCACGCCGGCCATCGCGGCCGAACACCGCCATGCCGCCGGCAATGTCGCGCGGCTGGCGATCGGGCAGGCGCTGGCCGGGGCGAATTCCACCGTCGTCTATGCGACCGGTGCGATCGTCGGGAACATGCTGGCGCCGGACAAGGCGCTGGCGACCCTGCCGATCTCCGTCTTCGTGGTCGGCATGGCGGCCTGCACCCTGCCGGCGGGCGCCATCGCGCGCCGCCATGGCCGGCGCGCCGCCTTCCTGGCCGGAACCGGATGCGGCGTGCTGGTCGGGCTGCTCTCCGCGCTCGCCGTCGTGCTCGGCTCCTTCTGGCTGTTCTGCCTGGCCACCTTCTTCGGCGGCGCCTATGCGGCGGTGGTGCTGTCCTTCCGCTTCGCGGCGGCGGATGGCGTGCCGGCGGCGCGGCGCCCGCGCGCCCTGTCGCTGGTCATGGCGGGCGGCGTGCTCGCCGGGGTGATCGGCCCGCAGCTTGTCACCCACACCATGGACCTGTCGCCGCCCTACCTGTTCGCCGCGACCTACCTGGCGCAGGCCGGGGTGGCGGTGCTCTGCGGCCTGGTGCTGCTCGGCGTGCGCCTGCCGATGCCGACGGCGGCGGAGATGGCCGGCGGCCGGCCGCTTTCGGTCATCGCGCGGCAGCCGCGCTTCATCACCGCGGTGATCTGCGGCGTCGTCTCCTACCTGCTGATGAACTTCCTGATGACGGCGGCGCCGCTGGCCATGCGGCTCTGCGGCCTGTCGCAGGAAGCGGCCAATCTCGGCCTGCAATGGCACGTCATCGCCATGTACGCGCCGAGCTTCGTCACCGGCCGGCTGATCACCCGCTTCGGCGCGCCGCGCGTGGTCGCGGCCGGCCTGGCGCTGACCGGTGCCGCGGCGGTGGCCGGGCTGCTCGGCCAGGATGTCGGGCATTTCTGGGGCAGCCTGGTGCTGCTCGGCCTCGGCTGGAATTTCGGCTTCGTCGGCGCCTCGGCGCTGGTGCTGGAATGCCACCGGCCGGAGGAGCGGACGCGGGTGCAGTCGCTGAACGACTTCATCGTCTTCGGCACGATGGCGGGCGGATCCTTCGCATCGGGCGGGCTGCTGACCGCCTATGGCTGGGACATGGTGCTCTGGGTGTCCTTCGTCCCGCTGGCCGTCGCGGTGCTGGGGCTGGCGATCTCCCGCCGCGCCCGCCCGGTCGCGGTGGCGGGCTGACGCCGCTGGCGGCGTCCGGTCGCTGACCCACCCTTTCCGGCCGCGGCCAAATCGCGCAGCCTGCGGTCAAAGAGGGAGGGTCTTCGATGGTGCACGCGGTATCCGCGACGGAAACAGTCCGCTCCGGCATGGTGGCGAGCGCGCACCCGCGCGCGTCGCAAGCGGGGTGCGAGATCCTGGAAGCCGGAGGCAGCGCCTTCGACGCGGCCGTGGCCGTCGCCACGGCGCTGAACGTGGTCGAGCCCTATATGTCCGGCCTGGCCGGCATGGGTTTCGCGACCATGTGGGTCGCGGCGGAAGCGCGGGTCCGGGTGCTGGACTTCGTGCCGCCGATCCCGCGGTCGTTTCCCGCCGGCCGTTTCCGCTCCCGCGAGGAACTGCTTTCGGGGCCGGCCGCGGTGGCGAGCCCGGGCAACCTCGCCGGCTGGTGCGAGCTGCACCGGACCTATGGGCGGCTGCCGCTGCGCCAGGTGATCGCGCCGGCCATCGCGCTCGCCGACCAGGGATTCGAATTCTCCGCCTTCGGCATCGAGGAGGTGACGGGCTTCGGCCCTGGCCACGCCGCCGCCGCCGGGACCGGCGCGGCGTTCGCGGCGGCGTTTCCTTTCCACACCTCGCTCCGTGCCGGCGATCAGGCGCGCGCGCCGCTGCTGGCCGCCACGCTGCGGGAGATCGCGGAAGGCGGCGCCGATGTGCTGTACAAGGGCGCGCTGGGCGAGCGCGTCGTCGCCTTCCTGGCGGAGCATGGCGGCACGCTGACCCGCGATGACCTGGCCGCGGTGTCGCCGGTATGGCGCGAGCCGCTATCCGCCCTGTATCGCGGCCTGCGCATCCATGTGCCGCCGCCGCCCTCCGAGGGTTTCCAGTTCCTGCTGACCCTGCGCCTGCTCGAAGGCTTCGACCTGGGCGCGCTGGAACCGCTCTCGGCCGGGCACCTCGACCTTGTCATCCGTGCCATTCGCATGGCCGCCGGCGTGCGCATCGCGGATAACCGGCCGGACGCGGCGCGGCTGCGCGCCATCCTCTCCGACGACGCCGTCGCGGTGCTGCGCGACCGCCTGCGGGCCGGCGGCGGCATCGAAGGCCCGACCGAACAATGGACGAGCGAGCCGCCGCCCGGCGAGGATCCGGGGCACACCACCTCCTTCTCGATCGCCGATCGCGACGGCAACCTGGTCTGCATCACGCAGAGCCTCGGCTCGGTCTTCGGCAGCGGCGTCGCCATTCCGGGCACCGGCGTGCTGCTGAATAATTTCCTGTACTGGGCGGATGTGCAGCCGGGCAGCCCGAACCGCGCCGAGCCTGGCCAGTCCCTCGCGATGTGCATGTCGCCGAGCATCTCGACCAGGGATGGCGAGCCCTGCCTCGCGCTCGGAACGCCGGGGAGCTACGGCATCCTGCAGACCCAGGCGCAGGCGATGGTCAGCCATCTGGATTTCGGGCTCGGCCTGCAGGCGGCGATCGATGCGCCGCGCGCCCGGCTCTGGGATGGCAGGCTGGTCGAAATCGAGAACCGCGTGGCGGCCGGGGTGCTGTCGGCGCTGCGCGACAAGGGGCACGACGCCCGGCACTTCCCCAGGCCCTTCACCATGCGCGTCGGCGGCATGCAGGCGATCGGGCGCGATCCGCGATCGGGCCAGTTGAGCGGCGCGGCCGATCCGCGGCGGAACGGCGCCGTGCTCATCCCCGAAGGGTAGCGGCCGCGCCGTCAGGGGGCGGCGGCGGCATCCGCCTGCACCTCGGTGGTGATCCAGGCGCGGAACAGCGCGGCGGCGCGGCCGCCGCGATCCTGCCGGCCGGCCAGGTAGTAGTGCTGGCCGGTGCGCACCATCAGCGGATGGCAGGCCACCAGCCGCCCGGCCGCGAGATCGTCGCGCACGAAGGCGGTATGCGCGACGGCGATGCCGACGCCATCGATCGCGGCCTGGTAGGCGAGGGAGGAATTGCCGAATTTCAGCCCTTCATGCAGCCCGTCCGGTGCCACCCGCGCGGCGTCGAACCAGGTGCGCCAGTCATCGGGCCGCTTCATCGAATGCAGCAGCACGCAGCCGAGCAATGTCCGTGCGTCGACCGGCGCTGCGATGCCGCGCAGATAGGCGGGGCTGCAGACCGGCACCACCACGATCTCGAACAGCTGCTGGTAGACCACGTCGGCGCGCGGATCGTGGATGGTCTGGATGGTGAAGTCGACATCATCCGCATCCAGGCTGACCTGGCTCGCGGTGGTGGTGATCTGCAGGTCGATCTCCGGATGCAGCGCGTGGAAGCGGCCGAGGCGCGGCACCAGCCATTTCATCGCGACGGTCGGGAACAGCCGCAGCCGCAGCGGCCGGCGCCGGCGCCATTCGACATGCGGGCGCGTCGCGTCCTGGATGCGGTCGAGCCCGGCGCGCACCGCGCGCGCATATTCGGCGCCTTCCTCGGTCAGGTGCACGCGCCGGCCGATGCGGTCGAACAGCGCGGTGCCGAGATAGGCCTCGAGCTGCGCGACATGGCGGCTGATGGCGCCCTGGGAGACGTGCATCTGCCGCGCCGCCTCGGAGAAATTGCCGGTGGCCGCGGCGGCGTCGAAGGCGCGCACCGCGTTCAGCGGCGGCAGCATGCGGCGCGCCGGGGCGTCGGCCGCCGCCGGCGCGTCCGCCGCGCCGGTGGCGTCATGCCGCCCCGGCGCGGTCAGGCCTGGCTTATCGGCTGGGCGACCAGCCATAGGCCTTGGCGCAGGCGCCGCCCATCAGCATGGCCCTTTCGCTGTCGTTCAGCCGGTCGGTCATGCGGAAGGGCTCGACCGCCTGCTCGTAGTTGACGACGGCGAAGGCGCGCGTCCAGTCGGTGCCCCAGAGGCAGCGATCGAAGCCCCAGGCGTCGAAGATGCGCGCCAGCGGATCCCAGATGTCCGGGAAGGGGTAGGGCTTGTGCGACAGGGTGCAGGCGCCGCTGATCTTGATCACCGCGTTCGGGCGCTTCGCCAGTTCCAGCACCTTCGGCAGGTCGGCCCAGGGCTGCGCCGGCGCGGGCGGGTCATGCGGCTGCAGGATGCCGAGATGGTCGATGATGAAGCGCGTCTCGGGATGGCGGTCGATGATCGTGGTGCCGACATCGAGATTGTCCCAGCACAGGATATTGACCGGGAAATCATGGCGCACCGCGGCGCGCAGGATGCGGTCGAGCCCCGGATGGTCCGGGCTGCGGCCTTCTTCCTTGCGCATCATGATGCGGATGCCGACGGTGCCCGGCGTGTTCTTCCAGTCGGCGATCACATCGGCGACCTCGGGATCGTCCATGTTCACCGGCTTGACGATCGCCATGCGGCCGGGATGGGCGCGCTGCACCTCCACCGCATAGCTGGCGTCGTACTGGTACATGGAGAAGGAGGAGATGAAGATCGCGCCATCCACGCCGACCTTGTCCATCGCCGCCACCATTTCGTCGCCCGTCACATGGGCGGGCCAGTTCGGCACGCTGTGCCAGGGCCGCTTCGGCGTATTCGCCTCATAGGCATGCACCTGGGAATCAATGATCGGCATCGCGGAACGTCCTCCTCACTGGGGCGCGGAGCTTGGCGAGCATGCGCGGCGGATGTCCAGGGGGGGAGCCGCGGCATTGACCGTGCCGGATGTGGTTCCTAGCGTGACGGCCGCGCCGACAGGACTGCGCAGGGGATTGCCGATGGCCACGCACCGTTTCCGCCCGACCCGCTACTACAACGCCATCGGCACCGCCGAGCCCTGCCTGCGCGTCGCCGATGGCGACACGGTGGTGACCGACACGATCGACGCATCCGGCCTGGATGCGCGCGAGGTCGCGGTGGCGCCGCGGCCGAACCCGATGACCGGGCCCTTCTTCATCGAAGGCGCGGAGCCGGGCGATACGCTGGCCGTCCATATCGAGCGGCTGACGCCGAGCCGCGCCACCGGCTGGACCTATTCGCCGCTGGCGCTGACCGTGCTGGATCCGGCCGCGATCGCCGCCCGCCCGGCGCAGCAGCGCGCGGTGTGGGAGATCGACCAGGCGGCCGGCATCGTGCGGCTGCAGGAACCGGTGCCGGGGCTCGAGGGTTTCGCGCCGCCGATCCAGCCGATGATCGGCTGCTTCGGCGTCGCGCCGGCCGGCGGCCAGGCGCTGTCCACCGCGACCAGCGCGCAGAATGGCGGCAACATGGATTACCGCCTGTTCGCACCGGGCACGACCGCCTGGTTCCCGGTCGCGGTGCCCGGCGCGCTGTTCTACCTGGGCGACGGCCATGCCTGCCAAGGCGATGGCGAGATCGTCGGCACCGGCATCGAGACTTCCTTCGAGATGGCGGTGCGCTTCCGCGTCCTGAAGCGGACCATCACCTGGCCGCGCGGCGAGACCGCGGAGGATATCTTCGCCATCGGCAATGCAAGGCCGCTCGACCAGGCGCTGCAGCATGCGACGACCGAGATGCTGCGCTGGCTCGGCGAGGATTACGGGCTGGATGCCAGGGCGGCGAGCCACCTGATGGGCCAGGTGGTGCGCTACGACGTCGGCAATGTCTTCAACCCCGCCTTCACCGTCGCCTGCCGCATCGCCAAGCGTTGGCTGACGAAGCGGTAGGTCAGGCGCCGGGCAGGTTGCGTTCGGCGAGGCGCTGGCCGGCGATGTAGCCCCAGGCCATGTTCGGGCCGATCGTCGTGCCGGTGCCGACATTGCGCGTGCCGATCGGGTTGGCCATCGCGATGCCGGCGGCGAAGAGGCCGGGGATGACGCTGCCATCCGGCCGCAGCACCTCCGCATGTTCGTTGGTGCGGGCACCGCCCTTGGTGCCGAGGATCGATCGGCTGAAGGGCATCGCCAGGAACGGTGCCTGGATGATCGGCCTGATGCCGGCGCGCCGCCGCTTGTCGCCGGCGGATGCGGCATCGGCCCGCGCCGGCCGCCCGAAATCCTGGTCCTCGCCGGCTTCGGCGAAGCCGTTGAAGCGGGCGACGCTGGCTTGCAGCGCCGCCGCCGGCACGCCGATCAGCGCGGCGAGGCCGGCGATGTCGCCCGCCTGGCGCAACCAGCCGGGATCGGCGCCGGCGGCCCAGCGCACCGGCGGCACATCGGCCAGCATGCGGGCATCGGTGATCACCCAGACCGGCAGGTTGACCGGATCGCCGGTGGCGGGATCGCGCCGGTCCAGCACTTCGCCGATGTTGAAGGTCAGCTCGTTGACGAAGCGCTGGCCCTGCCGGTTGACCAGCATGGCATAGGGCTCGGTGTGGAAGGGCACCGGCTGCGCCAGCAGCCGGCCTTCGTAGCGCACCGGCACGGAAGGGGTGATGGTCGCCTGGTCCATATGCGCCAGCGCCGCGCCGGCGGCTTCGGCCATGCGCTGGCCATCGCCGTCATGCGCGCCGGGGCTGCCGCGGTAATCGAGCGGGCCGGGAAAATGCCGGGCCATCAGCGCGGCATCCCATTCGAAGCCGCCGGTCGCGATCACCACGCCGGCGCGGGCGGACCAGCTCTCCTGGCCGCCGCGCCGCTCCACCACCGCGCCGGTCACCGCGCCCATCGCATCCTGGGTCAGCGCGACCGCGCGTGACTCCAGCCGGAACGCCACCCCGGCATCGAGGCAGCCGCGCAGCAGCCCGGTCACCAGCGCCGTGCCCTTGCCGCGGCTATTGGTCAGCAGCCGCCACAGCAGCTGCGGCCAGAGCGACAGCGCGGTGCGATAGGGCTTGTGGTAGAGGTCGGTCGTCACCGCCTCGTGGTAGGTGAAGATCTCCGGGATGGTGGATTTCCGGATGCGGCAGGCGAAGCGCCCGGCGCGCCAGCGGCTGAGCGGCAGCGGCGACAGCATTCGCCCGCGCAGCCTGGCGCCCGGCAGCGTGCGCAGCGGATCGGGTTCCGGCGTCAGCGCGAAGCGGAGCGGGGTTTCGGCTTCGACGAAGCGCAGCATCGCCGGCGCCGCCCGCACGAAGGCCTGCCACAGCGCATCCTCGGTCGCCGCCCAGCCTTCCGGCGCGCCGGCGCGGATATAGGCCAGCGCATCCGCCGCGCTGTCGGCGATGCCGGCGGCGGCGGCGTGGTGATTGGCCGGGATCCAGGTGCCGGCGCCGGACATGGCGGTGGTGCCGCCCAGCCGGCCGGTCTTTTCCAGCACCGTGATGGCCAGCCCGCGCCGGGCGGCGGTCAGTGCCGCGGTCAGCCCGGCCGAGCCGGAGCCGAGTACCAGGACATCCGTTGTGTGTTCCGTCATGCGGGCCGCCGATGCGCGTGAGTTCCGCGCCGGTTTGGCACCGGCGCGGGACGGGCGGAAGCCAGTGCGGCGGCGGGGGTCCCATGCAGGCGGCGGCCGGGCCGCTGTAAGCTGTTGCAGGGTCGCAACACAGGCCGGGTAATGCCCACCTTCGGTGGTGCTTTCTCCCTGGAAGTCTTGCCTCTGCCCCAAATGGGCGCAGAACTCGCAACCTATCGTGGTGACGTTTGGGGGAAGCGCACGTGTTTGTTGGTAATAATTTCCTGCGTAGCTTGGCCCGGCGGCAGGCGCATCGGCCGCCGATTCGAGCCGCGGCCGCGCTCGCCCTGCTGTCCTGCACAGCCCTGTCGTCCCCGGCCTTCGCGCAATACACATGGGCAGGCGATGTCAGCGGAGACTGGTCGGTGGCGTCCAACTGGGCTGGCCTTCCCTTGGTCTACGGCCCGGTGACCAGCCTGATCTTCAACGCTCCCGGCCTCGGTGGCTCGGCGCTGCACAATCCTTTCGGCTCGGCGCTGCACGGTCCTTCCGATTACCTGACGGAGAATGCCCTCGTCTTCAATGCGGACGCCAATTACGTGATCTCTGGCGAGAGGATCGTGCTGGTCAACTTCGGCCCCCATATCGTCATGAACGCGAACCACGACATTCGCATCACAAACGACCTGCAAATCGCTATCTCGGCTGTGGTCGACCTCATCGTCAACGGCGGTGGCTCCGGCGTCCTGACCTTGTCTGGGGTCATCAGTCCCCGCAGCCCGGTGGGATACGGTCTGCGGTTTCAGAACCCTGGCCCCGCGCCGCTGGCGCGCATCGTGCTCACCGGCGAGAATACCTATCTTGGCCCCACCACGATCGGCGCGGGCGTGCAGCTGACCGTGGGCAGCGACAACGCCCTGGGCGATCCGGGCGGCGGCACGACTGTCGAGGGCGGCGGTGCGCTGTTGCTGACCGGCGGCATCGCCCTGCAGGAGCAGCAGATCACGCTGCCGAACAATGCCACGCTTCTCAACGGCGCCGGAAACAACACCGTGCTGGGTGCGATCTCCGTCGCGTCCGGCACCGCGCGCATCCAGTCGGATGCCGGCACCCTGACCCTGGCGGGGCCGATCACCACGGCGTCACCGCCGCCGGCCACCCTGAGCCTGGGCGGCGCCGGCGATATCCTCGTCCAGGGCGCCGTGCAGGGCACACTGGCGGTGACCGTCGATGGCCCCGGCACCACCACCCTGACCGCCGTCAATAGCTATACCGGCGTGACCGCCATCATCGGGGGCACCCTGGCGTTGAAGGGCGCCGGCAGCATCGCCCTGTCGCCTGTGCTGGTGGTCGATACCGGTACGCTGGACATCTCGGCGACCACCGCCGGTGCCGAGATCACCAGCCTTTCGGCAGGCCTCCTTGTCGGGAGCGGCGGCGTCGTCAATCTCGGCGCCCGGACACTGACCCTGACCGACGCCTCTGAGACCTTCCGTGGCGTGATTCAGGGCAGCGGCGGGCTTTCCATCACAGGCGGCACGGAGACGCTGACCGGCGTCAATACCTATACCGGCGCCACCACCATCGCCGCCGACGCGTTCTTGGCACTTGGCACCCATCCGCTGGGCGTCGTGGGCAGCATCGCGGCATCAAGCGGGGTGCAGGTGGATGGCACGCTGGATATCAGCGGCACAAGCGGCGGCGCCTCGATCCGCTCTCTCTCGGGTACCTTGTCC
>DASYDR010000194.1:0-13791 GCA_036499545.1 Roseomonas sp. | reverse complement strand
GCCGAAGGGGTCCCGCCGGGCCCAGCGGCGAATGCTCGCGACGCAGTCGCGGGCGAGGACGGGTGCGCCGTCATGCCAGAACAGCCCGTCGCGCAGCGTGAGTTCCCAGAGCAGCCCGTCATTCTCGACCCGATGGCCCGCGACCATCTGCGGCTGCGGCTGGAAGCCCGCATCCATGCCGTAGAGCGTGTCGAAGACCATGTAGGCGTGGTTGCGGGTCGCGAAGGCCGTGGTCACGATGGGGTCGAGAATGGCCAGGTCGGTCTGCGGCACGAAGCGCAAGGTCGTCTGGCCGGCGGCACGCAGCGTCGCGGGCATGGCCAGGCCGGCGGTCAGCCCGAGCCCCTGCAGAAACCCCCGTCTCTTCATCGACCTCACTCCCGGCCACGCTTTGGTTTGCCGTGTCGGCGTTCCCGTGAAGGCCTTATGGTCGCGTCTGTCCCCTGCGGCGCGTGACCTTCGAACAGATTGTATTTCATTCAACAATGACCCAATCAAGCGAAAAGATCGAAGCCTCGGCGACCCGCCTCCAGCAGGACCTGGTCGATCGCATCGCCCGGCTGATCCATGAGGATGCGCTGCAGCCGGGCGAAAGGCTCAACGAGAACCAGCTGGCCCGGCGGCTCGCTGTCTCCCGTTCCCCGATCCGGGCGGCGCTCGCGCAGCTCGCGGCCGGCGGATTCCTGGCGCATCGGCCGAACCGCGGCATGGTCCTGCTCGCCAGGCCGGATGCGCCGCCGGCCGCGGGCGCGCCGGAGGATCCGGTCAAGCAGCTCCTGTTGCGCATCGCCCGGGACCGCGACGACGCGCATCTCGGCGACGAAATCTCCGAGACGGAGCTGATGCGGCGCCATGGCGTGACCCGCCAGGATGTGCGCAACGCGCTGGTGCTGCTGGCCGACATGGGCATGATGGAGCGCAAGCCCGGCTATGGCTGGCGCTTCCTGAACCGCTGGGACGAGATGGCGCGGCGGGAGAGCTATGAGTTCCGCCTCGTCGTGGAGCCCGCCGCGATCCTCACGCCCGGCTTCGCGCTGCCGCCCGGCTGGGCCGCCGCGATGCGCGAACGCCATGCCGCCATCCTGTCCGCGCCCTGGACGGCGACCTCCAGCATCGCCTTCTTCGAGATGAACGCCGATTTCCACGAAGGCATCGCCGCCGCCTCGGGCAACCGGCATTTTCATGCGGCGATCCAGCGTCAGAACCGCCTGCGCCGCCTGCCCAACTACAATTGGCAGCACGGCTTCGGGCGCGTCCGCGCCAACCATGCGGAGCACATGGAGATCCTCGACCGGCTCGAGGATGGCGAACGCGAGATCGCGGCCGCCGTGATGCGCCGGCATCTGCGGATCGCGCAGGCCATGCCCTACCCGCACCCGGCCGCCTGACCTTCAGCCGGGCGCCGCCTCTTCCAGGCGATAGACGCGGGCCGCGGTGCCGTGGAACAGCGCCGCCCGCTCCTCGGCCGGCAGCCCGGCCGTCAGCCGCTTGAAGGCGTTCCAGAGGGCGCGGTAGTTGCAGCTCTGGCGGTCGACCGGGAAGTTGCTCTCGAACATGCAGCGCCCGGGCCCGAAGTGCTCCAGGCATGTCTCGACATAGGGCCGCCAGGCGACGGCCAGCGCGGCCGAATCCGGTGGCGCCGTTGCCGCATGGAAGTCGAAGCCGGCATAGAGCATGCCGAAGCCGCCGACCTTCATGACAAGGTTGGGGCAGGCGGCGAGGGCGGCGATGCGTTCCCGCCAGAGACCGAAGATCTCCTGCCGCCGCCCGGCATGCCGCCCGACGCCGAGCGGCCCGCCGCCATGGTTCACGATGATCGTGGTCTCAGGGAAGGCCCGCGCCAGATCCAGCAGCTCCCCGAGCTGCGTATGGAAGAGCCAGGCGTCGAAACTCAGCCCCAGCGGCGCCAGCTCGGCGAAGCCCCGGCGGAAATCGAGGTCGAGTGCCAGCCCGGCCGGATGCTGGCGGCCATACATGCCGATCCCCGTCGCCTCCCAGCGGAGCGGATGCCGGATGCCGCGGAACCGGCCTCGCCCGGCCGCGATCTGCGCTTCCAGGACCGGGCGGACCCGCGGCCCCAGCGTGAGATCGGCGAAACCGACGACCCCCGCCGCGAGCCAGGGCGGCGCGCCGGCGGTGGTTTCGACCACGAAGTCGGTCTCGCCGACCGGGCGCATCGCGTCCGGCCCTGTCTGGCGATGGGCGGTCCTGCACTCGATGAAGACCGTGCCGATGACCCTTTGACCCGCGGCATCCGCCAGCAGGGCGTCGGGGAGGTAGTCGCCCAGGGCGCGCCGCCAGAAATGCTGATGCGGGTCGATGATCGGCAGCTCCGGCTCCAGCACCGGCTCGGACTGCCGTGCCAGCCAGGTATCGAGCTCGGCCATCGCACGGAAGTCGCTCGTCGCCGGGTCGTGGCGCAACCCGACCGTCACGCCATGGCGCCGGCAATGGGTGGCAGCGCGGTCAGGCCGGCATTGGTGTTGACCCGGCGCTCGAGCCGCAGCGCCTGGCCGTCGAAGTGGCACGTCACCGTGTCGCAGAAGGCCGTCTCGACGAAGCGCCAAGTCATGCAGAGCCGATGCGCGTCGAGCCAGGTGGCGGAGGCGACGACCCGCAGCCGGTCGGGCTCATAGGCGTGGTGGAGCATCGCGCCGGACATCGTCGTCTCGCCCTCGACCGGCGCCCCGAACCCGGCCGTGATCCGATGCACCCCGCGCGCATCCTCCAGCATGACATCACAGCGATCCCCGGCGAACGCGAATGCCACCGCGGTCACGCCCGCCTCGTTCGGTGCCATGGCGAAGCGGCGGCCGCCGATCATGGCCTGCACGGGGCTTCGGGCCGTCCCGGCCGGGAGCGGCAGGGCGAGGCGGCCCAGCCTGTCGAAGAGCGCGTCTTCCGTCGCCCCGGCCCCCGGCGCGGCCCTGCCCAGGGCCGGTACGACATGCTGCCAGAGATGCGCGAGCAGCCGCGGTTCGGGCGTGGGCAGGCCGGCGGTCACGGCGATCACTGCGTCATGGCGTGGCAGCACGATGCATTGCTGGCCGAACAGGCCCGAGGCCCGATAGCCGCCATCCGCGGTCATCCACCACTGATACCCATAGCCTTCCCGCCGTTCGACGGCCGCGGCCGGCATCGCATCGCGCGCGATGAAGCGCTTGCCGTCCAGCGGCGCCATCCAGGCCTCGCGCACATGGTTCCGCGTCGCCCTGGCGACCCAGCCTTCCGGCAGCAGCCGCTGGCCCGCCCAGACGCCATCCTGCAGATGCAGCACGCCGAATTTCAGCATGTCCTCGAGCGTGCAGCTGAGACCGTTGCCCCCGGGGTTGTAGCCTTCGGGAGACAGGTCCCAGCTGCCCGGACCCGCGCCGATCGGATGGAAGATGCGCTCCGCCAGATACGCATGGATGCGCCGGCCGGTGACCCGGGAGACGATGGCGGACAGCATGTAGCTGGAGCCGCTGCTGTAGATGAATTCCTCGCCCGGCCGGAACGGCACCGGCTCCTGCAGGAAGGCCGCGACCCAGCTTTCGCGCAGCGAGCGCCACTCCCCGCCCGAGATCCCGGTCGCGTGGCCGGACCGCATGGTGAGCAGGTCTTCGATGGTCATCGCCGCCAGGTTCGGGCTGATCTCGCTGGGGCAATGCTCCGGGAAGAAGCCGACGACCTTGTCCTCGAGGGTGAGCAGGCCGTCCGCGACGGCGAGGCCAACCGCCGCGGCGGTCCAGCTCTTCACCGCCGAATGCAGCATGTGCGGGCGCGGCGCGGCATAGGGGGCCCAATAGCCTTCGGCGACGACGGCGCCGGCACGGAACACCATCAATCCGTGCAGCTCGAGCCCATCCGCGGCCACGGCATCCAGGAAGGCCTGTATCCCCTGCGGATCGACCTGCCGGGACGCGGGCCGGGCGCGCGGCAAGGGGCGGATGCCTGGAGCGATCCCTGTCGACGACGTCACCGGAGCTGTCATTCCGTCCCTGCCCTTTCCCTGGGTGCCGCCGGCCCGCGTCAGCGCCCTGTGCGCTTATTGATGCACTATGTCTTACGAAAGACAATGCCGGACACCCAGCGGCACGGCTAGCGGAAGCCCTTTGATCGGCGCGTGCGCACCCCTTTGCTGCCTGGAGAGAGCGCGGGCGATGGCACGTCTCGTGCCGTCCGGAACGCATTGTGAACGTCCCGTGGCGGGCCTAGGGTCGCCGACGTCACGGAACGGGGTTCTCCATGTCCTTTGAATTCACCGGCAAGCGCGTCCTGGTCGCTGGCGGCAGCCGCGGCATCGGCCGCGCCATCGCGCTCGGCTTCGCCCAGGCCGGCGCCGATGTCGCGATCTGCGCCCGCAGCCAGGGCCCGCTGGATGCGACGCGGGAGGCGATCGCCGCCTGCGGGGTCCGCGCCGTCGCCACCGCCTGCGACCTGGGTGACGGCGCCGCCGTCACCGCCTGGGTCGCCGCCGCGGCCGATGCGCTCGGCGGCATCGACGTGCTGATCAACAATGCCTCCGGCTTCGGCGGCCCGGATACCGAGGAAGGCTGGGCGGCGGGGCTTTCCGTCGACGTGATGGCGACGGTGCGGGCCAGCCGCGCCGCGGCGCCCTACCTGAAGCTCACGCGCGGCGCCATCGTCAATGTCAGCTCGATCTCCGGCTACAAGCCGTCGCTGCGCACGCCCGCCTATGCCGCGGTGAAGGCGCTGCTGATCAACTACACGCAGAGCCAGGCGGCGGCCTTCGCGAAGGATGGCGTGCGGGTGAACGCCGTGGCGCCGGGCTCCATCGAATTCCCCGGCGGCAGCTGGGAGAAGCGGCGCCTGTCGGGTGAGCCGCTCTATCCCAATACCCTGGCCAAGATCCCGTTCGGCCGCATGGGCGAGCCGGAGGAGGTCGCCGATGTGGCGCTGTTCCTGGCCTCCCCGCTCGCGCGCTGGGTGACGGGCCAGACCATCGTCGTCGATGGCGGCCAGCTGCTCCACGGTTAGACTGTGATCGGTTGAGGTGGACTCACCGAAAACCGTGAATCGCGCGATCAGACAAAGCTCCGGAGCAGGATGCGTGAGCGCTTGCGAACGCACCCTGGTCTAATCGTCGGAGGCGGAGCCGCGCAGCTTCTTCACCGCGCCCCGCATGGTCTTGCTGTCCATGCGGCGGCGCTGCGAGCCCTTGGTCGGCTTGGTCGGCCGGCGCGGTGGCGGGGGCGGAATGGCGGCTTCGCGGATCAGCTCCAGCAGGCGTTCCATCGCATCCTCCCGGTTGCGGTCCTGGGTGCGGTGGCGCTGGGCGTTGATGACCAGCACGCCTTCCTTGGTCATCCGCCGCCCGGCCAGGGTCGCCAACCGCGCCTTCACCGCGTCCGACAGGCTCGGCGAGTTCAGCACGTCGAAGCGCAGCTCGACCGCCGTCTCCACCTTGTTGACGTTCTGGCCGCCGGGACCGGAGGCGCGCAGGAAGCGTTCCTCGATCTCGCGCGGGTCGAGGGCGATGCGGTTGGTGACCTGGATCATGGTGCCGGCAGCATAGCAGCCGGCATCGCATCCTTCAGCGCGACGCCGGTCGCGCCCAGCGCCCGGGCGGCGGCAAGCAGCCACAGGATCTTCGCCGCGGCATCGCCGAAGCCGAGCCCGGCGGGGCGGATGTTGCTGATGCAGTTGCGCTCCGCGTCGGTGCGGCCGCGGCGCGGCGCCCAGGTGATATAGGCCCCGATGCTGTCGGTGGCCGACAGCCCGGGCCGTTCCCCTATCAGCACCACCGCCGCCGCGGCCTGCAACGCTTCCCCCACCGCATCGCCCAGCGCCACCCGCGCCTGTTCCGCGACGATGATGGCACCAGCATCCAGGGCCGGCAGCAGATGCGCGAGCAGGGTCGGCGCGTGCCGCTGCACGCCTTCCGCGCAGAGCCCGTCGGCGACGATCACCGCGATGCGCCCCGGCACAGCCTCCGCCATGAGCCGCGCCCTGTCGGGCTCCGCGATACGGCGGCCGAGATCGGGGCGCAGCAGGAATTCGCGCCGGTCGCGCACCAGGCTGGCGACCCGCCGCACCGGCACGCCGAAGCCGGCGCAATCGGTGGCCAGCCGCGCGGCATCGAACGCCGACCACACCGCATCCCGCGCCCGCGCATGCGCTTCCTGGAAATCGAGATGGGCCGCGGTCGGCAGCGCATGCCCGGCACGGCCAAGCCCGACGCGGGCCTGGGTGAAACGCCGCAGATCCTGCCAGCGCAGCGGCGGGTTCATGTCAGGCCGATCAGCGCCGGCGACAGCGCGGCCGGAATCGCCTGCCCCTTGCCGATGCCCATGCGGTGCATCCAGGCGGCGAATTCCGGCGCCGGTGCCCGGCCCAGCACGTCCCGCGCATAGAGCCCATCATGGAAGGAGGTCGACTGATAGGCCAGCATCACGTCATCCGCGCCCGGCACGCCCATGATGTAGGTGACGCCCGCGACGCCGAGCAGGGTCAACAGGGTGTCCATGTCGTCCTGATCGGCCTCGGCATGGTTGGTGTAGCAGATATCCACCCCCATCGGCAGGCCGAGCAGCTTGCCGCAGAAATGGTCTTCCAGCCCGGCGCGGATGATCTGCTTGCCGTCGAACAGGTATTCCGGGCCGATGAAGCCGACCACCGAATTGACCAGCAGCGGCGAGAAGGCGCGCGCCACCGCATAGGCCCGTGCTTCCAGCGTCTGCTGGTCGACGCCGTGATGCGCCTCAGCCGACAGCGCGCTGCCCTGCCCGGTCTCGAAATACATCACATCCTGGCCGAGCGTGCCGCGCCGCAGCGCCAGCGCCGCGTCCCGCGCTTCCGCCAGCAGCGCCAGGGAGACGCCGAAGCCGCGATTGGCGGCTTCCGTCCCCGCGATCGACTGGAACACCAGGTCGACCGGCGCGCCGCGCTCCATCGCCAGCAGGGTGGTGGTGACATGGGACAGCACGCAGCTCTGGGTCGGGATCGCGAACCGGTCCCGCACGGTGTCGAGCATCTCCAGCAGGCGCATCACCGCCTCGACATTGTCGGTCGCCGGATTGACCCCGATCACCGCGTCCCCGGCACCGAGCAGCAGCCCGTCCAGCACGGAAGCGGCGACGCCGCGCGGATCATCGGTCGGGTGGTTCGGCTGCAGCCGGATCGACAGCGTCCCAGGCAGGCCGATGGTGTTGCGGAAGCGCGTCGTCACCCGGCACTTCGCGGCGACCGTCACCAGATCGGCGATGCGCATGATCTTGCTGACGGCCGCCGCCATTTCCGGCACCAGGCCGGGGCGCAGCGCCGCCAGCGCGGCGCTGTCCGCCGCTTCCCCCAGCAGCCAGTCGCGGAAGCCGCCCACCGTCAGATGGGCGATCGGGGCGAAGGCCAGCGGATCGTGGCGGTCCTGGATCAGCCGGGTCACCTCATCGGCTTCGTAGGGGATCACCGCCTCGGCCAGGAAGGTCTTCAGCGGCAGATCGGCCAGGGCGCGCTGCGCCGCGACCCGCTCCGCGGCGCTGGCCGCCGCGACCCCGGCCAGGGCATCGCCCGAGCGTGGCGGCGTGGCGCGCGCCAGCAGCGCCGCGAGGTCGTCGAAGCGATAGCGCGTGCCGCCGATATCATGCGCGTAACCCATGCGACCCCCAGGCAAGCACAGAATGGCCCGGTCCGGCCCGGCTTGCCAGCATCCCCGTCCCGGCCGATGCTCCGGCCGCGAAGTGAGGAAACCATGGACCGAGACACTATTGAGGCGCGTCCGGGCGTGGCCGCGGACTGGCCCGACCGGATCTACGACCTGCTCAAGCTCCACAATATCCGCCAGGTGGCGCTGGTACCGGATGCCGGTCATTCCCGGCTGATCCGCCGCTGCCTGGCCGATAACGAGATGACGGTCGTGACCCTGACGACCGAGGAGGAGGGCATCGCGATGCTCGCCGGCGCCTGGCTCGGCGGCGATCGCGGCGTGCTGCTCATGCAGTCCTCCGGCGTCGGCAACTGCATCAACATGCTGTCGCTCTCGGCCATCCATCGCACACCGATGCCGATGATCGTGACGATGCGCGGCGATTTCGGGGAATTCAACCCGGCCCAGATCGCCATGGGCGACGCCACCCAGACGGTACTGGAGGCGATGGGCACCCTGGTCAAGCGCGCCGACCGGGCCGAGGACGTGGTGGCCACCGTGGACGCCACCATCCGCATGGCGTTCAACACCTTCCGCCCGACCGCGACGCTGCTCGGCCAGCGCCTGCTCGGCGCCAAGACCTTCGGAAAGGACTGAGGCCATGGTCGCACTCGGCACATCCGGCAAGCTGCACCGGCGCGAACTGGTCAAGGCGGTCCTCGAGGATCGCGGCGGCATGCTGGTCATCGCGGGGCTCGGCGCCCCGGCCTGGGACATCACCGCGGTCGGTGATTGCGCGGAGAACCTGCCGCTCTGGGGCGGCATGGGCGGGGCGGCGATGATCGGCCTCGGCCTCGCGCTCGCGCAGCCCTCCCGCAAGGTCCTGGTCATCACCGGCGACGGCGAGATGCTGATGGGCGTCGGCGCGCTCGCCACCATCGCGGTGCAGCGCCCGGCCAACCTGTCCATCCTGGTGCAGGACAACGAGCATTACGGCGAGACCGGCATGCAGGAGACGGCGACCAAGCACGGCGTCGACCTGGTGGGCATGGCCCGCGCCGCCGGCATCGCCCGCACCATGCTGGTGACGAAGCCGGAGGAGGTGCCGGGCCTGCGCGCGGCGATCCATGCCGGCGGCGGGCCGCTCTTCGCGCTGGCCAAGATCGACGAGAGCAGCCTGCCGCTGGTGCTGCCGCCGCGCGAAGGCGCCTTCCTGCAGGCGCGCATGCGTGAAGCGGTCATGGGCCCGGCCGCCCACCTGGCCTGAAGCCGCGGGAAGCGGAACGAAAGGGAGCGTCCGATGCGTCGTCGTGGTCTTCTGGCGGCCCTGGCGGCCGCTCCCTTCCCTGCCCTCGCGCAGCCTTCCTGCCGTACCTGCCGCGAGGGTGACTGGGCACCGCAGCGCCCGGTGCGCATGATCGTGCCCTTCGCGGCCGGCGGCAGTTCCGACCTCACCGCCCGGCTGGTGGCGGAGGCGCTGACCCAGCGGATGGGCCAATCCGTGGTGGTGGAGAACCGGGCCGGCGCCGGCGGCAATATCGGCGCCGAGGTGGTGGCCCGCGCCGCGCCCGATGGGCACACGCTGCTGTTCTCCACCAGTTCCACCCATGCCACCAACCCGGCGCTCTACCGCAACCTGCCTTTCGATCCGCTGCGCGACTTCGCGCCGATCAGCCAGGTCGCCTTCATCCCTAATCTGTTCGTCGTGCATCCGGACGTGCCGGCGCACACACCGGCGGAGCTGATCGCGCTGGCCAAGGCGCGGCCCGGCACGCTGAACTACGGCAGCGCCGGCCCCGGCACCTCCCAGCATCTGGCGGCCGCGCTGTTCGCGGCCAAGGCCGGCATCGATGTGCAGCATGTGCCCTATCGCGGCGGCGCCCCGGCGGTGACCGACCTGATCGGCGCCAAGATCCAGTTCATGGCGAGCCCGCTGGTCGAGGTGATCGAGCATGTGCGCAGCGGCCGGCTGCGCGCGCTGGCGATCACCACCACCCGCCGTTCCCCCCTGCTGCCGCAGACGCCCACCATGGCCGAGACGCTGCCAGGCTATGAGGTCGCGTTGTGGAACGGGTTGCTGGCACCGGCCGGCACGCCGCCCGATGCCGTGCGCCGCTACGCCCAGGAAACCCAGGCCGCGCTGCGCACCGCGGAGATGCGCGACCGCCTGGCGCAGCAGGGCAGCGAGCCGGTTGGCAGCGGCCCCGAGGAATTCGCCCGTTTCATCGCCGCCGAGATCCCGAAATGGGCCGAACTCGTGCGGATCTCCGGCGCCAGCGCCGAATAGTACCATCAGGAACCTCAGATTATGCCGCACGTCGTCTGCATGCGACCGATCCACCCCGATGCCATCCAGGCGCTGCGCGACGCCGGCTGCACCGTCGAGATCCCCGATGACACCCCCGAAGCCCGCGCCGCGGCGCTGCCGAAGGCAGAGGCGATCATCGTCCGCCTGACGCCGATCACGCGGGAGGTGATCGCCGCCGCGCCGAACCTGCGCCTCGTGGCGCGGCATGGCGTCGGCTACGACGCCGTCGACGTGCCGGCACTGAACGAGCGCGGCATCCCGCTGACCATCACGCCGGAAGCCAATGCCGTCAGCGTCGCGGAGCACGCGATGATGCTGATGCTCTCCGTCGCGCGCCGCACCACCGGCTATGACGCGAATATGCGCAAGCCCATCTGGGGCGCGGTGCCGGAACTGCCGACCTTCGATCTCGCCGGCCGCACCCTGCTGATCATCGGCTTCGGCCGCATCGGCACCCGCGTCGCGAAGCGGGCCGCTGCCTTCGACATGAAGATCCTGGTCAGCGACCCGAAGGTGCCGCGCAACACCATCCGCGGCCTGGGCCATACGCCGGTCGACGACATCGACGAAGCGCTGGCGTCGGCCGATGTGGTGACCCTGCACCTGCCGTCCAACGCCGAGACGCGCAACATGGTCGATGCCGCCTTCCTGGCGAAGATGAAGCGCGGTGCCTTCCTGATCAACACCGCCCGCGGCACGCTGGTGGTGGAGGACGCGCTGGCCGCCGCGCTGAAGTCGGGCCAGGTCGGCGCCGCCGGCCTCGACGTCTTCTATGAGGAGCCGGTGCAGGCGCAGACCGCGCTGACCCAGCTGCCGAATGTCATCCTGACGCCGCACGCGGCCGCGAGCACGGCGGAAAGCATGCGCCGGATGGCGATGAGTTGCGCGGAGAGCGTGCTGGAATGCTTCGCTGGCCGCCTCGATCCGGATAGTGTCGTGAACCCTGAAGTCCTGCCGCGGAGGAACTGAAGCATGAACCCGCTTCTCGTCCTGGCCGAACACGCCGCGAGCTGGCACGACGCCGCGCTGACGCCCGAGATCGAGCACCACGCCCGCCGCGCCCTGGTCGACTGGTTCGCCAATGTGCTGTCCGGCGCGTCCCGCCCGCCCGCCACGCTGCTGGCGTCGGCGCTGGAAGATGAGACGCGCGGCGGCGGCGGCGCGGTCTGCTACGTCACCGGCAAGCGCGTGCCGGTGCGGCATGCGGCGCTGATCAACGGGACCGCCAGCCACACCGTCGAATTCGACGATATCTACCGCTATGCGATCTATCACCCGGGCTGCCCGACCATCGCCGCGGCGCTCGCCATGGCGCAGTCCAAGCGCACCGGCATGCCGAGCCTGCTGCGTGCGCTGGCCGGCGGCTATGAGGTCGGCGCCCGTATCGGCGTCGCGGTGCAGCCCAGCCATTACCGCTACTGGCACACCACCGGCACGATCGGGAATTTCGGCGCCGCCGCCGCGGTGTCCATCCTGCTCGGCTCCGATGCCGAACGCACCGCGCACGCCATCGCGACCGCCGCCACCATGGCGAGCGGGCTGCAGCAGGCCTTCCGTGGCGAGGGCATGAGCAAGCCGCTGCATCCGGGCCACGCCGCCGAAGCCGGCGCGATGGCGGCGATGGCCGCGGCGCATGGCATGACCGGCGCGCTGGACGTGCTGCACGGGCCGGCCGGCTTCGCCGCCGCCACCAGCGAGGATACCGGCAAGTGGGAGAAGGCGCTGGCCAATATCGGCAAGCCCTTCGCGATCACCGACATGACCTTCAAGAACCATGGCTGCTGCGGGCATATCTTCGCGGCGCTGGACGCGGTGCGCGACCTGCAGCGGGAAGCCGGCTTCAAGGCGAACGAGGTGACCGGCGTCACGGTCGGCGGCTACCGCGCCACCAAGGATGTCTGCGACCGGCCGACTGCACGGACCGAACAGGATTGCCGCTTCTCGACCCAGTTCACGGTCGCGACCATGCTGCTGCATGGCGGCGTGCGGCTATCGGCCTTCGAGCCGGAGCGGCTGGCCGATCCGGCGATCCGCGCCTTGATGCCGAAGGTGACCGTCGCGATCGATCCCGAATGCGAGGCCGCCTTCCCGGATGCGCGCAGCGCCAAGGTGGCGATCACCCTGGCCGATGGCCGCGTGCTGACCCGCCACCAGCCGACCCGCAAGGGCGACCCCGATGCGCCGCTGTCGGATGACGACCTGTCGGACAAGTTCATGGAGCTGAGCGCGCCGGCGGTGGGCGACGCGGCAGCCAAGGCGGTGCTGACCCAGCTCTGGCACGGCGCCGACCTGCCGGGCGCGGTGCCGCTGCTGGGCGGTTCGCCGCTGACGCGCGCGGCGGAGTAAGCGGAAGTGCTCGGCCTCGGTACGAAATCGATCCGACGAGGCTGACGACCGGCTGATTTCCCGATCGGCATCTGCTAAAGTGCACTGCCCGATCGGGAGTCCGAGCGTGAATCAGATAGCGAAGGTCGAGATCCCCGTCGAAGAAGCAACTGCGGCCGCCTTATCGGACGCGCGCCGCCGGGAGGCGGTGGGGCGCCTCATCGATCGACTGGTCCGGCCAGGCGCCGATGATCCCCTGAGCACACTCCTGGAGCGTACGGCTACCGAAGCGCGGGAAGCCGGCCTGACCGAGGCGGATATCGCCGCCGAACTCACTGCTCACAACGCGGAGCGGCGCGGCTGAGCATCTACGTGATCGATGCGAATACAGTCGTCTCCGCCGCACTGAGCCCGGATGGTGTGCCGCGACGCGCCGTGGTGGCGGCGCGGCGAAAGGGGTGCATCGCCCTGTCGGAAGCGGTTCACCGGGAAATCGCCGAAGTCCTGACCAGACCGAAGTTTGCCCGGGTCCTTACGGCGGATCGGCGGCAAGAGATCCTGGAACTGCTGGCGGCCGCCGCGCTTTGGGTCGAACCCAAGGAGAAGGTGGTGGATTGCCGGGACGCCAAGGATAATTGCTATCTCGAACTGGCGCTCGCGGCCGGCGCAGCCGTCGTCATTTCGGGTGATGCGGATCTGCTGACGCTGGATCCCTGGCGCGGGATCCGGGTGCTGCGCCCTGCGCAGTTTCTCGACATGATCGGCAGAATGGAAGCTTGATTACATGCCAGGTCCGGCATGCTCTCAATGCGAGATCCGCTCCAGCGGCAGGTCGCGCGTGCGCGGCCCCATCAGGGCGACCGCCAGCACGACGATCAGCATGCTGCCCGCGATCAGGGCGAAGACGCCCATCGTGCCGAAATGGCCGAGGAAGAAGGCGATCACGAAGGCGGTGAACACCGCGGACAGCCGGCTCCAGGAATAGACGAAGCCCACCGCCATGGCGCGGATGCGGGTCGGGTACAGTTCCGGCTGATAGGCGTGGAACGCGAAGGAGAGCAGGTTGCTCGACAGTGTCAGCAGCACGCCGAAGCCGATCAGCAGGGTGGTGTCGCGCACATAGGCGAAGCCCAGGCCGAAGATGCCGATGCCGGCGGCCGCGGCGACGATCTGCCATTTCCGTTCGAAGCTGTCCGCCATCAGGTAGCCGAGCAGCGGTCCGAAAGGCGAGGCGATCGCGATGATGAAAGTGTATTCCAGGCTGCGGGTGACATCGATGCCCTGGCTGATCAGCAGGGTCGGGACCCAGTTGGCGAAGCCGTAGAAGCCGACCGTCTGGAAGATGTTGAAAATCACCAGCATGATCGTGCGGTTGCGATAGATGCCGCCGAAGATGTCCATGAAGCGGCCGCGCACCGGCGGCGGCGCCGGCGGCAAGGGCGGCGGCAGGTCCCGGCCATATTGCGCCCGCACCCGTTGTTCCAGCGCGGTGGTGATGCGATCCGCTTCCTCGAGCCGGCCGCGAGAGGCGAGCCAGCGCGGGCTTTCCGGCACCGCGCGCCGCAGCCACCAC
>DASYDR010000193.1:0-4437 GCA_036499545.1 Roseomonas sp. | reverse complement strand
CGGCCTTGCGCCATGCCGCGGATCTCCGGGTCGCGCGACAAGGCGACCAGCGTTTCCAGGTCGGAGGCGTCGTTGCCCTTCACCAGACCAGGCCTTGGCGGCGCCGCGCTCAGGCTGTCGAGCAACGCATCGATGCCGGAGAAATCGAGGTCGCCGTTACGCCAGCACAGCACGTCGAGAGCGTCGAAATTATGTGCCTCGACCGCCTCCACAACGTCGTCGGTCAGCGGCGGGCACTCGGTGGTGGTGCCGAAGGTGCCGTCGCGCATGCCGCGGCCGGCGCGGCCGGCGATCTGCGCCGCTTCCTGCGCTTCCAGCGCGCGCACGCGATGGCCGTCGAACTTCTGCAGCGCCGCGAAGGCGACGTGGTCGACATCCATGTTGAGGCCCATGCCGATGGCATCCGTCGCCACCAGGAAGTCGACCTCGCGATTCTGATAGAGCGCCACCTGCGCGTTGCGGGTGCGGGGCGACAGGCGCCCCATCACCACCGCGCAGCCGCCGCGCCGGCGCCGGATCGCCTCGGCGATCGCATAGACCTCGGCAGCACTGAAGGCGACGACGGCGCTGCGCGCCGGCAGCCGCGTCAGCTTCGCCGGCCCCGCATAGGTCAGCTGGGACATGCGGGTGCGGGTGTCGAATTCGATGCCCGGCACCAGCCGGGTCAGCAGCGGGCGGATGGTCTCGGCGCCCATGAACATGGTCTCGACCATGCCGCGCGCGTTCAGCAGGCGGTCGGTGAAGACGTGGCCGCGATCGGGGTCGGCGCAGAGCTGGATCTCGTCCACCGCCACGAATTCCGCCCGGCGGTCGAGCGGCATGGCTTCCACCGTGCAGGCGAACCACTTGGCCTCGGGGGGGATGATCTTCTCCTCCCCGGTGATCAGCGCCACGTTGCGCTCGCCCTTGGCGGCCACCATGCGATCATAGTTCTCGCGCGCCAGCAGGCGCAGCGGGAAGCCGATGATGCCGGAGGCATGCGCGAGCAGCCGCTCGATCGCGAGATGCGTCTTGCCGGTGTTGGTGGGGCCCAGCACGGCGCGCACGCGCGGCTGGAACATCTGGAAATTGGTCATCGGGGGGGTGTGGTCCGCCATACGGGGATTGCGTCGCACGGGCGGGCGCGCTTGGCAACCGGCGCTTCCCAACCCCCGGTGGCTCGGGCAGGGTGCGGCCCCCGTGCGCGCCGCCCTGCCTTTCGCCCTGCTGCTGTCCGCCATGTTCGCGGCGATCGGCACGACGATGCCCTTTTTCCCGCCCTTCCTGGCGGCCGCGGGGCTGTCGCCACAGGGTATCGCCGCGGTGCTGTTCGCCGGATCGCTGGCACGGCTGATCAGCGGCCCCATCCTCGGCCGCGTCGCCGATATCCATGGCATCAGGCGGGTCCTGGCCCTCTGCGCGCTGCTCGCCGCTGGCTTCCAAGCGGGATTCGGCCTGTTGGCCCCGGGGCCGGCCGGGCTGCTCTTCACCCTGATGGCGCTGCAGCTTTTCTACAGTGCCGCCGTCGCCCCGGTCATTCCGCTGAGCGAAAGCCTGACGGTCGGCGCCGCGCGCAGCGGCGCTTTCGACTACGGCCGGGTGCGCAGCGTCGGCAGCTTCGCCTTCATCCTGGCCTCCATATTGGCCGGCTGGCTGGTCCAGCGCTTCGGCATCGGGGTCATTCCCTGGATCGTCGCGGCCGCCCTGCTGGTCGCTTCCGGCGCCACCCTGATGCTGCCGGCCGGCGCCGCGCGCAGCGGCCGGCAGCGCGGCAGCCTGCTGGCGCCGCTGGCGATCCCGGTGTTCCGCCGGCTGCTGCTGCTTTCGGCATTGATCCAGGGCAGCCATGCGGCGGCCTATTCCTTCGGCGCCATCCATTGGGCCGCGGCCGGCCATTCGCCGACGGTGATCGGCCTGCTCTGGGCGGAAGGCGTGGTCGTGGAAATCGTGCTGTTCCTGTTCGCGAAGCCGGTCGCGGCCCGGCTCGGCTGGCGCGGCCTCAGCACGCTGGCCGCCGCCGCCGGGCTCGTGCGCTGGGCGATCATGGCGGAGACCACCTGGCTGCCGGCGCTCGTCTTCTCCCAGGCGCTGCACGCCCTGACCTTCGGCGCCCAGCACCTGGTGGCGATGCGGGTGCTGTCGGAAGCGATCCCGGCCAATGAGGCCGGCGCGGCACAGACGCTGCACGCCTCCCTCGGCACCGGGCTCGCCATCATGCTGCTGACGCTGCTGTCGGGGCAGCTCTATGCCGAATGGGGGGGCGCGGTGTTCTGGGCGATGTGGGCGATCTGCGTGCCGGCGCTGCTGCTGGCGCGGGGGCTGAGCGTCCGATGACCGGAGGGCCGAATGGCCCGGAGGTCTGAATCGGACGCTCCGCTTGCGAGGTTCCGATGACCGGAGGGCCGAATGGCCCGGAGGTCTGAATCGGACGCTCCGCTTGCAACCCTGCCGGAGCCGCCATCATCCGGGCCGAAGCTGTAGGCCGCCTCGACCGGCCGCACCACGCGCCGCCGCACCGTGATGCTGCCCGCGGGCAGCGCGGCGAAGACATCCTTCTCTGCCTCCGCGATCGCGAGGCCCGCGAAGCGCGCGGGCCACAGCGCGTGGCCCGCGCCTTCCCACAGCCGCGCGGTGCGCAGCAGGGGCCGGGCGCGGAAGGGGGGGAAGAACAGCGCGCTGTCGCGCCGCTCCACCCGGAACAGATGCCGCGCCAGCAGGCGCCCGAGCTGCCCCGGCGAATAGGGCTGGCCATGGCCGAACGGCGTGCTCTCGTTATGCGCCCAGAGACCGCGGCGATTCGGCACCACCACCAGCAGCCGCCCGTCATCCTTCAGCACCCGCCAGGCTTCGCGCAGCAGGCGGCGGGCATTGTCCGCCGCCTCCAGCCCATGCACCAGCAGCACCCGGTCGAAGGCGAGATCGGGGAAGGGCAGCCGCTCCTCCTCCGCGACCAGGGTGGCGGAGGGGCCGGCGAAGGGCCACGACACCGGCGGCGCGAGCTGGGCCGGCGCCAGCGCCAGGCAGCGCCGCGCCTGGCCATGCCAGAGGCCGAGATAGGGCGCGGCATGCCCGATCCCCAGCACGTCCTGCCCCGAGAGATCCGGCCAGAGCGCCGCCAGCCTCTCCCGCAGCAGCTGCGCGGCCAGGCGGCCGGTCGGGCCGGCATAGAACTGGGCGAATCCGCCTGGCCCCTGGAGCTCGGTCTGCATGCCCCCGATATAGGGCGGAAGCGGGCCGGGATGCACGGGCCACGGCATCGGCCCGCGCCGGGCCGGTCAAACCGGCTTGAGCGGGTTCGCGCCGGCGGGGCCAGCGTGTAGACCTCAGCCAGCCTTCTCCGCCGCCATCAAGGGACACGCCGCATGAGCCTCTCCGCGACCGCCATCCCCTGCCTCAAGGACAACTACGCCTGGCTGCTGCGCGGCAGCGACGGGACCATCGGCCTCTGCGATCCCGGGGAGGCGGCGCCGGCGATCGCGGCGCTGGAGGCGGCCGGCGGCCGGCTCGACTGGATCCTGCTGACCCATCACCATGGCGACCATATCGATGGCGTCGCCGCGGTGAAGGCCCGCTTCCCGGACGCGAAGATCGCCGGCGCCATCGCCGACGCGCATCGCCTGCCGCCGCTCGACGCCGAATTGCGGCCCGGCGAGGAATTCAGCTTCGGCGCCGCGAAGGCCGAGGTCATCGACACGCCGGGCCATACCCATGGCCATATCGTCTTCCACTTCCCGGAAGACCGCATCCTGCTGGCCGGCGACACGCTGTTCAGCCTGGGCTGCGGGCGCCCGATCGAGGGCACCGCGGAAGAGCTGTTCCACGCCATCCAGCCGCTGAAGGCGCTGCCGGATGCGACGCTGATCTGCTGCGGCCATGAATACACCGCCGACAATGCCCGCTTCTGCCTGTCGATCGAGCCGGACAATGCCGACCTGCAGGCCCGCGCGGCCGAGGTCGCGGCGCTGCGTGCCGCGGGCAAGGCCACGGTGCCGACGACGTTGGGGGAGGAGCGGCGCGCCAATGTCTTCCTGCGCGCCCATGACGCGGCGACCTTCGCCGCCTATCGCGCCGCGAAGAATGCCTTCCGCTGATCGTCGCGGCCTCGCGTCCGGCGGACGGCCGGCATGAGCGACGCCGGCGCCTGGGATCAGCGCTACGCGGGCGGCGATTTCGCCTTCGGGGCTGAACCCAACCGGCATCTGCGGTCGCTTGCGCCACGGCTGCGGCCGGGGATGCGGGTGCTGGCGCTGGGGGATGGCGAAGGCCGCAACGGCGTCTGGCTCGCCGGCCAGGGCTGCACGGTGACCAGCCTCGACTGGTCGCCGGTCGGCGTCGCCAAGGCGCGGGCGTTGGCGGCGGCGCGCGGCGTGGCGCTCGATGCCCAGGTCGCCGACCTGACGCGTTGGGCCTGGCCGGATGCGGGTTTCGACCTGGTCGCCTGGATCTATGTCCATCTGC
>DASYDR010000192.1:0-12956 GCA_036499545.1 Roseomonas sp. | reverse complement strand
TATTCGCGCATCATCTCCAGCAGGCGGACGCCGCCTTTCTCGTTGCAGGCGACCAGCGCGTAGATGTCGCCCACCACCTGCACCGGCTCGCGCACATTGGCGCGCACCATGCCGAGCAGGTCCTCGTTCATGCGGCCTTCGCGGGCCAGGTACATCAGCGGGATGTAAAGGCCCTCGTGATAGACCTGCCGGCCCTCGACGCTGACGCCGAGCCCGCCGATATCGACCACATGCGTGGTGCTGGCAAACAGCGCGACCGCCTGGCCGTCCAGGAAGATCGGCGTCACCACTGTCAGGTCGAACAGATGGCCGGTGCCCTTCCAGGGATCATTGGTCATCAGGACGTCGCCGTCCTTCAGCGTTGCGGCCGGGAAGTCGTGCAGGAAATGCACGACGGAACGGGCCATGGAGTTGATGTGGCCCGGCGTGCCGGTGACCGCCTGGGCCAGCATGCGGCCCTGCATGTCGAAGACGCCGGCGGAGATGTCCCCGGCTTCGCGCGCCGCGGTGCTGAAAGCGGTGCGGACCAGGGTCTGCGCCTGTTCCTCCACCACCGAGAGCAGGCGGTTCCAGAGGATCTGGATCTCGATCTCGCCGATCGTGTTGCTCATCGGGCGGTCCTCTCGATCAGGATATGGCCGGCGGCATTGGGCCCGGCCTGGAAGCCCAGCGGCACGAGGGTGGAGGTCTCGGCCTCCACGATCACCGCCGGGCCCTGGATGCGGGCGCCGGCGGGCAGGCTGGCGCGTTCGTAGATCGCCGCATCCAGCGCGGTGCCGGTGCCGGGGTCGATCAGGCTGCGCCGTCCGGATGGCGCCGGCGCCGCGGCCGGCGGCGGATCCGGGATGCGGGCGGGCAGCGGCCTCGCTTCGGCCAGCGACAGCGTCCAGGTCAGCGCCTCGATCTCCAGCTTCGGGATCGTACGGCCATAGAGCGCGTGATAGGTCGCCTCGAAGGCGGCGCGGAACGGGTCCACGCTGTCGGCGGCATAGGGACCTTCTGGCAGGGTGACGGGCACCTCATGCCCCTGGCCGCGATAGCGCATGAAGCCGGTGCGCACCTCCTGCAGGGCGACGCCGGGCGCGCCGAGGCGGACCACCGCCTCCGCCTCCGCGCGCATCGCGGCGAAGATGTCGTTGATCAGCGGGGCATCGAAGGCGTTCAGGCTGACCAGTCGCGTGCGCACCACCTCATAGCCGATCGGCGCGCCGAGGAAGCCATGCGCGGAGCCGACGCCGGCGCCGACCGGCACCAGCACCCGGTCGATGCCGAGCTTCTGGGCCATGCGCGCGGCATGCAGCGGCGCGGCGCCGCCGAAGGCGATCATGGTGCGGCCCGCCGTCTCCTTGCCGTTCTCGACCGCATGCACACGCGCCGCGCTCGCCATGGTCTCGGTGACGATCTCCGTGATGCCGAGTGCCGCCGTCTCCGGCGCCATGCCGAGCGGGTTGGCGACCGTCCCGGTGCAAGCGGCGGCGGCGGCGGCCGGATGCAGGCCGATCTGGCCGCCGGCGAAGCGCGCCGGGTCGATCCAGTGCAGCACCAGGTCGGCGTCGGTCACCGTCGGCAGGGTGCCGCCGCGGCCGTAGCAGGCCGGCCCGGGCATCGAGCCGGCGCTGTCCGGCCCGACGGTGATGCGGTTGAGCCCGTCGACGCGCGCGATCGATCCGCCGCCGGCGCCGATCTCCACCATGTCGATCACCGGGATGCGCACCGGGATGCCGCTGCCCTTCACGAAGCGCGCGGCGCGGGCGATTTCGAAATGCCGTGCCTGCTGCGGCTTCATGTCGTCGATCAGGGTGATCTTCGCGGTGGTGCCGCCCATGTCGAAGGCCAGCGCGCGGTCGATGCCGCTTTCGGCGGCGATGAACTGGGCCAGGATGGCGCCGCCGGCCGGGCCGCTCTCCACCAGGCGGATCGGGAAGCGGCGCGCGGTATCGACCGTGGTGACGCCGCCCGAGGACATGATCAGCAGCAGCGGCGCGCGGGAGCCGAGGGCGCGCAGCCCTTCCTCCAGCCGCCGCAGATAGCTTTCCATCAGCGGCAGCACATAGGCGTTGGCGACGGTGGTCGAGGTGCGGTCGTATTCACGGATCTCGGGGCAGACCTCGCTCGAGATCGCGATGACCTCGGCCGGCAGATAGCGGGAGAGGATTTCCTTGGCGCGGATCTCATGCGCCGCGTTCTGGTAGGCATGCAGGAAGCAGATCGCCAGCGCCTCGATGCCGCCGGCGGCGACCTGTTCGCCGATGGCGGCGAGCCGTTCCTCCCGCATCGGCAGCAGCACGGCGCCATCGGCCGCCATGCGCTCCGGTACTTCCAGGCGCCAGGGACGGGGGACCAGCGGCTCCGGCCGTTCCATGTAGAGGTCGTATTGCTCGAAGCGGTGCTCGTAGGCGATTTCCAGGGAATCGCGGAAGCCTTCGGTGGTGACCAGCGCGGTACGCGCGCCCTTGCGTTCGATCAGCGCGTTGGTGGCGAGCGTGGTGCCATGGATGACGAGCGCGAGGTCGGCCGCGGTCAGGCCGGCCTGCGCCAGGATCGTCCGGGTGCCGTCCAGCACCGCGCGTTCCGGCGCCTCGGGCGTGGTCAGGATCTTGGTCGACAGCGAGCGGTCTGGAAGCTGCAGGACGACATCGGTGAAAGTGCCGCCGATATCGACGGCGAGACGTGCGGTCTGGGTCATGAGGGCCTGTGGCAAGAGGATCGGGTGATGGACACGGGGCGGATCAGTCGGCCTTGATGTCGGCCGCGCGCACGACGGCGGCCCAGGTGGCGGTCTCGGCGCGGACGAAGCGCCCGAAGGCCTCGGTCGGCAGCGGCGCGGCCTCGAAGCCCAGGCGGCCGAGCAGCTCGATCACCGCGGGCAGCGCCAGCAGCCGCGCGATCTCGGCGGCGAGCCGGGCCAGGATCGGCGCCGGCGTGCCGGGCGGGGCGACGATGCCGTACCAGTTGGCGATATCGAAATCCGCGACCAGGCTGCCGACCGAAGGCACCTCCGGCGCCTGCGGCCAGCGCGCCATGCTGCTGACCGCGAGCAGCCGGAGCTGCCCCTGCTGCACCATCGGCCAGGCCGAGGTGTCGCTGAAGAAGACGTCGGCATTGCCGGCGATCAGGTCGATCAGCGCCGGCCCGGTGCCGCGATAGGGCACATGCGTCATGCGGACGCCGAGGCGGAGGTTCAGCAATTCGCCTGCCAGGTGGGTGCCGGTGCCGACGCCGCCGGAGGCGAAGCGGATGGCGTCCGGCTGGCGCCGCAGCAGGTCGATGAAGCCGGCCAGGTCCTGGGCGGGCAGGCTGGGGCGTGCCACCAGCAGCAGCGGGCTCTGCACCACCCGGCTGACGAAGCCGAGGCTCAGCGGGTCATAGGGGGTTGGGCGCACCACCGGCCCGGCGGTGATGTTACCCGGGCTGACGATGGCGATGGTCTGCCCGTCGGGCGGCGATTTCGCCATGGCATCGACGCCGATGGCGCCGCCGGCGCCGGCCCGGTTCTCAACCACCACGGTCTGGCCGAGGGCCGGCCCCAGATGCTCGGCCACGATCCGGCCGGTGGCATCGACACCGCCGCCCGGGGCGAAGGGGACGATCAGGCGGATCGGCCGGTTCGGGACGGTCTGCGCGCGGGCCTGCCTGGCGGCGCCGGCCAGGAGCAGCGCGCTACCGAGCCCGCGGCGCGAGAGCGGGAGGGTCATGGGTGGTCTCCTCGGTCAGCCGGTTCGCCGCGGCCTGCCGCTTCCCTCCGTCCCGCATCCTTGTTCCAGGTCCCGGCAAACCCGGTCCGCACGGGATCGGCGGGGATCATGCGCCAGACAGCGGCGAAGACAAGGGTGCTGCGCCGCCCGCCGCCGCGGGGGCGACGCCCGTCCGTCCAGCGTGCTAGGCCGGCTTCGGTCGATCGTGGGGAGCCGGAATTGGCGGGCGTATTGCTGCTGCTGCTGCAGGCCGTGCTGTATTTCACCGCGATGGCCGCGTTGCTTCGCTGGCGGCGAAGCCTCGGGATCGGCGTCTTCGTCTGCGCCCTCGGCGTGATGCATTTCCTGGAGACCTATCTCGCGGCGGTCTTCTTCATCCAGCTTCCCTTCGGCCTGATTTCCCCGGGTTCGACCGTGCTGTTCAGCGGCAAGCTGGCGATGATCCTGCTCCTCTACCTGCTGGAGGACGCGGAGACGGTGCGCCAGCCGATCTACGGGCTGCTGATCGGCAACATGCTGATGGTCGGACTGGTGCTGCTGCTGCGGCTCTACGATCCGCCGGCGCCGCTCTCGGGCTACAATCCCGACCTGACGCTGATCGACCATGTCGGCGTGCTGATGATCTGGGGCACCACGCTGCTCTTCATCGACAGCATCGCGATCATCGTGCTGTACGAGGCATTCGCGCGCCGCCTGCGCGGCCATGTCGTGCTGTCGGCCCTGCTGGCGCTGGCCGTCATCCTGACCTTCGACCAGATGCTGTTCTTCCTGGGCCTGCGCCTGGTCGCGGCCACGCCGACGACGGCGCTGCTCGGTGGCTGGATCGCCAAGATGGCCGCGGCGGCCGTCTTCACCGGCATGATCGCGGCCTATCTGCGGCTGGAGGCGCGCCGGCCCGCGCTGCCCGCGCCCGGGGGCGTCGCGGATCTATTCGGCCTGCTGACCTATCGGCACCGCTATGAGGCATTGCTGAACCAGAGCCGCACCGATGCGCTGACCGGGGCCTGGAACCGGCAGCAACTCGACATCGCGTGTCCGCCGCGGCTGGCGCAGGCGGCGGCGGCGGGCCGGCCCTTCGGCCTGGCGATCATCGATATCGACCATTTCAAGCAATTGAACGACACGCTCGGCCACCAGGCCGGCGACGTGGCGCTGGCGGGCGCGGTGGCGGCGATGAAGGCCGCGGTGCGTCCCGGCGACCAGATCTTCCGCTATGGTGGCGATGAGTTCGTGGTGACCTGCGACGGCATGGCGGTCGGGGATGTGCCGGCCTATGCCGAACGCCTCAGGCTCGCGGTTGCCCGCATGGCGGGCGTTGCCCTGACCGCCAGCATCGGCGTCGCGGCCGCCCCGCGGGACGGGACCAGCCTGGAAGCGCTGATCCGCGTCGCTGATGCCCGCCTCTACGCCGCGAAGCGGCATGGGCGGGACCGGGTGGAGACTTAGGGGGCGGCGCGCCGGCCGCCGAGGAAGCGCCGCGCCGCGGCCAGGCGCAGGCCGAGCCGGCCTCCCCGGCCGGCGAAAAGGCGGCGGGCCACGGACGCGACCGCCACCTTTGCCCGGCGCAGCGTCGCGCGCGCCGCCTGCCATGCGGGGGACGCGTCGAGATAGGCATGCGCCCGTGCGAGCAGCCCGCTGACGAGGCCATGCAGCCAGGCGAAGCTCGGCAATTCCATCAGCCGCGGCTGCGCCAGATGATAGAGCCGGGCGGAGATCGCGGTGCCGAGCAGCTTGGCACCGATCACCAGCGCCAGCCCCGCGACGACATGGTGATGCGCGATCAGCCAGAGCGCCGCGATCTTGAGCGGCAGGAGCAGCGCGATCGGGATCAGGAACAGCAGGAAGACCAGCCGCGCATCCAGCCGCTGCACCAGCGGCTCCAGCTTCGCGACGAGCGGAATGCGCGCCAGGATCGCGGCCAGCGCACGGGCCCAGCGCCAGACCGTTTCCTCCCACAGGACCACGGCGAAGGCGCAGACCAGCAGCACGGATTTGAGCGCGAGGCGCAGCGTGTGGCGGAGCGGCATGGCCGGAGATTATAGGGCTTCGCCGCCACGAGGCGAGTGACGCTTGGCGGGCTGTCCCAGGTCGTTCGTATGCTTATCGATGCCGGGAAGGTGAAGGGGCGGGATGCGGCAACGGCGCCACGGGGCAGGGTGCGCGCCCGGTGGCGGCTTCCAAAGCACGGCGCCCGCCGCTTACCATGGGTGAGCTTCCGGCAATGAGGGGATCGGCGGGACCATGCTGGATACGACAGGCGGGAACGGCGCCATCGACACCGATGTGCTGGTGATCGGCGGCGGCCCGGCGGGATCGACCGCGGCCGCGCTGCTGGCCCAGGCCGGGCGCCACGTCACCCTGCTGGAGAAGGAGGCGCATCCCCGCTTCCATATCGGCGAGAGCCTGCTGCCGCGGAACCTCGACATCCTGGAGCGCCTCGGCGTGCTGGAGCAGGTGCGCGGCATCGGCGTGCACAAGCCGGGCGCCGAATTCGTCTCCGACCGCACCGGCCGCAGCTTCGCCTTCCCCTTCGCCCAGGCGCTGGACCGCTCCCGCACCCATGCCTGGCAGGTGAAGCGCGCCGATTTCGACGCGCTGCTCTTCGCCAATGCCCGGCGCCAGGGCGCCACCGCGCTGGAGCAGACCCGTGTCACCGATGTGCGGTTCGGCGCGCCGGGCGAGCGATCGGTGGTGGCGGCCCGCGGCGCGGACGGGCAGGCGCTGGAATTCCGCCCGCGCTACGTGCTGGACGCGTCCGGCCGCGATACCTTCCTGGCCGGGCGGATGCGGGTGAAGGTTTCCAATAAATACACCAACACCGCCGCCATCTACGCGCATTTCCAGGGTGTCGAGCGCCGGAGCGGCGAACTCGACGGCTATATCAGCATCCATCTGGCGGAAGACGGCTGGTTCTGGCTGATCCCGCTGCCGGGTGACGTGATGAGCATCGGCTTCGTCGGCAACCAATCCGCCTGGAAGGGCCGGCAAGGCACGCCGCAGGAGATGTTCGAGGCGCGCATCGCGTCCAGCCCGACGGTGGCAGCGCGGACACGCGGCGCGCGGATGATGTCGGAGGTCCACAGTACCGGCAATTACAGCTACCGCGCGCAGCAGGGCCATGGCGACGGGTTCCTGATGATCGGCGACGCCTATGGCTTCGTGGACCCGATGTTCTCGACCGGCGTGCTCATGGCGATGACCGCGGGCGAACTCGGCGCCAAGGCCGCCGATACCTGGCTCGACAATCCGGCGCGCGGCCGGCGCCTGGCGGCCCGCACGAACCGGGAGCTGGCGCAGGCCATGGACCGCATCAGCTGGCTGATCTACCGCATCAACGACCCGGTCATGCGATCGCTGTTCATGGCGCCGCGCAACACGCTGCTGATGCGTGACGGCATCATCAACATGCTGGCCGGCAATCTGAGCGGCGATCTGCGCGCGCTGGTGCCGATCCTGTCCTTCAAGGCGGTGTTCCATTTGCTCTCGGCGCTGCACCGGCGTGGCCTCGGCCCGCCGATGCCGGAAGCGGTGCCGGGCGCCTGACCGAAGGCGCGTCGAGTTGAGCGAAACGGGCAGCGTCGATCTTCTGGTCATCGGCGGCGGCATCAACGGCGCGGGCATCGCGCGGGACGCGGCGGGGCGGGGCCTTTCGGTCCTGCTCGTGGAACGCGGCGACCTGGCCGGCGCCACGTCCTCGGCCAGTTCCAAGCTGGTCCATGGCGGGCTGCGCTACCTGGAGCACTACGAGTTCCGCCTGGTGCGGGAGGCGCTGGCCGAGCGCGAGGTGATGCTGCGCATCGCGCCGCATATCGTGCGCCCGATGCGCTTCGTGCTGCCGCACCGGCCGGAGATGCGGCCGCGCTGGATGATCCGCGCCGGCCTCTTCCTCTATGACCACCTGGCGCGGCGTGTCAGCCTGCCGGCCGCCGAGACGCTGGATTTCCGCCGGCACGCTGCCGGCGGCCCGCTGAAGCCGGAGATCGCCACCGGCTTCGCCTATTCGGATTGCTGGGTCGATGATGCGCGCCTGGTCGCGCTGAACGCCAAGGATGCCGCCAGGCGTGGCGCCCGGATCGCGGTCGGCTGTGAGTTCCTCGATGCGCGGCGCGAAGCTGGCGGCTGGACCGCCCGCCTGGCCGATGCGGCGGGTGAGCGCCGGGTGCAGGCCCGTGCCCTGGTGAACGCCGCCGGCCCCTGGGTGATGGCGGCGCAGGAGGGCGCGCGGGTGAACGCCCCCGGCAAGGTCCGGCTGATCCGCGGCAGCCATATCGTGCTGCCGGCGCTGCATGACGGCGACCAGGCCTATATCCTGCAGAACGACGATGGCCGCGTCGTCTTCGTCATCCCCTATGAAGGGCGCTTCAGCCTGGTCGGCACCACCGACATGCCGCATGAGGGCGATGCCCGCGGCGCCCGCTGCACGGAGGCGGAGGCCCGCTACCTCTGCGACGCCGTGTCCCGCCAGTTCCGCCGCCCGGTCACGCCCGCCGACGCGGTCTGGTCCTATGCCGGCGTGCGGCCGCTGTTCGATGATGGCAGCGCCGATCCTTCCGCGCTGACCCGCGACTACGTGCTGCGCCTGGATGCGGAGGGGCCGCCGCTGCTGACCGTCTTCGGCGGCAAGATCACCACCTATCGCCGGCTGGCGGAGGAAGCGCTGGAGCGGCTGTCCGGCCCGCTCGGCCTGGCCGACCGGCCCTGGACCGCGACGGCGCCGCTGCCGGGCGGCGATTTCGGTGGCCGCGACGCCGCCGGCTTCATCGCGGATGCCGGCCGCCGCCATCCCTGGCTGCCGGCGCCGCTGCTGCGGCGGCTCTGCCGCGCCTATGGCAGCGAGATCGACGCGCTGCTGCACGGCGCCGGCGCCATGGCCGACCTTGGCCAAGATTATGGCGAGGGTCTCACCGAGCGCGAACTGGACTGGCTGGCGCGGGAAGAATGGGCACGCAGCGGCGAGGATGTGCTGTGGCGCCGCACCAAGCTCGGCCTGCACCTGGACGCCGCCCAGCGGGAGGCGGTGGCGGCCGCGATGCGGCGGATCGCGGCCGGGCAGGGGTGACGGCGGGCGCGCCGGACCGGGCCGGCTGAAGCGCCACCGCCGCGCGACACACGCGACCAGGCGGGCGGGGCCGCGCGGTGCTGCCGCGACAGAAGGGGCCGATAAGGTCTCCATCGCGCCGGACCATCCGGCATTCGCAAGAAGGGTCAGGCCATGCGCACGCTTCTCCTCGCCGCCATTGCCGTTACCGCCATTCTGGCCGGCGGCCGTGCCGAGGCCGGCCTCCGCACCAACACCCTCGGCTTCCAGAGCCCCGCCGCCATCACCATCCTGCCGGCCTCCTTCCGCGTCGTCGGCGGCCGCTGAGCGCAGGGTGCGACTTCCGTCGCAGCCCGGGCCGGCGATGCGGCCTAGGCATCCCGGCGCGTTATCCCGATAGCGAAGAGGCAGGGCGATGTGGTGCGTGAGGCGGCTATGGACGAGCCTGGTGCGGTGGGCGACCTACCAGCCGAGCCAGCGCTACATGCGCGGCGGCCGATAGGCCTCTGGGGCATTGCGCGGCCCCGCCGGTGACCTAGAGTCCCCGCCAACGACAGATTGGGGGGATCGGGTCATGACCAGGACAAGGGCCGCCGCGCCCGGAACAGGGCTTCGCCGCCGCTCGGTGCTCAGCGGCCTCGCGGCGTCTCTCGCGGCGCCGGCGATCGTCCATGCGCAGGGCAACTTCCCGACCAGGCCGGTGCGCGTCATCTGCGCCTATGGCGCCGGTGGCACCGCCGATGTCGTCAGCCGCATCCTGTTCGCCGCGATGTCGGCGCGCCTCGGCCAGCAATTCGTGGTGGAGAACCGGCCCGGCGGCGCCGGCACCATCGCCACCAGCGCCGTCGTGCACGCGAACCCGGATGGCTATACGCTGCTCTACGACGCGACCGCGCATTCCGTTAATCCGGCGCTGTTCGGGGCGCGCCTGCCCTACGACACGGAGCGGGACCTGATGCCCGTCTTCCTGTCGATGGTCGCGCCGAACACCATCGTCGTCCGGCAGGATTTCCCTGCCCGCAGCGTGCGCGAATTCATCGATGTCGCGAAGGCCGCACCGGCGGGGCTGGACGCGGCCAGCACCGGCATCGGCACGGCGCAGCATATCTCGATCGAATTGTTCAATGAAATGGCCGGTGTCCGCCTGAACCACGTCGTCTACCGCGCGACGCCGGCGGCGCGGACCGACCTGATCGCCGGGCGCATCGCGACCCAGTTCGGCAATGTGCCGAGCGCGGTGCCGATCCTGCAATCCAACGAATTGCGGGTGCTGGCGCATGCCGGGGTCGGCAGCATCGATGTGCTGCCAGGCGTCCCCGCTATCATGGACACGCTGCCCGGCTACGAGACCTATGAATGGAATGGCGTCTTCGCGCCGGCCGGCACGCCCGGCGCCATCATCGGCTTCCTCAACCGCGAGCTGAACACCACGATCCGGTCGCCCGAAGTGGCGGAGCGCCTGCGGATCCTCGGCGCCATCACGCGGCCGAACACGCCGGAAGAATGCGGCGCCTTCCGCCGCCAGCAGATCGAACTGCATGCCGGCGTCGTGCGGCGGGCGAATATCCAGATCGAGTGATGACGGATATTCCGCTTGGCAGCATGCGGTCGCAGCCCTCTTATGCCGGCAAGACAGGAGGAAATGGCGCATGATCCCGCTCGATCCGGCCCGGCCGAAGCCGCAGCCGACCCCCGAGACCCGGCATTTCTGGGACGGCACCAAGGCCGGCAAGCTGCTGCTGCAGCGCTGCGGCGATACCGGCCGCGCCTATTTTCCGCCGCGCCCCTTCAGCCCCTATACCGGCACCCGCGATGTCGAGGTTTTCGAGGCCAGCGGCCGCGCCACACTGCTGAGCTACGTCATCCATCACCGCCCCGCGCCCGGCTTCACGCCGCCCTACGCCATCGCGGTGGTGACGCTAGAGGAAGGGCCGCAGATGATGACCAACATCATCGACTGCCCGCAGACACCGGAGGCGCTGGTCCTCGACATGCCGCTTCAGGTCGCTTTCGTGCCGCTCGACGACGGCATCACCCTGCCGCTGTTCCGGCCCGCGGCGGAGGCACGCTGATGTACAAGCCCGGATCCGTCGCCGTCGTCGGCGCCGCCGAGACCACGCGCCTCGGCGCCATTCCCGAACTGTCCGAAATCGGCCTGCACGCCGATGCCGCGCTGAATGCCCTGGCCGATGCCGGGCTGAAGCCTTCCGACATCGACGGCCTCGCCTGCGTCGGCCAGATGCCGCCGCAGATGGTGGCGCATTACCTCGGTATCACGCCGCGCTGGGTGGATGGGACCGGCGTCGGCGGCTGTTCCTTCATGCTGCATGTCCGCCACGCCGCGGCGGCGATCGCCGCCGGCTATTGCAACACGGTGCTGATCACGCATGGCGAAAGCGGCAAGTCGCGCGTCGCGCCGATCGCCCGCGCGCCGGAGCCGGGCAGCCTGGCCGGCCAGTTCGAGGTGCCCTTCGGCCCGGTCGGTCCGCCGACCCTCTTTCCCATCCCCGTGCTGCGCTACATGCAGACCTATGGCGTGACGCATGAGCAGATGGCGATGGTCGCCGTCGTGCAGCGCGAATGGGCGGCGAAGAACCCGCGCGCCGCCTTCCGCGACCCGATCACCGTCAACGACGTGCTGAACAGCCGGATGATCGCCTATCCCTTCCGGCTGCTGCAATGCTGCCTGGTCACCGACGGCGGCGGCGCGCTGATCCTGACCAGCGCCGACCGGGCGAAGGATTTCCCGGCGAAGCCCGCCTATATCCTGGGCTCCGGCGAGAGCGTCGAGACCACCATGGTCAGCCAGATGCAGGACTTCACCTCCTCCCGCGCGTTTCGCGTGGCGGGGCCGGAGGCGTTCAAGATGGCGGGCATCAGGCACGCCGATGTCGACCACCTGATGATCTACGACGCCTTCGCGCATCTGCCGATGTACGGGCTGGAGGATCTCGGCTTCGTCGGCCGCGGGGAGGCGAAGGATTTCATCTGGGAACGCAACACCGCGCCCGGCGGCAAGCTCCCGATGAACACCAATGGCGGCGGCCTGTCCTATACCCATACCGGCATGTACGGGATGTTCGCCCTGCAGGAGAGCGTGCGCCAGGTGCGCGGCAGCGCGCCAGCCCAGGTGGGCGATGTGAAGATCGCCGTCAGCCATGGCGTCGGCGGCATGTTCTCCGCCAGCGGCACCATCGTCTTCGGCCGCGACCGGCCCTGACAGCGCGGAAGCCAAGCGGCCGGAGGCCGCGCCGGCGATCGAGGGCAAGAAATTACTCTCCGATCAGCGGTCCCACGAGCTTGGCGACTTCCACCAGCTTCGGCCCCAGTTCCTGCTCCAGCCTTTCGGAAGGGCCGGGGCCGTAGCTGGTGCAGTTCATGGCCAGGATGCGGCTGCCGTCGCGGGAGATCACCGGCACCGCGACCGCCCTGACGCCGCGCGCCCATTCCCCATCGACCAGGCAGAAGCCGTGCGCCCGCACCTGGGCGATGCCGTCCTCGACCCGCGCCCGCAGCGCCGGCCATTCCTCCCGGTAGCGCTGCTGGAAGCGGGCATAGGCCTCCGCCCGCGCCGTCTCCGGCAGCGCCGAGAGCCAGGCCCTGCCCAGGGAAGACCGCACCATCTCCACCCGGCTGCCGATCTCGAGCCGCATATCCTCGGGCGGCGCCGCGACCGCGCGCTCGACATACATCATCGCCAGCCCGTCCGGCGTTGCCAGCGCCACCTGGCCCTGTGCCAACTCCGCCAATTCCCGCATCGCGTTCCGTGCCGCCAGCCGTTCCGGCCGCGCGCCCAGCACCGGATGGCCGAGTGCCAGCAGCGGCGGTGCCGGCTCGTATTTCCCGGTGCGCGAGACCTGGGTCAGGTAGCCCAGTTCCGTCAGCGTATAGGTCAGGCGGGATACCGTCGGCTTCGGCAGGCCGGTGAGCTGCGCCAGGTCACTGTTGCCGAGCGCGCCGCGCCCGGGAACGAAAGCCCGCAGCAATTCCAGCCCGCGCGCCAGGGCCCAGACGAATTTGCGGTCGCGTGCATAGGCATCGCCGACATCCCCCTGGTCGCGCAGCAACGGGACGGCCGAGCGCGAGCGCGTCTTGCCCTGGTCAGCCTTCGCCGGCCGGCCTCGCGGGCGCGGGGGTATCGGCATGTCCTCCCAGTCTCCCGTTTCGCTTGCCGGTAAAATCGCAGGGTGGTCGCGGGTTGGCAAGGCTGGACCCAGGGGGAA
>DASYDR010000191.1:0-13202 GCA_036499545.1 Roseomonas sp. | reverse complement strand
CCTGGATGCGGCCGGCGATCACGGAGGGATCGCTGGTGACGACGCGGTTCAGCGTCCAGCTGCCGGCATTGGGCTGCTGGAACTGGACGGTGTGCTGGGAGCCGACGTTGAACTGCTGCCAGTTGATGACGCCGCGGTCGGTGGTCTGGTTGATGGTGGTGCGGTTGGCGCCGCTGGTGATGCTGGCCTGGCCGGCCACCACCTGGCCGCCGGTGGGGCCGGCATTCGGCGCCACCTGGGCCGCGGCGCCGACGGCGCCGAACGCGATCGGCAGCAGCGCCGTGCTCCGCAACAGCCAGGCGCGCGCCGGCCTTGCGGTCGTGGCGGCTTTCGGGGCGAAGGGATGGGCCGGCGTCCGGGGGGAGGCGCGCTTGGCCATGGATCAGAACCTGACCAGGGTGCGGAAGAAGATCGCGTTGCCGCGGAGCGGATCCACCTGCTCGCCATCGATATGGCGGGTCAGGCGGCGGGCGAATTCAAGGTCGAGGCTGACCGCTTCGCTCAGCACCGTGCGGACGCCGAAACCCCAGGAGATGGCCTTGAGGTTGCGGTCGGATTCCAGGTTCTGCACGGCGCGGCCATAGTCGTAGAACAGGTAGAACTGGCTGGTCGCGCGGCCGCTGCCGGGGAAGGGCGTGATCGGCACGTCCCAGGCGGTGTCGAGCTGCAGCTCCACCGCATAGCCATAGGCGCGGTCGCCCGCCGCCTGGCCGGCGTAATAGCCGCGCCCGATCCGGTTGCCGCCGAGGAAATAGCGCTCGGAGGCCGGCAGCACGTCATTGCTCCATTGGCCGACGACCAGCCCCTGGATGTTCACCATGGCATCGGTGAAGGGGGAGAAGAGCGGCTGGGTACGCTGGAATTCGCCGGTGATCTTGGTGAAGTCGAAGATGCTGGTCTGGCGGGACGGGTCGCGCGCCTCATTGTCGCTGCCGCCCAGGATGGGGGCGCCCTGGGAGACGCGGAAGGTGCCGATATTGGTCGCCAGCGGCACCAGGCCGAACATCGTGTCGGCGAATTGCAGGTCGAAGCCGGCGCGGAAGGCGCGCACCGCGTCGCGGCTGGTGCGGTCGCGCTGGCCGAAGCTCTCATTCTCGACCAGGCTGTTGTAGATGTCGAACTGCCCGACCGCGTAGAGGTTCAGCGGGCGCGACCGGATGACCGGATAGGTCAGGCTGATGCCGCCGATCTGGGTTTCGGCCCGGTAGCCGACCTGGGACAGGGCGCCGGTCGGCTCGGTCACGCCAGTGCCGGCATAAAGGCGCATGCGCAGGCCGGACGCGCCGATGAAGGTCTCGAGCGAGCCCTGCAGGAACCATTGCGTGCTGCGTTCCGAGCCGAACAGCGCCAGCTCGGTCCTTTCGCCGAATTCGGTCAGGGAATTGACGCCGGCGACGATCAGCCCCTGCCAGGGGCCGGTCAGGCGATAGGCGCGGTTGTCGGCGGTGGCGAAGCCGCTGACCAAGCGGTGGCTGACCTGGGCGACCAGGCGCAGCGCGCCGGGCTCGCCCTGGATCGGCTGCAGCAGGCCGCGCACGGTGACGCCGGGCACGTCGGAGGCGAGTAGCAACGCGCGCTCCACCGCTTCGACCCGCACCGGGCGCTGTTCGGTCGCGGTATTGAGGAAGCGCAGCACCTGGGTGCCGGCCGGGCCGATATCGCCCTCCAGCCGCACCTCGGCGACATAGCCCTCGGTGACCGCGAGGCGGAGTTCGGAGCGGTCAGGCCCATCCGGCGACAGGGCGGCGGCGACGGTGACGAAGGCATAGCCGGCATTGCGATAGGCGGTGACGATCGCAAGCCGGATCTGCTCGACCCGCGCCAGCGTGACGGTCTGGCCCTCGATCGGCGCCACCGCGGGGCGGAGCGCCGCATCGGTCAGCGCGGTATTGCCCTGCAGGGTGACGCGGCTGACCGTCACCTGCCGGCCCTCGCCGGGGCCGCGCTGCGGCTCGGGCGCCGGCGGCGTCACGCCGGGGGACAGGCGCGGGGGCTCGCGCGGGGTGATGTCCTCGATCGACCGGCCAGGCGGGGGGGGCGGGGGAACCTGGGCGACGGCCGGCGCCGTCGATGCGATAAGCGCGGTGGCTGCGGCCACGGCTGCAACACAGGTTACATAAATGCGTGATCGCAAGTCGCGCCACCCTCCGTGCCCCAGGCACCCCTTAATGGTTTGTATCGGGGCAGCATAGAGTTTCGGTGAGGTTTGCCGAGATTCGCTTCGCGAATTTTGCTAAAATGACACACAGTTGCTGCAAAAGCGATGACTGCCTAGCCGTGTGGCGAGAATGGTCTCGTACAGTGATATTGTTTCTCTATGTCGACTTCAGTCGCGATGGGCGCCATTTCCCGCGAATGTGAACGCCCGCCCGTGCCCGGCACGGGCGGGCGTCATGGCGGCGTGGGCGGTGTCAGCCGCCGATATTGAGGACCTGCACCCGGCGGTTCCGCACTTCGGCGGCCTGGTCGCCGGTCTGCACCAGCAGATGGGTCTCGCCGAGGCCGATCACTTCCAGCCGGGTGGCGCTGACGCCGTAGCGCTGCACCAGATAGTCGCGCACCGCGGCCGCGCGGCGCTCGGACAGGGTCTGGTTCATGGCGGCATCGCCGGTGGTGTCGGTATGGCCTTCGATGCGGAAGCGGTAATTGGCTAGCGCCTGGGAGGCGAGGGCCTGGCCCACCGGATCCAGCGCGCGCATCGAAGCCGGGGTCAGCGTGGCGGAGCCGGAGGCGAAGTTCACCAGCACGGAAAGGGCCGGGGTGCCCGCGGGGGCGGTGGTGTCCGCCTGGATCGGCGCGGTGCGGGGCGGCGGCGCGTGGCGCTGGCCCGGCGTCGGCGTGGTGGTCGTATCCTGCTGCGGCACCCGGATGCCGCGGGTGCTGCCGGGGGTGAGCTGATCGATGATGCGCCCGACCAGCGGGTCGCGGGTGGTCTGCGCCGCCGCCGGCAGGGCGGTCAGCGCGAGGGGCAGGGCGAGCACGGCAAGCCGCGGCGAAAGCCATTGGGTCATGGCAGGTCCTCCATATTCGGCCGGAGACTGTCACAGACCCTTGCTGTGTCGCAACGGTCTCCTGCGTGCAGGCAGGTCACGAATTCGCGCGGGATTGGTTCTTTGTGCGGATCGAATACTACCCCAGGCTGCGGAGCCCGCCGCTCACCTTTCGGACCGGCGGCGCCGGCGGCGTCGCTGACGCGCGGCGGGGCAGGGACCGCCTGCGATGCGGGCAGCTCCGTCGCGCGGCCCGCAACCGCGGCGCTTATTCCCCTTGCACGCGCGGAGACCACGCGCGTTACTTCGGCATGGATTCCCGTCCAGATTCCGTCCTCGCGGATTGCTCGCCGGGAGGCTGGCCCGCTGGGAGACGCAACACATGACCATCACCCGCCGCAGCGTGATCGTGGCCGGCATCGCCACGCCGGCCATCGCCCTGGCATCCCGCCGCGCGGGTGCCCAGACCCGCTGGCAGATGGCCACCCCTTATCCCGACGGTAATTTCCACACCCGCAACATCCGCGCCATGCTGGAGGAGGTGCAGGCCGCCAGCGGCGGCCGCCTCGCGGTGCAGGTGCATGCCAATGGCAGCCTGCTGCCGATGCCGCAGATCAAGCGCGGCGTGCAGACCGGCCAGGTGCAGATGGGGGAGATCCTGCTGACCTCCTATGCCAATGAGGATCCCTTCTTCGACGCCGACGCGATCCCGCAGCTCGTCACCTCCTACGAGGAAGCGAAGAAGCTCGCGGACCTGCAGAAGCCCTTCATCGAGGCGCGGATGCAGCGCCAGGGGCTGATGCTGCTCTACACCCTGCCCTGGCCGCCGGCGGGGCTCTATTCGCGGGAGCCCGTCGCGACGCTCGAGCAGCTGCGCGGCAGCCGCTTCCGCACCTATAGCCCGATGACCAACCGCTTCGCCGCGCTGATCGGCGCGACGCCGACCCTGGTGCAATCGGCCGAACTCGCCCAGGCCTTCGCGACCGGCATCGTGCAGGCGCAGGTGACCTCGGCGCAGACCGGTGTCGATACCTCCGCCTGGGATTATGCCCGCGTCTTCACCCCGCTCGGCTTCACCATGACCAAGAACGCGGTGCTGGTCTCCCGCCGCGACTTCCAGGCCCTGGCCCCCGATGTGCAGGCGGCGCTGACCGCCGCCGCGGCGCGGGCCGAGACCCGCGGCTACCAGTTGGCGCGGGACGCGCAGTCGGCGACCGAACGGGTGCTCGCCGAACGCGGCATGCAGATCGCCCAGCCGACGGAAGCGCTGCTGGCGGGGCTGCGCCGGATCAGCGCGACGATGACGGAAGAATGGGTCCAGCGCGCCGGCGAGGATGGCCGGAAGCTGATCGACGCCTATCGCGCCTGAGGCGGGGCCGATGACACGCCGGGCGCTGGATGCGCTCTATGCGGCGAGTGCCGGCCTCGCCGCGCTGTCGCTGTTCGGGATCTTCGCGGTGATGATGGCGCAGATGGCGCTGCGCCAGTTCGACCGGCAATTCCCGGGCTCCGATGATCTCTCGGCCTATTTCTGCGCGGGCACCACCTTCTTCGCCCTGGCGGCGACCTTCAAGCGGGGGGAACTGATCCGCGTCGGCATGGGGCTCGACCGGCTCGGCCCCGGCGCGCGGCGCTGGGCGGAGTTGCTGGCGCTGACGCTCGCCGCGCTGGTGGTCGGGTACATGACCTGGTGGACCGCCCGGGACATGCTGTTCAGCCTGGAGATCGAGGAGGTGGCGCAGGGCACGGTGCCCTATCCGCTCTGGGTCCCGAAGCTGGTCATGCCGCTCGGCGCCGGGCTGCTGCTGGTCGCGATCCTCGATGAATGGGTCGCGGTGCTGGCCGGGCGGATCCCCGCCTATGTCGTGGCCGCCGAGGAACGCGCGGCGCGCGGCGATTTCTCTGCTGAAGTCTGAGAGCACCCCATGGAATTGCTGACCTTCGCGCTCCTGCTGCTGGTGCTGCTGTGCCTGCTGCTCGGCGCCGGGCTCTGGATCGCTATGAGCCTGGCCGCCGTCGGCTATGTGGCGATGGCCGCGGTGCATCCGTCGCCCGGCCTCTTCCTCGCCTCCGCTGTCTGGGAAGCGAGCGGGTCCTGGACCCTGGCGGCGCTGCCGATGTTCGTCTGGATGGGGGAGATCCTCTTCCGGACGAAGCTGTCGGAGGAGCTGTTCAACGGCCTGTCGCCCTGGGTGCGGCGCATCCCCGGCCGGCTGCTGCATGTGAACATCCTGGCCTGCGGCATCTTCGGCTCGGTCTCCGGCTCCTCGGCGGCCACCTGCGCCACCGTCTCGAAGATCGCGCTGCCGGAGCTGACCCGCCGCGGCTACGACGAGCGCATCGCGATCGGCTCGCTGGCGACCGCCGGCACCCTCGGCATCATGATCCCGCCCTCCATCATCATGGTGGTCTACGCGGTGGCGGCCGAGGTCTCGATCGTGCGGGTCTTCATCGCCGGCTGCCTGCCGGGGCTGCTCGTGATGGGGCTGTTCTCGGCCTATATCGCGATCTGGGCGGTGCTGAACCCGGCGAAGCAGCCGCCAAGGGAGCCGCGCACCAGCCTCGCCGAGAAGCTGCGCCTCTCGGCCCAGCTCATTCCCTGCGCGCTGCTCATCCTGGCCACCATCGGCAGCATGTTCGTCGGCTGGGCGACGGCCACGGAAGCGGCGGGCTTCGGCGTGCTCGGCTCCCTCATCCTCGCCGCCGTCACCCGCAGCCTGAGCTGGGGGAATTTCATCGAAAGCCTGAAGGGCGCGACCCGGCTGTCCTGCATGATCATGTTCATCCTGGCCGGCGCCGCCTTCCTGACCAAGGCGATGGCGCTGACCGGCATCCCGGCGGCGCTGGCCGAAGGCGTCGCGCATCTGAACCTCGGCCCCTTCGGCATCATCGCCATCCTGACCGTGGTCTATGTGGTGCTCGGCACCGCGCTCGACGGCGTCTCCATGATCGTGCTGACCACCTCGATCGTGGTGCCGATGGTGCAGGCGGCGGGTTTCGACCTGGTCTGGTTCGGCATCTTCATCGTGCTGCTGGTCGAGATCGCGGAGATCACCCCGCCGGTCGGCTTCAACCTCTTCGTCATGCAGACCATGACCGGGCGGGAGCAGGGGGAGGTCGCGATGGCCTCGCTGCCCTTCTTCCTGATGCTGGTGCTGACCGTGGTGCTGATCACCCTCTTCCCGGTGACCCTGGTCACCGGCCTGCCGGAGTGGCTGCTGGCGCGCTGATCCGCCAGCCGCGGTCATGCAGGGGTGAAGGCCGCGGCAGCCCCCGGGTGGTTGCCTCCGGGGTGGCGGGCCATGGCAGACTGCGAATCGCCTGAATCAGAGGGAGACCGCCATGCAGCCACCCATCACCATCAACGAACCCGCCTGGCTGAAGGAATTCAAGGCCTTCATCATGCGGGGCAATGTCATCGACCTCGCGGTCGGCATCATCATCGGCGCCGCCTTCACCGCGATCGTGGCGTCCGTCGTCGAGGATCTGATCAACCCGGTCATCGGCCTGCTGATCGGCGGCATCGACTTCTCGAATCTCTTCGTCGTGATCACCGGCCAGCGCATGCCGTCGCTGGAAGCGACGCGCCAGGGTGGCGCCTCGGTGCTCGCCATCGGCAAGTTCATCAACGCCGTGATCAAGTTCGCGATCGTCGCCTTCTCGGTGTTCTGGCTGGTGAAGCTGCTGTCGCGCTTCAAGCAGAAGGAAGAAGCGAAGCCGTCGACGCCGCCCACGCCCACGCCGACCGAGGCGCTGCTGACCGAGATCCGCGACGAGCTGCGCGCCAAGGCGCCGCCGGCGGCCTGAATGAACAGGCCGCGCCGGGATCCCCCGGCGCGGCCGTTTCGCCGCGATCAGCGGCGATGCCGGATCATGCGATCAGAAATGGCAGCCATAGGCCGCCAGCATCTGGCCCATCTGCTGGCTGAGCTGCGTGCACTGGGTGGCCAGGGCCGGCCGGCTCTGCGGGTTCGCCGCCGCCTGGCGCAGGCTGTCGCGCATCTGCGTCAGCTGCGCATTGAGGGTGGTGCGCTGCTCGGCCGGTACCGCCTGGCCGTTCAGGCACTGCTCGTACTTGGTCGCGAAGTTGTCGCATTCCGCGACGCCGATCGGGGCCGGCGTCTGGGCCAGGACCGGGGCGGAGATGAGCAGGCCGAAGGCGGCGACGGCGTGGGACAGGCGCATGAATGATCTCTCCTGGGACGCCCCTGGATTCGCTTCCGGGGGGCGCGCACGCATGCCGGGGTGCCCAGCGGGCGTCAATCCTATGTCGGAACAAAATCGTCGCCAGCCGGGCGTCATCAAGCGAATTTCATGGCCCCCGCGCCGGCCAGGGCGGCGATCCGCGCCGCGATGGCGGGTTTCGCCGCCGGTTCCAGTCCCAGCAGCCGGTGCACGCCGGCGGCGAGTTCCGCTTCCGTCGCGGCCGGCATCGCCTGGTGCAGCGCTTCCGCCGCCGCCGCGATTTCGACCGGCGCCACCGCGACCGCGCGCCGGAGATAGGCCGCCGCCGCGCGCCGGTCGCGCGGCGCCACCACCATGTCCTCGGCCAGCCAGAACCCCTGTTCCTCCCGCACGCCATGCAATTGCGCGGCAAGCCGCTGGGCCTGCGACAGCGCCGCCCGCTCCTCCGCCGTCAGGGCGGTGCGGTCCCAGAGCAGGCGCACCCGTTCCAGCAGGCTGTCGGTCGAGACCGGCGCTTCCGCCGCGATGATCGCGGCCAGGATGCCGGCCAGCGTCGCGAAGGGCACCGCGGCGATCGCGGTTTCCTTCGGTACCTCCGGCGCCGCCTCCCGATAGGGCGTGGCGAGCCCGGGATCGGGGGAAGCGGCGGCCGCGGCCGCGGCATCCGGCGCCTTGCCGAGCAGCGCCTCGATGCGCGCCGCCTCAGCCTCCGGCCGCTGCAGCCAGGCGAGCGACCAGGCGCGCGACAGGCGCCAGCCCATGCCCGCCAGCGCGCCGGCGCGGCCGCGTTCGCGGTCACGGGCGCAGCGCAGCGCCGTCCAGTCACCCGCATCGGCCTCCACGCCCAGCACGTAGTCGGCGCCGTCCCGGGCGGCGACATCGAGGAACAGGCCGGCGACGCCCACCCGCGGCACCGCTTCCTTGCCGGCGCCGCGCACCGCCTGGCCGATCAGCGCCGCGATCGGCACGCCGGCGCCCACGGCGCCGCCGCGCGGGGGCCCGGCATCGCCGGCCGCGAAGCCCAGGAAGGTCTTCAGCACCGCGACGCCGCGCCCGGCGGCGCGGGTCAGGTCGATGTCATCGGCGGCGATTGAGGAAAAGACGATGCAGCGCGTTTTGGCCCGGGTGATCAGCACGTTCAGCCGCCGCTCCCCGCCATCCGACGAAAGCGGGCCGAAGCGCATCGCCATCCGCCCTTCCGCGTCGCGGCCATAGCCCACCGAGATCATGATCGCGTCGCGTTCGTCGCCCTGCACATTCTCCAGGTTCTTGACGAAGAAGGGCTCGTCCGGGCGGGCGGTGAAGAAGGCGTCGCAGGACGGGTCGGCGCGCCGCCGCTCCTCGATCGTATCCACGATCGCGTCGCGCTGGCGGATCGAGAAGGCGGCGACGCCGAGCGTCTCCTGCGGCGTGTCCCTGGCGTGCCGCATCACCGCATCGGCGATGGCCGCGGCCTCCGCCGCATTGGTGCCGCTGCCGCCGGCATCCCAGCGCCCATCCACGCGCACCAGCGACAGGCCGAGCGTGGCGGAGCGGGCGCGGGGGGAGGGCAGCACCAGCAGCCGGTCGCCGTAGAATTCGTGGTTGGAGGTGGCGATCAGGCTTTCGTGCCGGCTGCGGTAGTGCCAGCGCAGCATCGCCGCCGGCACGCCGCGCGCATTGCAGAGGCCGAGCACGCTTTCGACGTCGCGCGCCGCGACCGGCGCGTCCTCCGCCTCCGGCGCCGCGTCGTCATCCTCCCCGGTCATGCGCTGGAAGAAGCGGGTCGGCGGCATCTGCCGGTCATCGCCCACCACCACCACCTGCCGCGCCCGGGCGATGGCGCCGAGCGCGTCCACCGGCTCGATCTGGCTGGCCTCGTCCATCACCAGCAGGTCGAAGGACAGGCCGGGCTTCAGGCCATGCGGCGGCGCCAGGAACTGCGCGACCGAGAGCGGGCTCATCATGAAGATCGGCTTGGCCGCCTGTACCGATCGCGCGGCGCGCAGAAGCAATTCGCGCACCGGCAGATGGCCGCGCTTCTTCTCCATCTCGCCGCGCAGCACATCCATGCCCGGCATGCCGTCGCGCACCGCCTTCAGGCGCCCGGCATGGGCGGCGGCGGCTTCCTGGCGGGCCAGCGCGATGCGGTTGCGATCGGCGTCGCGGAATTCCTCGACCAGCCGGTCGGCGGCATCGCCATCGAAGGCGGCGAGCTCGGGCCGGGCATGCATCGCGGCATTGAGCAGGGATTCCAGCAGCGCATGTTCGAAGGCGTCATTGGCGGCGTCCGGCGTCAGGCCGCCATCGGCGAGTGCCGCGGCGAAGCCGTCGAGCCCCTCGGCCGCCGCCACGGCGCGGCGCCAGCCCTGCCAGAGCGGCAGGGATTCCGGCTCCGCCGCCCAATTGCCCAGCACTTCGACCAGCCGCGCGAAGGCGGGATCCGGCCCGGCATAGGCGGTGGCCGCCTGCAGCGCGTCCCAGGCGGCCAGCGCGGCGGCGACCGGCGCGTCCGCCGGCGGCGCGGCGCCGGCGGCCAGCGCCCGGGCGGCATCGGCGCCATGCGCTTCCCGCCAGGCGACCAGCGCCGCCATGGCCGGCATGCCCCAGAGCGTGCCGAAGGCGGCGCGCCCGGCCGCGTCCCCGGCGGCCAGTGCGGCCCGGGCCCGCTGCCCGGCCAGCGCGGCGTCGAGCGCCGGCAGCGGGTTGGCGGCATCGCGTGCCACCCGCGCGGCCAGCGCCTGCGCGGCGCGGCGGGTGCCGGACAGGAAGCCGAACAGCCCGCCGCCTTCGGCCAGGATGGCACGGGCTTCGGCCAGCCCATCGACCTCCAGCGCGCCCGGCAGCAGCGCCGGGTCGGCGCGGGCGGCATCGAGCGCCGCCTGCGCGGCGGCCAGCGCCCGCAGCGGCGCCGGATCGGCGGCCCAGGCCGGGTTCGCCAGCGCCGCCTTGTCATGGTCGGGGGGCGATGCCAGCGCCGCCGCCACGGCGCGCAGCGCCGGGACCGCGGCCCCGCCCGGCGCCGGCTGGCCGAGGGCGGCGGCCAGCGGCGCCAGCGCCGCGGCGCCGCCGGCGAAGCCGCGGATCAGCTCCGGCAGGCTGGCCAGCAGCCGGTCGGTCTCGCCCGGCGTCAGGTCGCGCGCGACGCCTTGGAAGGGGCTGCGCGCACCGGGCTGGCGCAGGGACAGCTCCTGCAGCGCGGCGCGCTGCGCCTCGATCCGATCGGCGGTCCAGGCGGTGGCGTCCAGCGTCATGGCACCCGCCTTCACGCCGCGGGCGCGCAGCGCGGCGAGCTGGCCGATGACCGCGTGCAGCGGCAGGCCGCTCTCACCCGCCGCGCCGCGCATCGCCTCGGCATGGCGGTTGATGCGGCCGCGCAGCGCGCCCAGGCGGCGCACCACGCCATCCCGGTCCGGCTTCGGCGGCGCCGGCAGCGCCAGCGTCGCCCGCAGCTCGTCCAGCACCGCGCGCTTCGACTGCTTCTCGCTGTGCAGCTCGAGGCAGGCGGGACCGAGGCCGATGGCGGCGAGCCGGCGCTGCACCACCTCCAGCGCCGCCAGCTTCTCGGCGACGAACAGCACGCTGCGCCCATCCAGCACCGCCTGGGCCAGGATGGTCGCGATCGCCTGGCTCTTGCCGGTGCCCGGCGGGCCCTGGATCACCAGATGGCCGCCGCGCCGCACCGCTTCGACCGCCAGCGCCTGGCTGCCATCCATGTCCATCACATGGTCCAGCCGCTCGACCGGGATCGCGGCATCGACGTCGGTGTCGTCGGCGAAGGCCGGCGCTTCGTTCGCCAGCGCCGCGCCGCCGACCAGCGCCTGCACGATCGGATGGGTGGCGAGGCCAGGATTGGCGGCGGGGTCGAGGTCGCGCCACATCAGGAACTTGGCGAAGGAGAACAGGCCGAGCGCCAGCGCATCGGCATCCACGCGCCAATGCTCCCGCGTGCCGATCGCCGCCTGGACCGCGTCCGCCCATTGGGTCGGGTCATAGGTCTCGGCATCGAATTCCGGCAGCGTCACCCGGAACTGGTTCAGCAGCATCTCGCGCAGCGACAGGTTCTCCGCCGCGTCCGTCACATCGGCGCGCAGGCGGAAGACCTGCGACACGCCCTCCCGCTCCAGCATCACCGGCAGCAGGGCAAGGGGTGCCAGGCGTTCGGTCTCCGGCATGCCGGGGTCGCGCCAGGCCAGCGCGCCGAGCGCCAGGAACAGGGTCGCGATGCCGGTCTCCTCCCGCGCGGTGCGGGCATCGGCGATGATGTCGCGCAGCCGCCGCGCCAGGTCGGCGGGCGGCATGCGGACGCGGAGCTTCGTGTCGCTCTGCGCCGCTTCCCGCGTCGCCGCCGCATCCGCGGTGCCGACACCGTCGGCCTTGGCGGTGGCGGTGGCGGTGCGCCGGCGGCTGCGCCGCGGCCTGGCCGCCGGCGCCGGCGGATCGGCCGAGGGTGTCCCGGCGGCAGGGGCTTCGGCGGCGGGGGCTTCGGGTGCGGCTGCCGGCGCCGTCGCGGCGGCAGCCTCGGCCATGGCCTCGAAGGTGAAGGCGCGGCCGTCCTTCAGCGCCGCCAGCACGAAATCCGCATCCTCGTCGTCGAAGATGACGACGCCGCGCGACCGGCCGGGCTTCGGCAGCGACAGCAGCCGGTTGCGGGTGGACAGGTCGAGCAGGCCGCGCCGGGCCTCCTGCAGGGCGGTCGCGAGATCGGTCACTGGAATTCCTCCGCGATGCCGAGCTGGCGGCGCAGGCGCAGCTCCTCCAGGTCCAGCTCCTGCCCGATGCGGTGCAGGACCTCGTCATCCAACCCATCCTCGGCATGGTGGCGCACCAGCCGGTCGCGGCCATGGCGCAGCGCCTCCAGCCGCAATTGCAGCCGCGCGGTGCGCTCGGCGGCGACCGCGCCCTGGCTGATGCCATCCAGCAGCCGCACCCGGTCGCGGTATTCGGGCAGGATGTCCTGGGCGATGGCGCCGTCCAGCGGGTCGTCGGCATGCGCCACCAGCCGGGCCAGGCTCGCCTGCGCCACCAGGGTGCGGGCCGCCGCCTCGTCCCAGGGCATGGTGCTGCTGCGCTTCTCCTCGATGCGCAGCTTGCGGATCACCCAGCCGAGCGTGGTGCCCTGCAGCACCAGGGTCGCCAGGATGGCGCAGAAGGCCAGGAAGACCAGCAGGTCGCGGCCCGGGAATTCGAGCGGCAGCGCCAGGGCCGCGGCCAGCGAGACCACGCCCCGCATGCCGGCCCAGCAGACGACGATGAGATGGCTCCAGGGCGGCAGCGGGTCGCGCCGGCGCAGCCAGGGCACCAGCCGCGGCAGCCAGCTGGCCGGCACCACCCAGACGAAGCGGGAGATGATCAGCACCAGGGACAGCGCCGCCGCCAGCCCGGCCAGCATCGGGGTCGTATAGCCTTCCAGCCGTTCCAGGATGCCGTTGAGCTGCAGCCCGATCAGGATGAAGACCAGGCTGTTGAGAATGAATTCGATGAAGCCCCAGACCGCGAGCGCCGCCTGGCGGGTGGTGGCCGACAGCTTGCGATAGGCGGACCGGCCGAGCACCAGCCCGGCGGTGACCACCGCCATGACGCCGGAGGCATGCACGGCTTCCGCCGCCAGGAAGACCGCGAAGCAGAGGACGAAGGTCGCCGTCGTCTCCAGCAGCGTGTCGTGCAGGCGCGGGATCAGCCAGACCGCGGCGCGGCCGGTCAGCCAGCCGATCGCGATGCCGCCGGCGCCCACCAGCACGAAGGCACCGGCCGCTTCCCAGGGGCTGAAGGCGGTGATCATGGCGGCGACGGCGAAGCGGTAGATCACCAGCGAGGTCGCGTCGTTCACCAGGCTTTCGCCCTCGAGCACCGTCACCAGGCGGCGCGGGATGTGCAGGCGCTGCAGGATGGAGGTCGCGGCCACCGCGTCCGGCGGCGCCACGATGGCGCCGAGCGCCACCGCCGCCGCCCAGGGCAGCTCCGGGATCAGCCATTTGGCGGCGACCGCGATGCAGAGCGTCGTGAACAGCACCGCGCCGACCGCCAGGAACAGGATCGGCCGCAGGT
>DASYDR010000190.1:0-31842 GCA_036499545.1 Roseomonas sp. | reverse complement strand
GGCATCCTTCGGCAGCAGGCGCAGTTCCCGCTCGCCGATCATGCCGCGGGTCGCGCGGGTCAGCGGCGTGTGGATCGACAGCACGTTGGACTGCGCCAGCAATTCGTCCAGCGTCCGGGTGCGTGCGAAGCCCAGCGCGCGTTCCCAGCCATTCGGCTGGAAGGGGTCGAAGAAGACGACGCGATAGCCCATCGCCTTGGCGCGCAGCCCGGCGGCGGTGCCGATGCGGCCGCAGCCGATGATGCCGAAGGTCTGCACCTCCTGGCGGCGGACCACCGGGTGGCGATACACCGCCCAGGGCGCCGGTGTCGGGCCGCGCTGGGTGTCGTGGTAGAGCGTCAGCCCGCGGCGCAGCGACATCGCCAGCAGCACGGCGAATTCCGCCACCTCCATCGTGCCGTAGTCGGGGGTGTTGCAGACGGTGATGCCGCGCGCGGCGCAGGCCTCACGGTCGACCCGGTCATAGCCCACGCCCATGCGGACCACGAGCTTCAGCTTCGGCGCCCGGGCGATGTCCTCGGCGCGTACCGGGCAGCGCAGCGTCATGATCGCGTCGGCGTCCGCGAGCATCGAATCGGGCAGCTCGCTCATGCTGCTTTTCGCATTGCCGCGCAGGATGCGCGCGCCGCCCTTCAGGATCGCATCCTCGACCGACGTGTCGGGATAGAGCCCCTCGGGCTCGAGCACCGTGAGCGCCATGCGCGCTTCCTTCCCCATGCTGAATCGGACCAGGATGCGGGCCGGATCACGAGGCGGCAAGGGGAGCGGCGCGCATGGCGGTACGGCGGATACTGGTGACGGGGGCGGCCAGCGGCATCGGCGCCGCGACGTGCCGGCTGCTGGCCGGCCCCGGCACGGCCATCGCCGTCCATACCCGCGCCAACCGCGACAGTGCCGAGCGCACCGCGGCGGCGGTGCGGGAGAAGGGCGGCATCGCCCATCTGGTCCTGGGCGACCTGGAGGATACCGACGCCCCGGCGCGGATCGTGGCGGAGGCCGCGGCGGCGCTCGGCGGGCTCGATGTGCTGGTCGCCAATGCCGGCTTCGCCGACCGCACCCCGGTCGCGGGCCTGACAGCCGCGGCTTTCGCGCGCAGCCAGGCGGTGATCGCGCAGGGTTTCCTGGCGCTGGCCCAGGCCGCGCAGCCGCATCTGGCGGCGGGGCGGGAGCCGCGGCTGATCGCGGTCTCCTCCTTCGTCGCGCATGTGTTCCGCACCGATACCCCGACCTTCCCGGCCTCGGCGGCCGCCAAGGCGGCGGTGGAGGCGCTGGTGAAGGCGATCGCCATCGAATGGGCGCCGGCGATCACCGTGAACGCGGTGGTGCCGGGCTATACCCGCAAGGATGCGGGGGCGCATCGCGCGCTGACCGATGCGCAATGGCAGGAGACGCTGGCCCGCATCCCGCTGCGCCGCCTGGGCGAGCCGGAGGATGTGGCCGCCGGCATCGCCTTCCTGGCCTCCCCGGCCGCGCGCTACGTCACCGGGCAGCTGCTGCATGTCGATGGGGGCATCGCGATCTGAAGGCGGTCGGCGCGTTACCCTTCAACCGGTCAGCCGATAGAGCGTGACCTGGCGGTTGTCCCGGTCCTCCAGCTCCCGCGTCACCGCCACATCATAGGCGGCGATCGGCACCATGCGGTCCTTCGGCAGATAGGCGCGGCCGGGATCGGCGATGATCACCTCCGCCCCCGCCTCTGCCAGGCCGCGCAGCCAGGGCAGGATGTGATTGGTCATCGGCGCCTCGTAGCAGACATCGCCGGCCAGCACCGTGTCCCAGCGGCAGGGCTCGCCGACCACGTCGCGGGCGATCGCGGCGATCGCGACCCCGTTCAGCGCGGCATTGATCGCGGTCGCCTCGGCGGCCAGCGGGTCGATCTCCGCCGCGTCCACGGCGGCGGCGCCCGCCATGGCGCAGGCGATGGCGGCCAGGCCGCAGCCGGCCGCGAAATCCAGCACCCGCCGGCCGGCGACGCGGTGCGGCGCGTCCAGCACCAGCCGCGCCAGGGCCTGGCTGCCGGGCCAGGCAAAGGCCCAGAAGGGCGGCTCGATATCCTGCTCGGCCAGGAAGGTCTCGGTCGCTTCCCAGAGCGGGGTCAGCTCGGTCGCCAGATACAGCGCGATCTCGGGCACCAGCGGCGCCCGGGCGATCGCGGTGCTGCGCCGGATGAAATCGGCACGGCTCATAGTCGGCCGATGAGGAAGGCCAGTGCCACCGCCAGCCCGACCTCCCGGTTCGCCTTGAACAGCCGCAGGCAAAGCTCCGGATCATGGATGTCGAGCGCCGTCACCTGGCGCGCCAGCAGCGCCGCCGGCAGCGCCAGCGCCGCGTAGAATCCCTGCGACAGCCCCGCCAGCCAGCCGGTCAGCGCCAGCAGCGCGATCATCCCGCCATAACAGGCGGCGAGGAAGGGGCCGGTCGCTTCCCCGAAGCGGAGCGCGGTGGAGCCGATGCCGACCATGGCATCATCCTCCCGGTCCTGATGCGCGTAGATCGTGTCGTAGCCGAGGATCCAGAGAATGGCCGCGGCATAGAGCAGCGCGGTCAGCGCGCCGACGCCGCCGGTCGCGGCGGCCAGGCCCATCGGCGCGCCCCAGCCGAAGGTCAGCCCGAGCACCGCCTGCGGCCAGTTGGTGACCCGCTTGGCCAGCGGATACAGCGCCGCCGGCAGCAGCGAGAGCACGCCGAGCAGGATGGCGGGGCGGTTGAGCTGCGCCAGGATCAGCAGCGAGACCACCAGCAGGGCGCCGAGGAAGGCCAGCGCCTGCCGCGGCGTGATGGTGCCGGCCGCGATCGGGCGGCCGCGCGTCCGTTCCACCTGCCTGTCGATATCGCGGTCCCAGAGGTCGTTGACCACGCACCCGGCGCCCCGCATCAGCACCGCGCCGATGCCGAACAGCAGTGCCAGCCGCAAGCCTTCCGCCAGCGACGGGGCGGCCAGGGCGAAGGCCCAGAGCGCGGGCAGGTACAGCAGCCAGGCCCCGATCGGACGATCGAGGCGCATCAGCAGCGCGTAGGGTCGGGCGGCCTTGGGCAGGCGCGCCACCCAGCCGCCCGCGCGGATATCGGTATGGCCGGACACGGCGTCTATAGTCACGGCCGGAGGGTCCATGTCCATCCCGCGAATCGCCTGCGACGCGCCGCTTGCCGAAGGCGCCGAAATCGAAGCCACGCCCGCCCAGGCGCACTACCTGGGCAGCGTCATGCGCCGCGCCGCCGGCGACGCTCTGCACCTGTTCAACGCCCGCGACGGCGAATTCGCCGCCAGCATCGCCGCCATCCGCAAGGACCGGGCCCGCTTCGCGGTGGGCGCCCGGCGGCGCGCGCCGGCCACGGGGCCCGATATCCGGCTGCTGATGGCCGCGGTGAAGCGGGACGCCATGGAATGGACCGTCGAGAAGGCGACGGAGCTCGGCGTCGCGTCGATCCAGCCGGTCTTCACCCGGCGCAGTGTGATGGACCGGGTCAATACCGACCGCCTGGCCCTGATCGCCCGGGAGGCGGCGGAACAATGCGAAAGGCTCGACATCCCCCGCGTGCATCCGGCGGCGCCCCTGCACGCGGTGCTGGATGGCTGGGACGGCGCACCGCTGCTGGTCGCCGCTGAACGTATGGAGTGTCCGCCGCTCATTGCAAGGGCGAGCGGGTTGCGTCCACCGCTCGGCTGGCTCGTGGGGCCGGAAGGGGGGTTCGAGCGGGCCGAGCTTGACGATCTCGCGCGGCGCCTCTTTGTTGCAAACGTCGCCCTCGGTCCGCGCATCCTGCGGGCGGAGACGGCGGCGGTCGCGGGGCTCGCGCTGCTGCAGGCAGCCGCGGGAGACTGGGCCGGATGAACCCGCGAGAGCAGATCCCGGGCCGGCGGAACGCCGGAACGGGTGAAGACGCTCGCTCTCTATCTATCTAAGCCCTGCCCTGGAATGGATGCATGTCGAATCCCGGTGATGCCGACCTGACGCCGATCACATCGACGCAGCAGCTTGCCGGCTGGTTCGCCGCCGGCAGCAAGCCGCGCGCGCAATGGAGCATCGGTACCGAGCACGAGAAATTCGGCTTTCGCCGTGACGACCTGTCGCCGCCGCCCTATGCACCGGGCGGCATCGAAGCCCTGCTGCAGGGGCTGCAGGCGCGCGGGTTCGAGCCGATCACCGACCAGGGCAAGGTCATCGGGCTGAAGCGCGACGGCGCCTCCATCTCGCTGGAGCCGGGCGGCCAGCTGGAGCTCTCGGGCGCGCCGCTGCCCGACCTGCACGGCACCGATGCCGAGCTGCGCGCGCATCTGGAGGAGGTGCGGGCGGTGGCCGCCCCGCTCGGCCTCGGCTTCGCCCCGCTCGGCTTCCATCCGCTGGCGACGCGCGCCGAGATGCCCTGGATGCCGAAAAGCCGCTACGCGATCATGCGCGAATACATGCCGCGGGTCGGCGCCATGGGGCTCGACATGATGCTCCGCACCTGCACCGTGCAGGTCAATCTGGATTTCGGCGACGAAGCCGACATGGCGGAGAAGTTCCGCGTCTCCCTGGCGCTGCAATCGCTGGCGACCGCGCTCTTCGCCAATTCCCCCTTCAGGGAGGGCAGGCCGAACGGGCTGCGCACGCTGCGCGGCCGGGTCTGGACGGAGACCGATCCCGACCGCACCGGCATCCCCGCCGTCGCCTTCGAGCCGGGCTTCGGCTTCGAGCGCTTCGCGGACTGGGTGCTCGACGTGCCGATGTATTTCATCGTGCGCGACGGCGCGTATGTCGACGCCGCCGGCGTCTCCTTCCGCGCCTTCCTGGACGGCCGGGCGGAGCGGCTGGCCGGGCATGAGGCGACGATGGGCGACTGGGCCGACCACGTCACCACCGTCTTCACCGACGTCCGGCTGAAGCGCTTCCTGGAAATGCGCGGCGCCGATGCCGGCAGCCCGGCGATGATGGTGGCGCAATCGGCCTTCTGGGTCGGGCTGATCTATGACGACGCCGCGCAGAAGGCGGCCGCCGCGCTGATCCGCGGCTGGAGCGTCGAGGCGCTCCGCGCGCTGCGCGTGGCGGTGCCGGAACAGGCGCTCGGCGCCACGATCGCCGGCCGCGGCCTGCGCGACGTGGCGCGGGACGTGCTGGCGATCGCGCGCGGGGGCCTCAAGGCGCGCGGCCTTGGCGAGGAGCGTTACCTCGATGTGCTGGACGAGGTGGCGGCCAGCGGGATGACCCAGGCCGATCGCTGGCTGGAGCGGTCGGCGCGCGAATGGGGCGGCGATGTCCGCCCGGTGCTGGAAGCCGCCGCGGTCTGAGCGTCCGATGACCGGAGGGCCGAACGGCCCAGAGGTCTGAATCGGACGCTCCACCTGTAAGACTCCGATGACCGGAGGGCCGAATGGCCCGGAGGTCTGAATCGGACGCTCGACTTGCATTCTTCCGATGACCGGAGGGCCGAATGGCCCGAAGGCCGCTACCGCGGTGCCTCAGCGGACCGCGGTGCCGCCGATCGTCAGCCCGGTCATCTTCAGCGTCGGCTGGCCGACGCCGACCGGCACGCCCTGGCCCTGCTTGCCGCAGGTGCCGATCCCGGGGTCGAGCGCCATGTCGTTGCCGACCATCGCGACCTTGGTCAGCGCATCCGGGCCATTGCCGATCAGGGTCGCGCCCTTCACCGGGGCGCCGATCTTCCCATCCTCGATCAGATAGGCCTCGCTGGCCGAGAAGACGAACTTGCCATTGGTGATATCCACCTGGCCGCCGCCGAAATTCACCGCGTAGAGGCCGCGCTTGACGCTGGCGATGATCTCCGCCGGCGCCATGTCGCCGCCCAGCATGACCGTGTTGGTCATGCGCGGCATCGGGATATGCGCATGGCTCTGGCGACGGCCGTTGCCGGTCGGCGCCACGCCCATCAGCCGGGCGTTCTGCCGGTCCTGCAGGAAGCCCGTCAGAATGCCGTCCTCGATCAGCACGTTGCGGGCCGAGGGCGTGCCCTCGTCATCCACGGTCAGGCTGCCGCGGCGGTCCGGGATGGTGCCGTCATCCACCACAGTCACGCCCGGTGCCGCGATCCGCTGGCCGAGCAGCCCGGCGAAGGCGCTGGTGCCCTTGCGGTTGAAATCGCCTTCCAGCCCATGCCCGATCGCCTCGTGCAGCAGGATGCCGGGCCAGCCATTGCCGAGCACGACCTCCATCTCCCCGGCCGGGGCCGGCACGCTCTCGAGGTTGACCAGGGCCTGGCGCAGCGCTTCGTCGACCGCCGCCTTCCAGCTCGCCTCGCCGAGGACGCGGGCATAGTCGAAGCGGCCGCCGGTGCCGTAGCTGCCGGATTCGCGGCGGCCATCCCGTTCGACAACGATATTCACGTTGAAGCGCACCAGCGGGCGGATATCGGCGACGCGCTGGCCGTCCGGGCGCAGGATCTGCACCGCCTGCCATTCGCCGGTGAGTGAGGCGCTGACCTGCACGACGCGCGGGTCGCGGGCGCGGGCGAAGGCGTCGATCTCGGCCAGCAGCTTGGTCTTGGCCGCGAAATCCAGGCCGGCCAGCGGATTGGCGTCGCCATAGAGCCGCGCATTGGTGGCGCGCGGGCCGACATCCAGGGTGCCGGAATGGCCGTGCTTCACCGCGGCGACCGCTGCGGCGGCGCGGGCCAGGGCGGCTTCCGAGATCTCCGCCGCATGGGCATAGCCGGCGGCGTCGCCCGCGACCGCGCGCAGGCCGAAGCCGCGCGTGGTGTCGTAGGAGGCGCTGCGGATGCGGCCGTCATCGAGCGAGATGGCCTCGCTCTCCCGGTACTCCAGGAACAGCTCGCCATCCTCGCAGCCCTCGGTGCCCTGGCGCAGCAGGCGCTCGGCGGCATCGCGGTCGATGGTGTCGAAGAACAGGGCGTCGGTGGTGGCGAGCGCGGTCATGCGGTGGCTCCCGGACGTGCGGCGCGGCGCGTCGCGTGAAGGGCGGAGATGGCGGCGGTCAGGACCAGCACCGCCACCGCCTGGTGCAGGGTGCCGAGCCAGGCCGGCACGACGGCCAGCAAGGTCGCGACGCCGAGCGCGTATTGCAAGCAGATCGCGCCGAGCAGCCCGAAGGCGGCGTGGCGGGCGCGGCCTGCCGGCAGCGCCGCCGCGCGGAAGGCGGCGAAGCCGGCGGTCAGCAAGGTCAGTGTTGCCAGCAGCCGGTGGTTGAACTGCACGGCGGCGATATTCTGCGTCAGGTTCTGCCAGAGCGGGTCCAGCCGCCAATAGCCTTCCGGCACCCAGCGGCCATCCATCAGCGGGAAGGTGTTGTAGTCGAAGCCCGCCTTGATGCCGGCCACGAAGCCGCCGGCCAGGATGGTCAGCATCGCGAGCCCGGCCGCGGCATGCAGCGGCGCGCGCAGCGGCTTCACCTCGGCCGGCGCCGGGCCGGGGCGCAGCAGGGTCAGCGCGGTCCAGAAGATCATCGCGAACAGGAACAGCGCCAGCACCAGGTGGATGACCAGCCGATAGGGAGAGACCGCGGTGCGGTCCGCCTCGAAGCCGGAGGCGACCATGATCCAGCCGACCAGCCCCTGCATGCCGCCGAGCGCCAGCAGCAGCAGCAGTCGCGGCTTGTACCCCGCCGGGATGCGGCCGCGCAGCCAGAACCAGGCGAGGCCGCCGGCATAGGCCAGGCCGATCAGCCGGCCCCAGAGGCGGTGGCTCCATTCCAGCCAGAAGATGCCCTTGAACCCGTCCAGCCCGAAGCCGGCATTGACGAGCTGGTACTGCGGGATCGTGCGGTAGAGGTCATAGAGGCGGTGCCACTCCGCATCCGACATCGGCGGCAGCGCGCCCGAAAGCGGCGCCCATTCCATGATGGACAGGCCGGAGCCGGTCAGCCGCGTGGCGCCGCCCAGCGCCACCATCACCCAGACCATGCCGGCCACGGCCAGCAGCCAATAAGCGACGGCACGTCGGTTGCGGGCCTCGGTCGGATTGGCCGGGGCCTGGGTGCGGGCATCGAAGGGCATGGCCGGGTATATAGTCCAGACAGCCTGCTTCGGAATGGCGCGCCGGCGATCCGGCGGCCCTTTTCCGCTCCTGCCGCGCCGTCCTCCTCGCCGATGCCGCCGGCATCGGCTGCGTCGTCCGCCATGACAGGGACGAAAAATGCCTCGCCATCTCACCGCCGCGCCATGCCGAAACAGGCTCTGAGACCCCACCGGCGACACCCGTCCTTGTCGGGGGGGCGGCGTCCTGCTAACCGCGCCGCCCATGGAGAATGACGCCCTGCCCGCGCCGCGCCTCTCGGTCGTCGTGCCGGTGCGGAACGAAGGCCCCAACATCATCCCGCTGGTGCAGGAGATCGAGGCGGCGCTCGCCGCGATCCCGCACGAGATCGTCTATGTGGATGACGGCAGCACCGACGACACGCCGGCCCGCCTGGCGGAAGCGGCCGGCATCGCGCCGCTCCGCCATCTGCGGCATCGCGACAGCTGTGGCCAGTCGGCCGCCGTCGTCACCGGCGTGAAGGCGGCGCGCGGGACCTGGATCGCGACGCTGGATGGGGACGGCCAGAACGACCCCGCCGACATCCCCCGCCTGCTGGCCCGGGCCGAGGCCGAGGGTGAGCAGACCCTGATCGCCGGTCATCGCGTCAACCGGCGCGATTCGCGGGTGAAGCGGGTGACCAGCCGGCTGGCCAACCGCATCCGCGCCCGGCTGCTGCGGGATGCGACGCCGGATACCGGCTGCGGCCTGAAGGTTTTCTCCCGCGCGCTGTTCCTGGAATTTCCCCGCTTCGACCACATGCATCGCTACCTGCCGGCCCTGGCCCTGCGCCAGGGCGGCGCGGTGGTGAGCGAGCCGGTGAACCACCGCCCGCGCACCCGCGGCCGCTCCAACTACGGCACGCTGGACCGATTGGCCGTGGGCATCAGCGACCTGCTCGGCGTCGCCTGGCTTCAGCGCCGGGGAAAACGGCCGGTCATCGAAGAATAGAATGAGCTCTTCGCGCCAGGCTGCGCTCACCAAACTCGCCATCATGGTCGCCGGCCTGGTGGCGGCGGGGCTGCTGTTGCGCGCCGTCGGCGCCGCGCCCGGCACCGCCTGGGTGGATGCCCATATCCGCGACGGCGGTTTGCGCGGGGAAGCCGTCTTTCTTCTCGTCGGCACCGCGCTCACGGCCGCCGGCGCCCCGCGCCAGGGCATCGCCTTCCTCGGCGGCTACGCCTTCGGCGCGGTGATCGGCAGCGCGCTGGCGTTGCTGGCCCAGGTGGCCGGCTGTGCGCTGTCTTTCGGGTGGGCCCGGCTGATCGGGCGCGACTGGGCCGAGCGCCGCATGGCCGGCCGCTTCGGCCATCGCCTGCGCCCGCTGCGCGACTCGCTGGCCGAGAACCCCTTCGGCGCGACGCTCGCCCTCCGCCTGCTGCCGATCGGCAACAACCTGGCGCTCAACCTGCTCGCCGGCATGGCGGGCATCGCCTTCCTGCCCTTCCTGGCTGCCTCCGCCATCGGCTACCTGCCGCAGACCGTGGTCTTCGCCCTGCTCGGCAAGGGCATCCGGGTCGACGGCGCCTGGCAGATGGCGCTCGCCGCCGGCCTGCTCGCCGGCTCCGTCGCCATCGGCTTCTGGCTGCTCCGCCGGCACCGGGCCGGGCGCGCGCTGGAAGGCTGACGCGCTCTCACCCCGCCGGGTCGTGCCGGGCGGTGAAGGCCTGGAACAGCGCATTGACGGCGGCCGGTTCCTCATAGGCGGCCCAGTGGCCGGTATCCGGCAACACCGTCACGGTGACGTCCGGGCGCGCGCCGTGCAGGGCGTCGATCCGCTCCTGCAGGGCCGGATAGACCACCTGGTCGCGTTCGCCCCAGATCGCCTGCACCGGTGCCTGGATATGCGGCAGCGCGTCGCGCAGCCGGGTGGAGGTGGCGAAGCCCCGGCTGCGCAGCCGGGCATGGACCGTGTTCCATTCCTGGATGGCCAGGGCCGCGGCGTCGATTGATTCCGGCCGGTGCAGCATGATCGCCCGCAGGTTGGCGCGATGGGCCTCCATGCGGTCGGTGCCGGATTTCTCGCGCAGCTTGGTCAGCAGCACCGGCTGACGCGGGGTGCCGAGGGCGCTGGCGCCGATCAGCGTCAGGGAGGCCAGCCGGCTGCCGGCGCCGGCCGCCACCAGGCCGGAGACCATGGCGCCGAAGGAGAAGCCCGACAGGTGGAAGGGCCCGTCGAAGAGGCGGGGGATGCCGTCCAGCAGGGCGGCGGCGGCTTCCTCGGGGCCGGCGGGATCGGCCGGCATGGCGGAAAGGCCGAGGCCCGGCAGGTCGGGGACATAGACCGGGCGGCTTTCCGCGAGCGCCGGGATGGTGCGTGCCCAGTGGCGCCAGGAGCCGGATCCGCCGTGGAAGAGGATGATCGGGGTTCCGGTGGCCGGGCCCCAGCGATGCCAGACCAAGCCGTCCGGCACGCCGCCGCAGGGGGTGGTCGATCGCGTCGCGGCGGCGGCGAGGGCGGGGAGGGGTTCTGGAAGCGCTTGCATGGCGTCATGGCGCCACGACCCGGCGCCGTCGTCCAGAGGGCGCACCGTTGCGATCGCCGGCGCGGATGCTCATCTTGCGGGATTGCAACCCGCGCCCTGGAGAAATCGCGTTGTCCGGACCCGCTGCCGCGACCGCAGGAGACAAGGACTTCCAACTCGATGGGCGGCGGGTTTTCGTGGCCGGGCATCGCGGCATGGTCGGCTCGGCGCTCTGCCGCCGGCTGGCCAGGGAGGGCAGCCTGCTGCTGACCGCCGGGCGGGAGGTGCTGGACCTGACGCGGCAGGAGCCGGTCGAGGCCTGGATGGCGCGGGAGCGGCCGGAGGCGGTGATCGTCGCCGCCGGCAAGGTGGGCGGCATCCTGGCCAATGACACCTACCCGGCGGAGTTCATCTACGAGAACCTGGTCATCGAGGCGAACCTGATCCACGCGGCGCATAATACCGGTGTCGCGAAGCTGCTCTTCCTCGGCAGTTCCTGCATCTACCCGCGGGAATCGCCGCAACCGATGCCAGAGGACGCGCTGCTGGCCGGGCCGCTGGAGCCGACCAATGAATGGTATGCGATCGCGAAGATCGCCGGCATCAAGCTCTGCGAGGCCTACCGGAAGCAATACGGCGACGATTTCATCAGCGCCATGCCGTGCAACCTCTATGGGCCAGGCGACTATTTCCATCCGGAACGCAGCCACGTCATTCCCGGGCTGATGCGGCGCTTCCATGAGGCGACGCGACGCGGCGATGCCAGCGTCACCTGCTGGGGCAGCGGGACGCCGCGGCGGGAATTCCTGCATGTGGACGATCTGGCGGATGCCTGCATTTTCCTGTTGCGGCACTATTCCGCCGCGCCGCATGTGAATATCGGCACCGGCAGCGACATCACGGTGGGCGAGCTGGCCACGGCCATGCGGCGCGTCACCGGCTATCCGGGCGAGATCCTCTGGGACCGCACGAAGCCCGACGGGATGATGCTGAAGCGCATGGACACCGCGCGGCTGACGGCGTTGGGCTGGTCGCCGCGGATCGGCTTCGACGACGGCCTGGCCGCCACCTATCGCTGGTTCCGGGAGCAGCCTGCGCTGCGCGGCTGAGCCGGGGTTTCAGGGCCGCGCGGGCGTGAGGGGCGTGCGCGCCGCGAAGGCTTCGTGGGTCGCGGCCAGGATGCTGACCACGGCGATGCGCAGCTCGATCGACGGGTCGCCGGCCTTGGCGGCTTTTTCCAGTGCCAGCGCATCGCGGGCCAGCAAGGGTGCGCCGAGATTGTGCGCGGCGCCGAGCGCCCGGTGCGCCAGCTGGCGCAGCCGCGGCGTCTCGGCGGCGGCGGCCAGGGCCGGATCGGCGAGCGCATCGCGCACCGACGCCAGTTCCTTCGCGAATTCGGCCATGATGTCGGCCGCGGCGGGCCCGAGCTCGTTGATCAGCGCGTCGAGCGTCGCATGGTCCAGCAGCGGCGGCATCTCGGGCTCCGGGCCGGGGTCGAGTGGCCGCAGGTCGAGGCGGGCGAGGGCCGCCGCCAGCGCGCGGCGGTCGATCGGCTTCGGCAGATGGCCATCCATGCCGGCCGCGCGGCAGGCGTCGACCTGCTCCGGCAAGGCGGAGGCGGTGACCGCGAGCACCGGCACCCGGCTGAACGGCATCGGCAGGGCGCGGATGCGGCGCGTCGCCTCCATGCCGTCCATTTCCGGCATCTGCAGGTCCATCAGCACCACGTCGATGCCGCCGAGCGCCACGCGTTCGACCGCGGCCGTCCCGTCATCGGCCACTTCGGTGACGTGGCCGTCGGCGCGCAGCAGGGCGCGGGCAACGTCGCGATTGGCCGCGATGTCGTCCACCACCAGGATCCGCAGGCTGCGCTCCGGCCGTGCCGTCGCATCGCTGCGGCGCTCGCCACGCGGCAGCTCGGCGGCGACCAGCGGCAGCTCCACCCAGAAGACGGAGCCCTGGCCCTCGATGCTGTCGCAGCCGATATGGCCGCCCATCATCGCCGCCAGCCGGGCGGAGATGGCCAGGCCGAGGCCGGTGCCATGCGCGCCGGTGGCGCCGAGCGTCGCGAGCTGCACGAAGTCGCGGAACAGCAGATGGCGCTGGTCCTCGGCGATGCCGGGGCCGGTGTCATGCACTTCGATGCGCAGCCTGCCGTCGGGCAGGCCGCGCGCGGTGAGGGTGACGTGGCCGCCGCCGGGGGTGAACTTCACCGCGTTCGACAGCAGGTTGAGCAGCATCTGCCGCAGCCGGGTCGGGTCGGCCAGCACCGCCCTGGGCAGCCGGGCGTCCAGCTCCATGCGGAAGACGATCGATTTGCGCGCGACCTCGGTCCGCAACAGCGCGACGCAGCTTTCCAGCAGGTCGTGCAGCGCGACGGGGCGCGGGTCCAGCTCCATGCGCCCGGCCTCGATCTTCGACAGGTCGAGCAGGCCGTTCACCAGCTCCAGCAGATGCCGGCCGGCGCCATGCAGGACGCGGACATGGTCGCGCTGGTCCTGCTCCAGCCGGGGATCGTCGAGCAGCACCTGGGCGAAGCCGAGGATGCCGTTCAGCGGCGTCCGCAGCTCGTGCGACATGCGCGCGAGGAAATCGGTCTTCGCCTCGCCGGCGGCGGCGGCGGCGTCACGCGCGGCGGCGAGCTCGGCCATCGCGCGCTTCAGCGGCGTGATGTCGGTGCGGATGCCGACGGTGCCGCCATCCGGCGTGCGGCGTTCGGTGATCAGCACCCAGCGCCCATCCGGCAGCAGCCGCTCCATCGGCGCCTGGTCGCCGTGGTGGAATTCCTTGGAGATGCGGACGAAGGAATCGATGTCCGGCCCGGCCTGCGGATACTGGCCGCGCCGGGCGCCCTCCCGCATGATGTCGTCGAACAGCGCGCCGGGCAGGATGAAGGGCGCGCTGATGCGGTAGAAATCCTTGTAGCGGCTGTTGCAGGCGATCATCCGGTCGTCCGGGTCGAACATGACGAAGCCGTCCGACATGGATTCCAGCGCGTTCTCCAGCGTCTGCCGCGCGCGTGCGCGTTCGCCCTCCGCCCTTTCGCGGACCCGCAGCACGATGATCAGCGCGGCGGCGATCGCCATCATCAGCAGCGCGATGGCGCCGGAGGCGATATAGGCGCGCTGCCGGTCCTGGTACCAGCCGCCCAGCGCGGCATCGACATCGAGCGTGGTGACGATCGCGAGCGCCGGATAGAGCGTCGGCAGCGCCAGGGCGAAGGATTGCCGGCCGTCGAAGCGGGAAGGGTGGATGCCGATGGCCCGGTCGGGCGGCGCGAAGCGCGCGGCTTCCGGCTGCATCTGGGTGCCGATGCGCAGCTCGTCATGCGGCAGGGAGGCCATCAGCTTGCCGTCGCTGCGCTCCAGCGTGACCCGCAGCCCGCTGCGGGCGCCGCCGACGCTGAGCAGCGTCTGCACCAGCGGCACCGGCACTTCCGCCACCGCGATCATCGGGCCGGCGCCGGCGATGGTGACGTTGCGCGCGAAGAAGAGCGACCATTCGCCGGTATTGGGGTTCTTCACCGGGCCGCCGATGGAAACACTGCCGCCGCGCGTGGCGACCTCCGCGAAGTCGCTCTGCAGCGACAGCGGCAGGCGGCGGCGCCGGGACACGGGCAGGGCCGCCACCACCGGCGTGCCGTCCAGCCGCAGCAGCAGGACGTCGCGATAGGTGAAGCTCTGGTGGTTCATCTCCTGCAGGAGCCGGTTCACCACCGCCGGATCGAAGCCGTTCTGGCGGATATAGGGCGCGAGCACGGCGGGCAGCGCCGCGAGCATGGCGTCCACCTGGACGAAGGCGCGGTTGATCGAGGCCTCGACGCCATGGGCCACCCGTTCCACCGTGTCGCGCGCCGCGGCGACCTGGGCATCATGCGCGCGGTTGACCAGCAGCGCGGTCGCGATCGCCTGCGCCAGGATCAGCGCCGTGGCCGCGATGATGACGGCGATGCGGAGGCCGCGGGCGTGGCTCATGCCGGCCCGCCTTCCGGCTGACCCGGCACGATTCGTTGTCTGGCGCACGGCTGCCCCACCAACCCCGCGCGCGATGCCGCCGAACCCCTTCCGGACGAGGCGGTGACGAGCGCGTCGGTAACAGGGCTCGGCGGCATCATGGCTGCTCGGGCGTCGCCATGATGCCGAGCGTCGGGCCCAGCGTCTGGTTCCAGGCCTCGACGCAGTCATTGCCGCAGCGGCGGACCCAGCCCGGCAGCACGGATTCGATCAGCAGGCTGCGCCGGCGCGCCTCGTCCTCCGGGGTGACGGGGACCATGGTCAGGCGGCCGCGCCGGCCCATCCGGCATTCGCCGATGCCGGTGTTGCAGGCCAGGCCGTCGCCGGTCTCCTCGTCGGCGGCATTCCAGATGCGGGTCTCCAGCTCCGCGATCTCGTGGCGCAGGATGCCGCGCAGGTCCTCGGGCAGGCCATTCCAGGCAGCGCGATTGGCCCCGAAGATCGACAGGCCCCAGGTGATCGCCATGCTGTGGACATGGGTGCTCACATCCTGCAGGCCGACGGCATTGCCGGACAGCGTGCCGGTGATGGCGCATTCGACGCCGCCGCCGCGCATGGCGGACACCATTTCCGCGAAGGGCGTCACCACCGGTATGGCGCCGAGCGCGGTCACCACCTCCGACTGCCCGACGGAGGAGGTGCGGATGCGCCGACCCGCCAGGTCGGACAGGCCGGTGAAGGGGCGGCGGCAGAAGATCACCTGGGCGGGGTAGGTGAAGACGCCCAGCAGCTCCACGTCGTAGCGTTCGGCCAGCACCTCCCGCATATGCGGGCGATAGGCGGCGACGGTGCGGCGCAGCGCCGGCATGTCCGGGCTGACCGCCGGCAGGTCGGCGGCATTCAGCTCCGGCTCCTCATTGGCGACCAGGGCGAGCAGGGCGGTGCCGAAGGGCACGACGCCAAGGCGCATGAGCTGGAGCATCTCCTGGCCGCGGATGCCGCTGCGGTCGAAGGCGGCGATCTCCGCCTGGATGCGGCCGCCGGTCACCTCCGGCACGCGGCGGCGCCAGAAAGGCTCCTCGAACTGGACGAACTGGCGGACATCGGCCAGGCCGCCCACCACCCGGATGCGGATCGGCGGTGGCTGCGGCTGCGCGGCCGCCTGGCCCATGACGAGGCCGAACAGCAACAGGGCGATCGCCTGGAGCATCGTCTTCGGCAATGCTGTCTCCCTGTTGCACGCGGACCGGGCTGCGCGCTGGCGCCAGGCTATGGCACCACGGCGGCCGGGATCCTACAACGGTCGCTTGCCGGCGGCCATGTCCCTGCGGCGGGGCGGCATCGGCGGGGCGGAGAACGGGCATGGCGCGGGTCGCGATCATCAGTCATCGGGGCGGCAGTTTCCTCTGGCCGGAAAACAGCCTTGTCGCATTCCGTGAGACGCTGCGGCTGCCGGTCGAGGAGGCCGAATGCGACGTGCATCTTTCGGCCGATGGCACCGTGATGGTGCTGCATGACGCGACCCTGGACCGGACGACCGACGGCACCGGGCCGCTCGGGGCGCTGGCCCTGGACGCGCTCGGCCGGGTGCGCGTGAAAGGGACCGCCGGTGAGGCGGTGCCGACGCTGGCCGGTCTTGCCACGCTGTTCCGGGATACCGCGATGCGGCTGCGGGTCGAGGTCAAGATGGATGGCGCTGGCCGGCCCTATCCCGGCATCGTCGCGAAGACCCTGGCGGAACTCAATGCGGCGGGGATCCGCCACCGCAGCGTGCTGATCGGCTTCCAGGCACCGCAGATGGCGGAAGCGCTGGCGGCCGGCGGCCTGGCCGGCGTGTCCTGGCTGCTGGAAGGGCGGGCGCTGCAGGATGTCGGCGTCGACGGCATCGTCGCGGCGGCGCGGTCCTACGGCTTCCGTGATCTCGGCTTCCCGGCCCGGTCGCTGGATGCCGCGCTGCTGGCGCGGCTGCGGGCGGCGGGCTTCGCCGTGAATGTCTGGGGCGCCAATCACGCCGGGGAGATCGCGCGCATGCTGGAACTCGGCGTCGACGCCTTCGCTACCGACGACCCGCCGCTCGCGCTCGCCATGCGCGGCTGAAGCATGGTGCGGCGTCCGCGCCGGGCCGGGAACAGGTCGCCGGAGGGCGGCATCGCCTGGAGGCGTATATCTCCTCGGCAAACAATACTGGAACGATTGAAACGTAGCGAAGTGAAGTGAAAGCGCTCTAGTCTCGTGGCAACGAGATTGGGAGGGCGTGCTTGGCGGATGCAACGCCATTGCTGCGGGCGCAATCCGTCAGCCTGCGCTTCGGCGGCGTGCGCGCGCTGACCGAGGTCTCCTTCGCCGTGGAACGAGGCGAGATCTTCTCCATCATCGGCCCGAACGGCGCCGGCAAGACTTCGATGGTCAACTGCGTCTCGGGCCGTTACCGGCCGACCGAGGGCCGCATCCTGTTCGAAGGGCAGGACATCACGGCGCTGCGGCCGAACCGGCGCGCCGGCCTCGGCATCGGGCGGACATTTCAGAACCTGGCCCTGTTCGGGCATATGAGCGTGCTCGACAACATCATGGTCGGCCGTCACCACCTGCTGCGATCGGGCTTCCTGCGCGGCATGGTCTATTGGGTCGGCGGCGCGCAGCGGGAAGAACTGGCGCATCGCCGCGCGGTCGAGGAGATCATCGATTTCCTGGAGATCCAGCATGTCCGCAAGGCGCAGGCCGGCACCCTGTCCTACGGGCTGCGCAAGCGGGTGGAACTGGCGCGCGCGGTGGCGCTGCGGCCGAAGCTGATCCTGCTCGATGAGCCGATGGCGGGCATGAACCTCGAGGAGAAGGAGGACATGGCCCGCTTCATCACCGACCTCAACGAGGAATGGGGGATGACGGTGCTGATGATCGAGCACGACATGGGCGTGGTGATGGACATCTCGCACCGCGTCATGGTGCTGGATTTCGGCCGTAAGCTGGTGGAAGGCGTGCCGGAGGCGGTGCTGGCCGACGAGCATGTCAGGCGCGCCTACCTCGGCGAAGTAGAGCCGGCATGAACCCGGCCGCCGGCGCGCGCGAGGATACCCTGCCGAAGCTGCTGCTGCGCAACGCCGCCGCGCATGGCGGCGAAATCGCGCTGCGGGAGAAGGCATTCGGCATCTGGCGCACCATCACCTGGGCGCAGTACGAGGCGCGGACGCGCGCCTTCGCGCTCGGCCTGCGGGATCTCGGCGTGCGGCCGGGGGAGGTGGTCGGCCTGATCGGCGACAATCGCCCGGACTGGGTGATGGGCGAAATCGCGGCGCATGCGATCGGTGCCCGGTCGCTGGGCATCTATCGCGACGCGCTGGATGACGAAGTGGCCTATCTGCTGGCTTTTTCCGGCGCCGTCGCGGTGATCGCCGAGGATGAGGAGCAGGTGGACAAGCTGCTCAACATCTCGGACCAGGTGCCGGGCCTGCGCCACATCCTGTTCAGCGACCCGCGCGGCATGCGCAAGCATGCCGATGCCCGGCTGCTGGCGGCGGAGGCCCTGGTGGCGCGGGGAGAAGCGGCGCACGCCGCCGACCCGGCCCGCTGGCCCGCCATGGTGGCCGCGACGCGGGGGCAGGATGTGGCGGCGCTCTGCACCACCTCCGGCACCACGGCACGGCCGAAGCTCGCGATGCTGACCGGGGCGGCGCTGGTGCGCCATGCGGAAGCCTATCTGAAGGCCGATCCCAAGGGGCCGCAGGATGAATACGTCTCCGTCCTGCCGCTGCCCTGGATCATGGAGCAGCTTTATGTGCTCGGCTGGGGCCTGGTCGCCCGGATGAAGGTCAACTTCGTCGAGGAGCCGGAGACGATGATGGCCGATTTCCGGGAGATCGCGCCCAGCTTCGTGCTCTTCGCGCCGCGTGTGTGGGAAGCCCTGGCGGCCGAGGTGCGGGCCCGGGTGATGGATGCGTCCCCGCTCAAGCAGCGGGCCTTCGCGCGCGGCATGGCGCTGGGGCTGGCGGCGCTGGAGAAGGGCGGCCGGTCGCGTCTGGCGGACCTGCTGCTGTTCCGGGCGCTGCGCGACCGGCTGGGCTTTTCCCGCCTGCGCTCCGCGGCGACCGGCGGCGCCGCGCTGGGCCCCGAGACCTTCCGCTTCTTCCAGGCCATGGGCGTGCCGCTGCGCCAGCTCTATGGCCAGACCGAACTGCTCGGCGCCTATACCCTGCATCGCGCGGGGGAGGTGGATTTCGACACTGTCGGGGTGCCCTTCGACGCCAGCATCGAGATCCGCATCCGGGAGCCGGACGCGAACGGCGTCGGCGAGATCGTCACCCGCCACCCGCATATGTTCGCGGGCTATGCCGGTGTCGCCGAGATCCCGGATCTGCACGAGGGCTGGCTGCACACCGGCGATGCCGGCTATTTCGACGGGCGCGGGCATCTGGTGGTGATCGACCGCATCCAGGACATCGCGACCACCAGCGGCGGCGACCGCTTCAGCCCGCAATTCATCGAGAACAAGCTGAAATTCAGCCCCTATGTGGCCGAAGCGGTGGTGCTCGGCGACCGTCAGGCGCACCTCGCGGCGATGATCTGCATCCGCTTCCCGATCGTCGGCAAATGGGCGGAGCGGCAGCGCATCGCCTTCACCACCTATTCCGACCTGTCCACCAGGCCGGAGGTGCTGGCGCTGCTGCGGCAGGAGGTCGCGAAGGTCAACGCGACCCTGCCGGAGGCGCAGCGCATCCGCGACTTCATCCTGCTCTACAAGGAGCTGGATGCCGATGACGAGGAGCTGACGCGCACCCGCAAGGTGCGGCGCGGCGTGATCGGCGAGAAATACGGCGGCATCATCGCGGCGATCTATCGCGGCGACACCGCCATTCCCGTGGACACCAGCATCGCCTTCCAGGACGGCACGACGCAGCGCATCCGCACCACGCTCGCGGTGCAGCGCATGGCCGGGGCCGCGCCGGCGATGGCGGCGGAGTAGCGCGATGGAAACCGGGTTCCTCTTCCAGCTGGTGCTGAACGGGCTGATCGTCGGCGCGCTCTACGGCGTCGTCGCGATGAGCTTCGTGCTGATCTACAAGGCCTCCCAGGTGGTGAACTTCGCGCAGGGGGAGTTCCTGCTGGTCGGCGCCTGGGTCTGCTGGTGGCTGCTGACCAGCTGGCAACTGCCCTTCTGGGCCGGCTTCCTGGTGACGCTGGCCTTCATGACCGTGTTCGGCACCGTGCTGCAGGTGGTGGTGCTGCGGCCGCTGATCGGGGAGCCGGTGATCAGCGTCATCATGGCGACGGTCGGGCTGTCGATCTTCTTCCAGGCGCTGATGAAGTGGATGTTCGGCGTCTTCGCCCAGCCCTTCCCGCCGATCTTCTCCGTCGAGCGGGTGCGGGTGCTGGGGCTCGATGTGCAGAGCGTCTACCTGATGAGCCTCGGCATATCCCTGCTCATCATGCTGGGCTTCTGGTGGTTCTTCACCTGGTCGAAGCACGGGCTGGCGATGCGGGCGACCGCCTTCGACCAGCAGGTGGCGCAGTCGCTCGGCGTGTCGGTGCCGCGGGTCTTCGCCATGTCCTGGGCGATCTCCGCCGTGGTCTCCTCGGTGGCGGGCGTCGTGGTCGGCGTCGTGAACGGGGTCTCCTCCGCGCTCTCCTTCTACGGCATCAAGGTCTTCCCGGCGGTGATCCTGGGCGGGCTCGACAGCGTGGTCGGCGCGGTGCTCGGCGGCCTGATCGTCGGCGTGCTGGAGAACCTGGCGCAGTACGTCGACGCGCAATGGCTGAACTGGGGGAACATGTACCAGGTGGCGCCCTTCTACGGGCTGATCCTGATCCTGCTGATCAAGCCCTATGGGCTGTTCGGCACCAGGACGATCGAGCGGGTATGAGAGCCTGTCTCGGCATGGCGGTGGGGCGATCTGGCGGTCCTTTTCCGTCCCTGCCGCGCCGGCTTCCTCGCCAAGGCGACCAGCATCGGCTGCGTCACCCGACACGGCAGGAACGAAAAATGCCTCGCCAGCTCACCCCGCCGCCATGCCGAGACAGGCTCTGATGTCGGGCATGAATCCGGCCGGCGATTTCCGCACCAGCTACCGCGCCGACACCACGATCTTCCCGACCCGCGGCAGCCGCCTCGCGCTGCTCATCGGCATCGCCCTCCTCTGCGCCTGCCCGCTGCTGCTCGGCCGCTACGAGCTGGGGCTGCTGATCACCATCGGCTTCATGGGCATCGCGGCGCTCGGCCTCAATATCCTGGTGGGCTTCACCGGACAGATCTCGATCGGGCACGCGGCCTTCTTCGGTTTCGGCGCCTTCGCCTCCGCCCTGCTGGCGGAGCATCACGTGCCGGTGCCGCTCGCGATCTGGGGCGCCGGGCTGATGACGGCGGTGGTGGGCCTCGTCTTCGGCACCCCGGCGGCGCGGCTGAAAGGGCTCTACCTCGCGATCGCGACGCTCGCCGCGCAATTCATCCTGGAGGATTTCTTCGCCCGCGCGCGCTGGTTCACGGGGGGCGTGGCGGGACGGCTCACCGAGCCCTACGCGCTGTTCGGCATCCGCTTCGACCACGAGGAGACGTATTTCTACGTCGTGCTGGCGCATGTGGTGGTGATGTTCCTGGCCGCGGCCAACCTGATGCGCACGCGCGACGGGCGGGCGCTGGTCGCGGTCAGGGACCACTACCTCTCGGCCGAGATCATGGGCATCAACCTGGCCTATTACCGCACGCTGTCTTTCGCGATATCGAGCTTCTTCGCCGGCGTCGGCGGCGCGCTCTATGCCCACTACCTGCTCTTCGTCAGCGTCGAGGCCTTCAACATCCTGTTCTCGATCCAGTTCCTGGCCATGGTGATCATCGGCGGGCTGGGATCGGTGATGGGCAGCCTGATGGGCGCGGCCTTCATGGTGCTGCTGCCGGAGCTGGTGCAGGCGGCGGCGGACCTGCTGGCCGGCGGCGCCATCGACCGCGCGCTGAAGCTCGGCGCCTCCATCTCCTTCCTGCGGGAGATGGCGGTGGGCGCCGCGATCATCCTGTTCCTGATCTTCGAGCCGGATGGGCTCGCGCATCGCTGGAAGCTGGTGAAGGCCTACTGGAAGCTCTACCCCTATTCGCATTGAGAGACCGCGACAGCGGCGAAGGGAGGATCTGATGGCACGTCACATGGCCTGGACGATCGGGGCCTGCACCCTGGGGGCCTGGATCGCGGGTGCGGCGCCGCTCGCCACGCCGGCATTCGCGCAGCAGGCGATCCCGGTCGGGCACCTGATGGACAATTCCGGCGCCACCTCCGATGTCGGCGTGCCCTATGGGCAGGGCGTCGCCGATGCCCTGGCCTGGCGCAACCAGCAGGGCGGCGTCGCCGGCCGGCGGCTCGCGGTGTCCAGCTTCGACTACGGCTATCAGGCGCCGCGCGCGGTGTCGCAATACCAGGCCTGGTCGCAGCGCGAACGCGTGGTCGCCATCCAGGGCTGGGGCACCGCGGATACCGAGGCGCTGGTGCGGTTCGTCACCCGCGACCGCATTCCCTTCATCTCCGGCTCTTACTCCGCGGCGCTGACCGATGCCGGCGGCCGCTCCGGCCGGCTGGGGGTGGAGGCGGCGCCCTATAATTTCTTCTATGGGCCGAGCTACTCCGACGCGCTGCGCGCCATGCTGCAATGGGCCAGGCAGGACTGGGACCGGCGCGGCCAGACCGGCCGGCCCCGCTATGTCCATATGGGCGCCAACCACCCCTACCCGAACTCGCCCAAGGAAGCCGGGGAAACCCTGGCGCGCGAGCTCGGCTTCGAGGTGCTGCCGGCGATCCAGTTCGCGCTGACCCCCGGCGACTACACGGCGCAATGCCTGACCTTGCGCAGCCAGGGTGCCAACTACGCCTATCTCGGCAATACCGCCGGCTCGAACATCTCCGTCCTGCGCGCCTGCCAGACCGCCGGCGTGCAGGTGCAGTTCCTCGGCAACGTCTGGGGCATGGGGGAGGAGGCGATGAAGGCCGCCGGCAGCGCCGCCAATGGCGTGGTCTTCCCGGTGCGCACCGCCGTCGCCTGGGGCGGCGATGCGCCGGGGATGGAGACGGTGCGCCAGATCAGCCGCGTCTCCGATCCTTCCGGTGCCACCTATCGCTCGGTGCACTACATGGCCGGCATCTGTGCCGCCATGCTGATGACGGAAGCCATGGAAACCGCGGCGGAAGGCGGCGGCCAGGTCACCGGGGAGCGCATCCGCAACGGCTTCTACACCCGGCAGGACTGGGTGCCGCGCGGCCTCGAAGGCGTCTGCGTGCCGTCCACCTTCAGCAGCCAGGATCATCGCGGCACCATGCGCGTGTCGCTCTACCGCGCGGTGGTCGGCGGCGACACCCAGCCGGCGCTGCCCGACCTGATGCGCGCCGGCACCATGCGGCTGGAGCCGGTCGCCACCATCGAACTGGAGCGTCGGCCCGACTGGCTCGGCTGGTGAGCGCTGCGTTGCAACCCGGGAGCACGGCGGCGCCGCTGCTCTCGGTCAATAATATCGAGGTCGTCTACAACGACATCATCCTGGTGCTGCGCGGGCTGTCGCTGGCGGTGCCGCAGGGCGAGATCGTCGCCCTGCTCGGCGCCAACGGTGCCGGGAAATCGACCACGCTGAAAGCGATCTCCGGCCTGCTGCGCACCGAGGACGGGGCGGTGACCCGGGGCGAGATCCGCTTCGGAGGGGAACGTATCGACGGTACCCTGCCGCATCTGATCGTCCGCCGCGGCATTTTCCAGGTGATGGAGGGGCGGCGGATCATCTCCGACATGACCTGCCTCGAGAATCTGCGCCTCGGCGCCTTCACCCGCAGCGATGGCGAGGTCAGGCGCGATATCGAGATGGTCTATGCGTATTTCCCGCGCCTGAGGGAACGCACCGGCCTGGCCGGTTACCTCTCGGGCGGGGAGCAGCAGATGCTGGCGATCGGGCGCGCGCTGATGGCGCGGCCGAAGCTGATCCTGATGGACGAGCCGTCCATGGGCCTGTCGCCGCTGCTGGTGAAGGAGGTCTTCGCGATCATCCGGCAGCTGAACCGCGACCTCGGCATCACCATCCTGCTCGTCGAGCAGAATGCGCGCATGGCGCTCTCCGTCGCCTCCTACGGCTATGTGATGGAACAGGGGAAGGTGGTGCTGGACGGCAGCGCGGCGGCGCTGATGGACAATGAGGATGTGAAGGAATTCTACCTCGGCGGTCACGGCACGGAACGGAAGAGTTTTCGGAACCTGAAATCCTACAAGCGCAGGAAACGGTGGCTGTGAACGGGCATTACGATGCGCTGGAGACCCGCGGCGCCGAAGCGCGTGCCCTGGCTTTGGCCGAGGCCTTGCCGCGCGCGGTCGCGGCGGCGCAGGCCAGTGCGCATTGGGGCGCGGCGCTGGCCGGGATCGACGCCGTGCGCATCACCGATGCGGCGGCACTGGCGGCGCTACCGGTGACGCGCAAGGCGGCGCTGGTGGCGCGCCAGGCGGAATTGCCGCCCTTCGGCGGGCTGAACGCGCTGCCGCTGTCCGGGCTGGCGCGCGTCTACGCCTCGCCCGGCCCGATCCATGAGGGGGAGCCGGAGGCGCGTGATTTCTGGCGCTATGCCCGCGCCCTGCATGCGACCGGGCTGCGCCCCGGCGCGCTGCTGCACAATTGCTTCGCCTATCACTTCACCCCCGCCGGCATGATGCTGGAAGGCGGCGCGCGGGCGCTGGGCTGCCCGGTCTTCCCCGGCGGCACCGGCAATACCGAGATGCAGGCGCGCGCGGCGGCGCATCTGCGCCCGGCCTGCTACAGCGGCACGCCGGATTTCCTGAAGGCGATCCTGGAAGCGGGCGACGCGCTGGGGCTCGATCTCGGCAGCCTGCGCCTGGCGCATGTGAGCGGGGGCGCCTTCCTGCCGGCGCTCCGCGACTGGTACGCCGCGCGAGGCCTGACGGTGCTGCAGAGCTACGGCACCGCCGATCTCGGCCTCATCGCCTATGAGAGCCCGGCGCAGGAGGGGCTGATCATCGAGGAAGGCGTGGTGGTGGAGATCCTGCGCCCCGGCACCGGCGACCCGGTGCCGGATGGCGAGGTGGGAGAAGTGGTGGTGACCACGCTCTCCCCGCTGGCGCCGATGATCCGCTTCGCGACCGGCGATCTTTCGGCGATCCTGCCGGGCTCGTCGCCCTGCGGCCGTACCAACCGGCGCATCCGTGGCTGGATGGGGCGCGCCGACCAGGCAGCCAAGGTGCGCGGCATGTTCGTGCGCCCGGAACAGGTGGCGGAGGTGCTGCGCCCGCATCCGGGCGCTGGCCGCGCGCGGCTGGTGATCGGGCTCGACGGCGATCGCGACGTGATGACGCTCCGCGTCGAGGCCGGCGATGCCGGCCTTGCGGAGGCGCTGGCGCGATCGCTCCAGGCGGTGACGCGGCTTCGGGGCGCGGTGGAGATCGTGCCGCCGGGTGCCTTGCCGAATGATGGCAAAGTGATCGACGACACCCGCCCGCTGCCATGACCACCCTGCTGCCGGCCGGCGCGGATTATGCCGCGATCCGCGCCGCGTTCCGCTGGGATATCCCGGCGCGGCTCAATATCGGGGTGGAGGCCTGCGACCGCTGGGCGGATGGCAGCGGCCGCACCGCCATCCTGGCGCTGGATGCGGCCGGGGAAGCGACGCCGATCAGCTTCGATGCCCTGCGCGGCCTGTCCAATCGCTGCGCCAATCTCCTGCGGGGCCTGGGCATCCGGCGTGGCGACCGGGTGGGCATCCTGCTGCCGCAGGTGCCCGAAGCGGCGATTGCGCATCTCGCCGCCTATAAGCTCGGGGCCATCGCCGTGCCGCTGTTCCAGCTGTTCGGCGAGGATGCGCTTGCCTTCCGCCTGCGCGACTGCGGCGCGGCGGCGGTGGTGACGGATGCGGTGGGGATGGCCAAGCTCGCCGGCATGCGGGCCGGGCTGCCGGGCCTGCGGCTGCTGCTGGACGCCGCGGCGCTGGAGGCCGGGATGGCCCGGTCCTCGCCCGATTTCACGCCCGTCGATACCGCCGCCGATGACCCGGCCCTGATCATCTATACCTCCGGCACCACCGGCAGCCCGAAGGGGGCGCTGCATGCGCATCGCGTGCTGCGCGGCCATCTCCCCGGCGTCGAGATGCCGCAGGACCGCTTCCCGCAGCCCGGCGACCGGTTCTGGACCCCGGCCGACTGGGCCTGGATCGGCGGGCTGCTGGACGTGCTGCTGCCGAGCCTGTTCCATGGCGTGCCGGTGCTGGCGCACCGCATGGCGAAATTCGATCCGGAAGCCGCTTTCGCGCTGATGGCGCGGCACGGCGTGCGCAACGCCTTCCTGCCGCCGACCGCGCTGAAGATGCTGCGCCAGGTCGCGGCGCCGGCGCGCTTCGGCCACCGGCTGCGCTCGATCGGCAGCGGCGGGGAGACGCTGGGGGAAAAACTGCTGGATTGGGGCCGCGATGCCTTCGGCTTCACCATCAACGAATTCTACGGCCAGACCGAATGCAACCTGGTCGTCTCGAACTGCGCCGGGCTGATGGCGGTGCGCCCCGGCAGCATGGGGCGGGCGGTGCCGGGGCATCAGGTCGCGATCCTGGACGATGCCGGGCGGGTGCTGGGGCCGGACGCGGCCGGCACCATCGCGATCCGTGCGCCCGATCCGGTGATGTTCCTCGGCTACTGGAACAACCCGGCGGCGACGGCGGCCAAATTCGCCGGCGACTGGCTGCTGACCGGCGACCGGGGGGTGATGGATGCCGATGGCTACCTGCGCTTCGTCGGCCGCGACGATGACGTGATCACCTCCGCCGGCTACCGTATCGGCCCCGGTGAGGTGGAGGATTGCCTGCTGCGCCATCCGGCGGTCGCCATGGCGGCGGTGATCGGCCTGCCGGACGCGCTCAGGACCGAACGGGTGACGGCGGTGGTGGTGGTTCGGGATGGCGTTGCCGCCGACGATGCCCTGGCGGCCGCGCTGCAGGATTTCGTGCGCCGGCGGCTGGCCGCGCATCTCTACCCGCGGGAGGTGCGCTTCGCGCCGGCGCTGCCGATGACCGCGACGGGCAAGGTGATGCGGGGCGTGCTGCGGAAGACGCTAGCTTCTTCGGGCCATCCGTAGCGGCTGCTGCAGCAGCAGCCCGGCGCCGCGCAGCGCGCAGCCGAGATGGATCGCCGCCGGCATCGCGGCATGGGCGGCGCTCAGCGGCAGCCAGCGCAGCAGCGCCGCCAGCGCCTCGCCACGCTGCCCGCGCTGGGCCAGCGCGCAGGCGAGCAGCAGCGCCGCCTCCACCGGGCGCACCGCGGGGCAGAGCGGGCAGCCGAAGCCCCGCGCCGGCGCCGGCGCCGCGCGCAGCAGGGCATCGAGCGGGAGCAGCACGGCCGGCGCATCCTCGGCCGCCAGCAGCAGGCGCAGTGCCGGGATCGGCGGCCGGCCCGCCCGGGCCTCCGCCTCCCACAGGCGGGCGGCGTCCAGCAGCAGGCGTTCGGGCGCGGGCAGGGCTTCCGCGTCGCTTCCGGTCCAGGGCCAGGCGGGCAGGCCATGGGTCGCCATGGGCGGTCTCCTTCTCGTCTCCCGTCCCAGGGGTAAAGCAAGTGATAATGATTCGCAATTGGACTTGCGATGGCGCCGGCGGTGCAACGTCGCTTTTGGGCCGGCTCGCGCCGGTGCGATCGGGAAAGATCGATCTTCTCCCGAGGCGAGAAGATCGGTGATGTCATGCTGCCGGACCGGCGATCCGTGGATGGATTTGTCTTCACTGGCCCGGCTGCTGGCAAGGCGTTGTTCCGGCGGGATTTTCCGGCGGCCGCCCGGCATGCCAGCCTTGCATGCCGCCCCCTTGAAGCCTGGGCCCCGGCACCCGACCATCGTCCGACCTTGAGGAGTGCCGCCCATGCCCGATGCTCTCGCCGCGCCCGTCCCCGGTATCGTGGACGGCTTCGCCGGCGCGGTGGGCAACACGCCCCTGATCCGGCTGCGCAAGGCCTCCGAGGCCACGGGCTGCGAGATCCTGGGCAAGGCCGAATTCATGAATCCCGGCGGCTCGGTGAAGGACCGCGCCGCGCTCGGCATCATCGAGGCGGCGGAGCGGGAAGGGCGGCTGACGCCTGGCCAGCCGGGCGTGATCGTCGAGGGGACCGCCGGCAATACAGGCATCGGCATCACGCTTGCCGCCAATGCCCGCGGCTATCGCAGCATCATCGTGGTGCCGGAGACCCAGAGCCGGGAGAAGCTGGATTTCCTGCGCATGATCGGCGCCGATCTGCGCCTGGTGGCGCCGAAGCCCTATTCCGATCCCGGCAACTACGTGCACGTCTCCCGCCGCCTGGCGGAGGAGCTGGGCGCGGTGCATGCGAACCAGTTCGACAATCCGGCCAATGCCGCGGCGCATGAGGCGACCACGGGGCCGGAGATCTGGGCCCAGACCGAAGGCCGCATCGATGCCTTCACCTGTTCCTGCGGCACCGGCGGCACGCTGGCCGGCATCGCCCGGGCGTTGAAGGCCCGCAAGGCCGGCATCCGGATCGTGCTGGCGGATCCGCTGGGCAGCGGCCTCTACAGCTGGGTCAAGACCGGCACGGTGAAGGCCTCCGAGGGCAATTCCGTCACCGAGGGCATCGGCCAGGCGGCTCGCGTGCCGGGCAACCTCGAAGGCGCACCGATCGACGATGCCGAGATGGTGTCGGACGAGGAGGCGCTGGAGCAGGTGTTTTCCCTGCAGATGGAAGAAGGGATCTCGGTCGGCGGCTCGGCGGGGATCAATGTCGCGGCCGCGATCCGCGTGGCCCGCAAGCTCGGCCCGGGGCACCGGGTGGTGACGATCCTGTGCGACGGCGCCGCGCGCTACCAGTCGAAGCTGTTCAATCCCGAATTCCTGCGCGGCAAGGGTCTGCCCGTGCCGTCCTGGCTGGCTTGAGGCGGCATTCATGGAAATCGTCGAACTCGCCCGCAACATCCGCGCCCGCGATCCGGCGCGGCCGAGCTGGGCGGAAGCGATCCTCTGCTATGCCGGGCTGCATGCCGTGCTCTGGCACCGGCTGGCGCATGGGTTGTGGCGGATCGGGCTGCGGCTGCCCGGCCGCGGCGTCTCCCATCTGTCGCGCTTCCTGACCGGGATCGAGATCCATCCCGGGGCCAGGATCGGTCGGCGGCTGTTCATCGACCACGGCATGGGCGTGGTCTTCGGCGAGACCTCGGAAGTCGGCGATGACGTCTACCTCTATCACGGCGTGACGCTCGGCGGGCTCACCACCGCGACCGGCAAGCGGCATCCGACCATCGGCAACGGCGTCACCATCGGTGCCGGGGCCAAGGTGCTGGGCCCGATCACGATCGGCGATGGCGCGCGGATCGGCGCCAATGCCGTCGTGGTGCGGGCGGTCGGCGCCGATCAGACCGTGGTCGGCATCCCGGCCCGGCCACCGGGCGGCGATCCCTGCTCCGATCCCGGCATCGGCTATGGCCTGACACGGCCGGAAGCCGATCCGGTCGGTGAGCAGATGGCGCTGCTGCGGGCCGAGGTGGCGCTGCTGCGCGCTGAGCTGGCGTCGCAGCGGGACAACCAGCGGGAGAGGGTGCCTCCATCGGTTGAGGCTTGAGGCAGCGGCGGCGGCGTGCCATCTGCCGGGGCGGACCCTTGCGGGTCCGATCCGGGGAGGAGAATACGCTGCGATGAAACGCCGCTCGCTTCTGGCACTCGCCACCGCCGGCCTCGCCGCGCCGCATGTCGCGGGCGCCCAGGGCGCCTGGCCGGACCGGCCGATCCGCCTGGTGGTGCCCTGGCCGCCCGGCGGCTCCGTCGACACCATCGCCCGGCTGTTCCAGGCAAAGCTCGGCGATGTGCTCGGGCGGCCGGTGGTGATCGACAATCGCGGCGGTGCCTCCGGCGCCATCGGCTCGGGGGAGGCGGCGCGGGCGCCAGCCGACGGCTATACCTGGATGCTCGCCTATGACAGCGAGGCGACGAACCAGACCGTGATGCGCCTGCCCTATCGAACGCTGGAAGCCTTCGCGCCGGTGACCCTGGTGGCGACGGGGCCGCTGGCCCTGGTGGCGCACCAGTCGACGCTCTACCGGAGTTTCCAGGACGTGGTGAACGCGGCCAAGGCCGCGCCGGACACGATCGGCTATGCCACCTCCGGCGTCGGCGGCCTGGCGCATGTCTCGACCACGCTGCTCTCCACCCAGTCCGGCATCAAGCTGGTGCATGTGCCCTATCGCGGTGGCGGCCCGGCCGTGCAGGACGCGGTCGCCGGCAATGTGCCGCTGTTCATGAGCAACCTCGTCATCATCAGCCAGCATATCCGCGCCGGCGTCCTGCGCCCGCTCGGCGTCACCACGCGCGGCGAGACCCGCCATGTGCCGGGGGTACCGAGCTTCGCCCAGCAGGGGCTGGCGGAGTTCGAGGCGCCGACCTGGTGGGCCCTGCTCGGACGTGCCGGCACGCCGGAGCCGATCCTGCGCCGCATGCATGAAGCGATGGCCCAGGCCCTGGCCGACCCCGAGGTGAAGGCCAAGATCGAGGAGCAGGGCGCGGATGTCGTCGCCTCCGACCCTGCCGCCTGCGGCCGCTTCCTGGCCAATGAGATCGAGAAATGGGGCCGGGTGATCCGCGACAACAATATCCGGGCCGATAGCTGATGACCGAAGCCGCGCGTTTCGCCGCGATCATCGAGGACGGCGCGGCGCTCCGCCGCCGCGTGGGGGCCGAGATGGCGGGCGAGGTCTTCGCCGTCGTCGCGGCCTGCGAAGCGGCGATGCGGAGCGGCGGCAAGCTGTTCTTCTGCGGCAATGGCGGCAGTGCCGCCGATGCCATGCATCTGGCGACCGAATGGCAGGTGCGGTTGCGCGGCGGGGTGGAGCGGCCATCCTGGCCGGCGATCGCGCTGGCTGCCGATGCCGGGGTGATGAGTGCCGGTGGCAATGATTACGGCTTCGAGGAGGTCTTCGCCCGCCCGCTGCGCGGGCTCGGGCGGGCCGGCGACCTGCTGTTCGGCATCACCACCAGCGGGCGCTCGCCCAATGTGGTGCGGGCGCTGGCGACAGCGCGGGAGATGGGCATCGTGACGGTGGGCCTGCTGGGCGGTGATGGCGGGCCGGCGCTGGCGCTCTGCGACCATGCGCTGGTGGTGCCGAGCAGGGAAACGGCCCGGGTACAGGAAATTCACATCACGCTCGGGCACGCGATCCTCGAGCTGGTGGAGGATCGGCTGGTCGCGCCATGACGGTATTGCTGACCGGCGCCGCGGGCTTCATCGGCATGCATGTCGCCGAAGCCCTGCTGGCGCGCGGGGAACGGGTGATCGGGCTCGATACGCTCACGTCTTATTACGATATCGCGCTGAAGCGTGCCCGGCTGGCGCGGCTGCTGGCGCTGCCCGGTTTCGGCCACCGGGCCGTGGATATCAGCGACCGGGTCGCGATGCTGGCCCTGGCCGGGCAGGAGCCCGGGATCAGCCATATCCTGCATCTGGCCGCCCAGCCGGGGGTGCGGCATTCGCTGATCGACCCCTTTGCCTATGTCGATGCCAATGTGATGGGGCATCTCGTGGTGCTCGAGCTGGCGCGGCGGCTGCCGCGGCTGGAGCACCTGGTCTATGCCAGCTCGTCCTCGGTCTATGGCGGCAACACCAAGCTGCCTTTCGCGGAAACGGATCGCGCCGATGCGCCGGTCTCGCTCTACGCCGCCACCAAGCGCGCCGGGGAGCTGATGAGCGCGGCCTATGCGCATCTTTTCGGCCTGCCGCAGACCGGGCTGCGCTTCTTCACGGTCTATGGACCCTGGGGCAGGCCGGACATGGCGCCCTGGCTGTTCGCGGATGCGATCCTCGGCCGGCGGCCGATCACCCTCTATGAAGGGGGGCGGTTGAAACGCGACTTCACCTTCGTGGCCGATATCGTGCAGGGCATCCTGGGCTGCCTGGACCGGCCGGCGGCGGGCGATGCGCCGCGGGTGCTGAACATCGGCAACCACAGGAGCGAGCTGGTCGCGCGCTTCGTCCAGGTGCTGGAACAGGCGCTGGGCGTGGCCGCGATCATCCAGGACGTGCCGCGGCCGGCGACCGAGGTCAGCGAAACCTTCGCCGATGTGGATGCGATCGCCGCCCTGGCCGGCTATGCGCCGACGACGCCGATCGAGGCGGGGATTCCCCGTTTTGTCGAATGGTTCGTCGATTGGCGAAAAAGGGGTGTTGACGCTTCCATGGCATCCGCATAGAAAGCCGCCACGCCGACGCGGTCGGGCCTTGACGCTGGGTTCTGAAGAGCTTAGCTTCCACGCCCCACCGAGATGGTGGTTCCTTCAGACCGATCGGTCGCCCATCACACCAAGGGGTGTGCGGGGTGGTCCCGCTTCGGTTTCGCTCTTTGACAATTGCATCTGGTTTGGAAGTTTTGTTGTAGCTGTCCTTTTTGGATGGCTGGGGTTGGTTGCTTGTTTTGCTCTTGGGCATTGGCTTGCTTGGGGGTGGGATGTGCGGTCGGCGCCTGGGTTGGGAAACT
>DASYDR010000189.1:0-1925 GCA_036499545.1 Roseomonas sp. | reverse complement strand
CGGCGGGGAAATGTCGCGTCTGTACTGCCGGAAGCCGAAGGGCGGAGGAGACATCCCCTGGCCGGTCACGCCGCGCGGGCGGCGGCGACCATGCGGACGGCGCCCGGTTTCAATCGAAGGCCAGGTTCCAGTCGAGCCAGGAGCAGACGCCGCGGCCCATCACCCATTCCAGCTCCTCGCCGCGGAGCCAGGACAGTTCCTCGGTGAAGAAGGTCACGCATTGCCGGTAGCTGCACGGCATGCGGGTGATGTCGGTGCCCCAGAAGAAGCGCTTCGGGCCGAAGGCGTCGAAGATACGATGCAGCCCGTCCTGGATATTCCGGAACGGATAGGGCTGCGTCGAATAATGCGGCGCGCCCGTCGCCTTGACCGCGACATTGGGCAGTTTCGCCAGCGCGCAGAGGTCATCGACCTGTGCGAAGGCCGCCTCGTCCTGGCCGGTCCGCACCAGCCCGCAATGGTCGAGGATGAGCTTCAGGTTCGGATGCGCCTCCGCGATGCGGCGGAACTCGGGCAGGAACAGCCCGCCCAGCATGGCGATCGCCAGCCCCTCCCGCTCCGCGGCCGGCCAGAGCCAATCGAGCGAGCCGTCGCGCAGCCAGGCCTGCTCCTCGGGATGCAGCATCGCGTAGCGCAGGCCGAGCATGCCGGGCTGGTTCCGCCAGCCCTGGATCCGGTGCCGCTGCGCCGGATCGCGTGGTGGGAATTGCCCCAGCACCGCGAAACGGTCCGGATATGTCCGCGCAGCCTCGATCGCATAGGCGTTGGCGCCGGGATCCCAGCTCACCGGCGGGTGCAGCACGGCGGCGTCGACGCCGGCGGCGTCCATCTCGCGCAGCGCTTCTTCCGCCGTGAAGGCGCTGACCTTGCGGTGCAGGCCACTGGGGTTGCCATGCGACCAGATATGAATCTGCGCATCCACGATCTTCATGGGCGTCTCCTTCGTCGCCGCGCAGTGTCCGGCAACCGCGCCGCCCGGACAAGCCGCGGAACCCCGGCCGCGATGCGGCGTTGTGGCAGGAGACAACGAAAAAAGGCCGGGTCATGCCGCAATCGCGAAGCTTCCCCCGCATCGGGCGCTGTGCCGCCTTTGCCCTGCTGGTCGCGGGTACGGCCATCCCGTTGCCGGTCCCGGCGCAGGATCTGCCCGGAATCGTCAATCAGTTCCTGGGCCAGGGCAATGATGATCGCCGTGACGACCGTCGCTGGCGCGACGATGGGGAGCGCCGGCGCTGGGAAGCCGAGCGCGAAGCGCGCGAACGTGACCGGCACCGTGACGAGGAACGCCGGCATCGCGCCGAGGAGCGGCGGCATCGCGAGGAAGACGCCCGCCGCCGCGAGGAGGATGCCCGTCGCCGCCGGCCGGAAGCGCCGCGCCGCGATGATCCCGGCGGCAATTTCGTACGCCCGAACCGCTGATCCCGCAGCCGGCGGTATCAGGGCAGGTTCATCATGATCTTGTGGGCCGCCGCGGGCGTGCCCTGCGGCAGGCGCGGCCGCAGCCGCGCCGCCAGCAGATGGACACCGGGATGGCCCTGGGCCTGCGGCAGTTCGACGCTCGCTTCGGCGAGCGGGCCATCCTCGGCGCAGAATTCCCGCAGCCAGTCGTTCAGCGCCTGCGTCGCGGCCGGCGCACCACGCCCGCGATGCAACTCATGCCGCGCCCGCAGCGCCAGCCCGTGCAGGAAGCGCCCCATGCCCAGCACCCAGGGCAGCCGGGCCGACAGCGCCGCATCGGCGGTCGCCGCCGCCGCGTGGTAGCGCGGCGGCCGGTGCAGGCTGGGCGCGGCCAGCACAGCGGCGCGATCGGGGCCGCGTGGCACCAGCGCGGTGATGCCCAGCGCGGCCAGCACCACATCCCGCTCGCCGAGGTCGCATTCGGTAGGCAGGCCGCCGATGGGCGGCAGGCCGGCTTCCGTACCATC
>DASYDR010000188.1:0-8798 GCA_036499545.1 Roseomonas sp. | reverse complement strand
ATCCAGCCATGGCCGGCGACGAGCGCCGCCAGGATCCCAGCCAGGCCGACCGGCGCCAGGGCGCGGCCCAGCGCCCGGAGCTGCGCCCCGGCACTCGCCCCCATGCCGACGCCGCCCGCGGCGAGGCCGCCGAGCGCCGCCATCATGCCGAGCGGCAGGTTCCCCATCGCCGCGCCCACCGCGGCGGGGCCGGCCATGCCGAGGCCGAGCGCCAGGATCTCGGCAAGTTCGACCTCTGCCTCCCGCGACCAGCGGAAGGCCTCCGTCAGATGCGCCCTGCCATCCATCATCCCATCCCCTCGCCGGCCTCCCGGCGGCGCCGGGCTTCATGGGCGATGCGTGGCCAGAGCCGGATCACGAAAGGTGGACGCGTCGCCTGGCAGGACAAAGCAGCACCCTGAGGATGAGGACTGCCGGTTCAGAGAACGTGCACGACGACAACCATGATGGCCGCCTTATCCGTCCCGCCGCGCCTCGGCGAGAAGCCAGGCCTTGAAGGCGGCGATGCCGGGCTCTTCGCCCTGGCCCGGGCGGTGGACGATGCAGTAGGCGAGGTCGCAGATGAGATCCTCGCCGAAGGGACGCACCAGCCGGCCCGCCGCCAGGTCGCGCGCCACCAGCGTGGTGCGGCCGAGCACCACGCCATTGCCCGCGATGGCGGCCTGGATGGCCGCGGCGGAATCATTGATGCGCAGGCCGCGCCCGCAATCGATATCCGGAAAGCCCGCCTGCCGCAGCCAGGCGCCCCAGCCCGGGAAGCGGGGCTCGGACGCCATCGAGCTGTCGTGGATCAGCGCGTGGTGGCGCAGATCGGCGGGGCCGCGCAGCGGATGCGCGCCGTCCAGCAAGGCCGGGCTGCACACCGGGAAAAAAGCATCCCGCAGCAGGAAACAGGCGTCGAGCCCGGCCAAGCGCCCGCCGCCATAGCGGATGCCGATATCGATCCGCTCCGCCGCGAAATCGGCCAGCCGGCCGCTGGTGTCGATGCGCAGGTCATATCCGGGATGCTCGGCGGCGAAGCGTTCCACTCGCGGCAGCAACCATTTATCCGCGAAGGCCGGCGGCACGGTGACGGTGATCGCGATCTGCGCCCCGCCCGCCTTCAGCCGCTCGAAGGCTGCCGTCAGCCGATCGAAGCCGGCCTGCAGATCCGGCAGCGCCGCGCGCGCCTGGTCGGTCGGCTCCAGCCGCGCCGGGCCGGCCGCGGCACGGTGGAACAGCGCCGTGCCCAGCAGCTCCTCGAGGCCACGCACCAGTTGCCCGATGGCGGCCGGGGTGACGTTCAGCTCCTCCGCGGCGCCCACGAAGCTGCGGTGGCGGGCGGCGGCTTCCAGCGCGCGCAGCGCGTTCAGGTGGTTGGGGGCCCTCATGGTCGTCCGCAGAAGCTTTTCTATCCCGGGCGCGCAGATCATCTGGTTTGTGGAGATGGGCGTCAACGCGCAAGGTCCGGCTCACGGAACGCGCGCTCCGGTCACGACACACTTCCGGACCAGGAGAAATTCCATGCAGCTCTCGAACAGGATCGCCCTCATCACCGGCGGCACCTCCGGCATCGGGCTCGCGGCCGCCAGGCTGTTCCGCGCCGAAGGCGCGCAGGTCGTCATCACCGGCAGCGACCAGGCGCGCCTGGATACGGCATCCCGCGACCTGGGCGACGACGTGCTGGCGCTGCGCGCCGACCTGCGGCGCCCGGCGGAACTGGACGCGGTGTTCGATGCGATCCGGCAGCGCTTCGGCCGGATCGATATCCTCTTCGCCAATGCCGGCACCGGGCGCGCCGCACCGCTGCAGGCGGTGACCGAGGCCGAGATCGACGAACAGCTCGCGGTGAATTTCAAGGGCATCTTCTTCACCGTGCAGAAGGCGGCACCGCTGATGGGCAAGGGCGGCAGCATCGTGCTGACCACCTCCTTCCTGAATGCGGTCGGCGCGCCGGGCCTCTCCATCCTGTCGGCGACCAAGGCCGCGGTGCGGTCGCTGGCGCGGTCGCTGGGCGCGGAGCTGGCGCCGCGGGGCATCCGGGTGAACGCGGTCAGCCCCGGCCCGATCAGCACGCCCTTCCACGGCAAGCTCGGCCTGTCGGCGCAGGATCTCGACGCCGCCGCGGCAGGCATCGAAGCGCAAGTGCCCTTGCACCGCTTCGGCGAGGCCGAGGAAATCGCCAAGGCGGCACTGTTCCTGGCAAGCGGGAATGCCTCCTTCATGACCGGTGCGGAGCTGGTCGTCGATGGCGGCCTGTCGCAGATCTGAGCCGCGGCGCCGGTCAGGCAGGGCTCCGGCCCTGCCTGTCAGGCGGGCCGCGCCCGTTCCAGGATCTCCCCGGTCGCCAGGCCGGCCGGCAAGGTCCCGAATGCACCGCCGCCGGCATCCTCGCCCAGGCGGGAGATACAGAAGGCCTCCGCCACGGCGGTGGGGGCGCCGCGCAACAGCAGGGCGGCCTGCAGCAACTGCACCAGGTGCTGCACCAGCGACCGTGCCTCCTCTTCCTGGACGCCGGCCCGCAGTCGCGCTTCCAGCCGCGGCAGGCCGGCGTCGAAATGCCGGTTGCCGCCGAGGGCCGGCCGCAGTTCCGCCAGCATCAGCTCCAGCATCGCGGGCGTGCGCGCGAAGGCGCGCAGCACGTCCAGCGCCATGATGTTGCCGGAACCCTCCCAGATCGCGTTCACCGGCATTTCGCGATAGAGGCGGCCGAGCGGCGCTTCCTCGACATAGCCATTGCCGCCCAGCACCTCCATCGCCTCGGCCGCGAAAGCCGGGCCGCGCCTGCAGATCCAGTATTTGGCGGCCGGCGTCAGCAGCCGGCGCAGCATGGCCTCGGCCGGATCCGCGCCGGCATCGAAGGCGCGCGCCAGCCGCATCGCGAGCGCGATCGCCGCTTCGTATTCCAGCGCCAGATCGGCCAGCAGGTTGCGCATCAACGGCTGCTCGGCCAACGTCCGGCCGAAGGCGCGGCGATGCCCGGCGTGATGGATCGCCTCCGCCAGCGCCCGCCGCATCAGCCCGCAGGTGCCGAGCGCGCAATCGAGCCGCGTCTGCGCCGCCATCGCGATGATGGTCGCCACGCCACGCCCTTCCTCCCCCAGCTTCCAGGCCAGCGCATCCTGGAACTCGACCTCGGCGGAGGCATTGGATCGATTGCCGACCTTGTCCTTCAGCCGCTGGATGCGGAGCGCGTTCAGGTCGCCATCCGGCATCCAGCGCGGCAGGAAGAAGCAGGTGAGCCCGCCAGGCGCCTGGGCGAGCACCAGGAAGGCGTCGCACATCGGCGCCGAGAGGAACCATTTATGCCCGACCAGGCGCCAGGCACCCTCGCCCGCCGGCTCCGCCCGCGTCGTATTGGCCCGCACATCGGACCCGCCCTGCTTCTCGGTCATACCCATGCCGATCAAGGCGCCGGCCTTGCCGCCGATCGGCCCGAACCCTGCATCATGGACGCGGGACAGCAGCTTCGGCAGCCAGTCCGCGGCCAGCCCCGGATCGGCCGCCCGCAGCACCGGGATCGCACCATGCGTCATGACGATCGGGCAGGCGGCACCGGCTTCCACCTCGCAGGCCAGGACCAGCCCCGCCGCGCGCGCGACATGCGCGCCCGGCCGCGGGTCGGCCCAGGGGCTGGCATGCAGGCCCTGCCCGACATACAGCGCCAGGAGAGCATGCCAGGCCGGATGGAATTCCACCGCGTCGCGCCGATGGCCGTGACGGTCGAACGCGTGCAGCACCGGCGGAAACCGATTGGCGAGGTCGCCGAGTTCCAGCGTCGCGGCGCTGCCGAGGCGCCGGCCGAAACCCGCGAGATCGGATTGCGCCCAGGCCGCCCCTTCGCGCGCCACCGCCTCGGACAGGGCCCGGTCGCTGCTGAACAGATCGAGATCGGCAAGCGGCGGCGGCTGGTTGCCGACCGCATGCGTCGCGAAGCGCGATGGTCCGGGTGCAGCCACGCTTCGGTCCCTCCCGCAGCCGCCGTCGCCGGACGAACCCTCAGATGACGCCGCGCTGCCTGAGCAGCGCCTGCTCGTCACCCGACACCCATCCGAATATCCTCGGCTCCTCGTCCAGCGTCTGGACGAGGTAATGGACGTCGAAGTCTATCATGACCTCCGGCAGGTCGGGGCGGGCATAGGTCGCCGTCCAGGCGACATGGGCGACGCAATGACGTGTGTCGATCGGCGCTATGCGGAGATGCCGTATCCGCATCCGCTGCGCCCCGATGGCGCGATAGCGCGCATGGCCCTCGGCCATCATCGCCCCGAACCCGGCATCGTTCTTCCCGGTCATGACGCCAGCGGGCGACGCCCCGATGAATTCGGGCGCGTAGAACGACGCCATCTCCTCCCTGTCGGCATCACCGGTGAGCGAGCGTTCGAAGACGCGCTCATACCGCTCGAACAGTTCCCTGATGCGGGCTTCCATCGCCTTCTCCCCGCTCCGTCGCATCGCCGCCGATACGAGGCTACGATCCCAGATCCGCCATTTCGTAGAGCGGGCGGATCTCGATCTCGCTCGGTCCTGGCATCGGGTTGGGGCAGCGCTTCACCCAGACGACCGCTTCCTCCATATCCTTGACCTCCCAGAGCCAGAAGCCTGCGACCAGTTCACCGGTCGCGCCGAAAGGGCCGTCGATGACGGTGCGGCCGGGACCATCGAAGACGATGCGCTTGCCGCGTGAGGAGGGCTGCAGGCCGTCGGCCGCGCGCATGATGCCGGCGCTGGCCAGTTCCTCATTGAAACGGCCCATCGCCTTTTCCTCGGCCGTGTGGAGGAAGCCCTTCTCGCTGGCTTCCGTCGCCTTCACGAGCACCATGACACGCATCGCCTGTCTCCCTGTTCCAACCGCCGTCATCGGCCTGGCATTGGAACGACGCAGGAGAGCCGCGGAAACCGACACCACCCCGCACATTGTCTCGCGCCGCCGCCGGGTCGGCTCGGCGCTGGCGATCCCGCCGGTGTCGGGTGCGGGATCGCCCACCTCACATTCGGATCAGGGAGACCAGGCCCAGGCCAGTTGCCTGGCCCTTCTGAACGACTCATCCGTCAGGAATGCGGGGGTGACCTTGCCGTGCCACTTCAGGAAATCGGCCCAGGAGCGAAGATCTTCCGTCTCCGGGGTATAGGAGCCCATGAACTTCGACATCGCGAGGCCGAAGGCCCGGATCAGCGAGATCTGCTCACCCGCTTCCTTCTTCTTCGCGATTTGTACCAGCATCTCCGCCAGGCTGCCCCGGGCCAGCGCCGGCTTGGCATTCCTGGCCGCCATCTGCTTGCAGACGATGTCGTACAAGCCGAGGCCATAGGCTTTGTAGAGGGCCGGCCTCTGGTCCAGGTTGTCCGGAGCATGGGGATTGCGGAAGTTCGCGACTTCGATCGCATGCCCGGCCAGGGGCAGGTACATATGGCCGGGGTCGTCTATCTGGCGGTGGGCGAAACTGTCGCCATAGGGATGGATCGCGAGCCCGAAATCCAGGGTGCCGAAGGTGCATCCCTCGAGGATTTCCGTGCGGAGCCTCGTCTCAAGGGCGGAATCACGGCCGGTGAGCGCGTGCAACCCCATCTGGATATCCCATTTGGAGTCGTTGCGCTTCAGCTTGCCCTGCACCAGGGCGCCGGCCAGACCTATTCCCGCTTCAGTCGCATCGAGTTCCGAGACCTCGTCGGGCATCTGGCAGCAGAACGCCATTTTGCGCGCCGTGTCGTTGTCGACCCCGGCCGCCAGCATCACCAGGTAGGACGTATAGTAATGTCCGGGCTCGCCCCAGAACCTCGGCATGGCCGGTTCCGCATCGGCCAGGCCGGAGCGGAACGGCAACCCCATGGCGACGGCATGCGCTGCGATATGCGCCTCGTCCTCGAGTTCGCGGGGCGTCCCGATCGTCGCGTCATCGCTCCTCGAGTTATGGCGCTGCAGGATGTGGGCCAACTCGTGTGCCAGAACCCGCCGCAGCTGCGGCTCGGGGGCCGCGGCGGCGCCCGGCGAGACGAAGACGGCATCCGCGATCGAAACCGCGGCGATCGCGGAAGCCGGCGGGTCGACAGGGTGCGGGATCGGCGCCTGCCAGAAGGTCACACCGGCAAAGTCGCGCCCAAAGCTTCTCTCGATGTCCTTCAGGATCGGTGACGGGACGGCGAGCGGCCTGATGTCAATACTGCGTCGCGTACGTCCCTCGCGTGATGCGAGAAAGCCTATCCTGGTCATGAATGCCCCAACGCCCTGGTGTTGCATTACATTATCTATCAGCAACGAAAAGGAGAAGTCGCAATACTTTCCGGGCGAAAATTTTCATAGATATTTTTCTTATTCTTCATGGATGATGGGCATTCTTCGGCGGGCGGAGCGCGATGCCGCCGCGCATCGCCATCCAGGAACGGAGCCACAGCGGATGCACGGGTGCGCCATTCGTCCCGAGCGTGACGATGCCCGATGAGACAAAGGCCTGGGCCATTTGACGTCAGCCAGGGCGAATGGAAAATGCCCCGGCTTGCGCCACCACGGCCGGAGGACGGCACCATGCGGGAGATGCCGCGCCGCGGCGGCACCGCGTCCAGCCTGCTGCTTGTCACCCTGCTGCTCCCCCTCGCCTTCGTGCTCCTGGGGTTCTGGGAACAGCAGCGCGGCGAGATGGATCTGGATGCCCTGGCCATGCTGCGCGACCATGCGGCGCAGGCGGTCGCGACCCTCGCGGCACGCCCCGGCCCGGCCGATCACGGCTCCGACACCGGCGCGCGATTGCCGCGCGACGGGCACGGCCCCTTCGCCCTCGCCGAGGCGCGGACAGCATTGGCGGAGGCGGAGGACGCCTTCGCGCTGGCGCGGCTCCGCGCCGCGCTGCCGCAGGTGGTGATGACCTGCGCCGGGCTGGCCGCCTGGTTTTCCTGCGTCGCGCTGGCGGCGGCGGCGCTGCTCGGCCGGCTCGGACGCTGGTCGCGGGACGTGCTGGTGGATGGCTTCACCCTGATCCGCCGCGCCCTGCCGCCATTGCTCGGCCTGCAGGTGCTGCTGGCCGCCGCCGCCATGGTCGCGGCCATTGCCTTCGAGACTTCCGCCATCCTTGAGGCCGGCGATCTGTCATCGGCCGGCCTCAAGCTGCTCGCCCTTGCCGCCATGGTGATCGGCCTCAGCCTGTGGACCGTCGGCAAAGCCTTGTTCGAGCTGCGACGGGCGGCCGGCCTGTTCACCCCGGCGCCGCTGCCGATCCTGGGCCGCGCCGTTTCCCGCGATGCGGCGCCCGGCCTCTGGCGCCTGGTGGACGACCTTGCGGCCCGGCTCGACGCGCTGCGGCCGGACGATGTCGTGGTCGGGCTGTCAGGCGGGGTCTTCGTCGCCTCCGGCCCGAAGATCCTGGACCCGGCGGGCATCGTGCTCACCGGGCGAACGCTCTATCTGCCGCTGCCCTTGCTGCCGCTGCTGCAGGCCGATGAGGTGGCGGCCATCATCGGCCACGAGTTGGCGCATTTCGCCGGCGGCGACACCGATTACAGCCTGCGCTTCCTGCCGATCTATACCGGGGTCGGCCGCTCGCTCGACGCCGTGCTGCGGGCCGGCACGCGGCATGATGGGTCCGTCGCGCTGCTGATCCGGCCGGCGCTGCGGCTCGGTGGCTTCGTCCTGGGCCAGTTCCACCACGCGGTCCAGCACTGGAGCCGGCGGCGCGAATTCGCGGCCGACGCGGCGGGCGCCAAAGTCACCTCCGCCGATGCCGTCGCTCGCACCCTGCTGCGCAGTGCGGCCGTGCAGCCCCTGATCGATGCCGCGCTGACCCGCGCCTTCCATGTGCCGGACGGCGCACCGGCCGACCTCGCCGCCGCCGCCCTGGCCGAGGTCGCCGGGCATGGGCCGGAGAATCCGGCGAACCGGCTGGAGCAGGACCAGCCGCATCCCACCGACACCCATCCGGCCACGCGCGCCCGCCTGGCCGCGCTCGGGCGGGATGCGACCCCGGCGATGCTGGCCGAGGCCACCGCCGCGCCGCCGCCGGAGGCGCTGTCCCGCCTTTCCGCCTGGTTCAGCGACCCGGAAGCGCTCTGCCGCGCCACGACCGCGGATTTCCTGGCCCTGGCACGGCAAGCCGGGGCGGCCCGGCGGATGCCGGCGGCGGAGCATTCCGCCCTCGACTTCCCGGGCCGTCCGCTTGCGGCGGACCCGTGGCGCGGGTTTCATGGCGAGCGCGGCCGCCCCTGATGCCAGGATCGGGCGGCATTGGCAGGAAAGGTCCGCATCATGAAGGGTTGGCGCGCGCGCATCGGCTTCCTGGTGCCACCCGGCAATCCGACCGTGGAGCCGGAGATGGCCGCGCTCTGCCCGCCGGGCGTCTCGCTGCACTTCACCCGCATGACGGCGGAAGGCCCCGCGGGCACGCATGCCGGCCAGGAAGAGCGCAACCTCAGCCAGGTCGCGAGCCTGCCGGACGCCGTCAGGCTCCTGGCCATGGTCTCACCCCGGGTGATCGTCCTGGCGCATACCGCGACCAGCTACACGCTCGGCCGCGATCGCGAAGCGGCCCTGGTGGCGGATATGGAGAAGCTGGCCGGCGCGCGCTTCATCACCGCCTTCGGCAGCACGCTGGCGGCGCTGGAATGGCTGGGCTGCCGGCGCATCGCCTATGGTACGCCCTATTCCGAGGCCACCACCCTGCAGGGCAAGCGCCACCTGGAAGCGCATGGCATCGAGGTGGTGAGCCATGGCGCGCTGGCCGATGTGCGCAACATCTACGAGGAGAATGAGGAACGCGCCTATGCCATCGCCCGTGCCGTGGATCGGCCGGAGGCGGAGGCGGTCTTCCTCAGCGGCGTCGGCATGCCGACGA
>DASYDR010000187.1:0-16825 GCA_036499545.1 Roseomonas sp. | reverse complement strand
GACCTTCAAGCTGTTCACCTCCGCGATGGCGCTCGACCTCGGCGTCATCCAGCCCTGGAGTGGCTTCGACGCCTCCCACCCGATCCGCTACGGGCGCTTCACCATCAGCGACTATCGCGGCCGCAACCGCTGGCTGTCGCTGCCGGAGATCCTGACCAACTCCTCCAATATCGGCGCCGCGCACATGGCGATGGCGGTGGGCGTGCAGCGGCACCGCGAATTCCTCTCCCGCCTGCACATGGGCCAGCGCCTGCGCATCGAGCTGGCGGAGACGGCGATGCCGCTCTTCCCCTCGGTCCATGCCTGGCGCGACATCAACACCATGACGATCGGCTTCGGGCACGGCATCTCCGTGACGCCGATGCACATCATCACCGGCGTCTCGGCGCTCACCAATGGCGGCACCTGGCGGGAGCCGACGCTGCTGGCCCAGGCGCAGGGCGCGCCGCCGCGCGACGGCACGCGCATCATCAGCGAACGCACCAGCGAACTGATGCGGCGGCTGATGCGCCTGGTCGTCACCGACGGCTCCGGCCGCTCCGCCGAGGTCCCCGGCTACTTCCTGGGCGGCAAGACCGGTACCGCGCAGAAGACCGGCCCGCGCGGCGGCTACCTGCGCGACAAGCGCATCGCCGCCTTCGTGGGCGCCTTCCCGATGAACGCGCCGCGCTACGCCGTCTATGTGATGGTCGACGAGCCGAAGCCGAACGCGCAGAGCCACGGTTTCGCGACGGCCGGCTGGGTGGCGGCGCCGGCGGCCAACTACGTCGTCAGCCGCATCGCGCCCATCCTCGGCCTGCTGCCGGAAACCGAGCGTGCGGCGGAGATCCAGGCCAGCATCGCCATGCCGCTGAACGGCCGCATCAACCTGCCCGGCGCGCCCACCGCCGCGCGCCCGGCGACGGCGCCGGCGCCGGTACCGGCGGCATCGGGGCGGCCGGGCTCCGCCGCATCCCGCCCGGCCATCACCCCCCCCGTCATGCCTGCTGGTCCGCTGCGCCAGGCCATGGCGCGGGAGGCCGATCTTGCACCTCGATGACCTCATGAGGGCCGCGGGCATCGCGGGCGGCACCAAGGCCGCCATCACCGCCATCACCGCCGACAGCCGCAAGGTCGCGCCCGGCACCCTGTTCGCGGCCATTCCCGGTGCGCGGGCCGATGGCCGCGCCTTCATCGCGGATGCGGTCGCCCGCGGCGCCGCCGCCGTGCTGGCGCCGGCCGGCACCACCTGGCCGACGGGCGTGCCGGAACGGCCGATGCTGACCACCGCCGATCCGCGCCGGGCGCTGGCCCGCATGGCGGCGGCCTTCTACGAGACGCAGCCGAAGACGCTGATCGCGGTCACCGGCACCAACGGCAAGACCAGCACCGCCGATTTCCTCCGCCAGCTCTGGGCCCTCGCCGGCAGCCCGGCCGCCTCGGTCGGCACCCTCGGGCTGATCGCGCCGGGCTTTCCGCCCGGCCCCTCGCTGACCACGCCCGATCCGGTGGCACTGCATGAGAGCCTGGCGGCGCTGGCGCTGGCCGGCATCCAGCATGCCGCGCTCGAAGCCTCCTCGCATGGGATCGAGCAGCGGCGCCTCGATGGCGTGCGGCTGGCGGCCGCCGGCTTCTCCAACCTGACGCGCGACCATCTCGACTATCACGGCGACATGGCGGCCTATCGCGCCGCCAAGCTCCGCCTGTTCGACACGCTGCTGCCGGGCGGCGCGCCGGCCGGAGTGAATGCGGACATGGCGCCGGAGACGCTGGCGGCGCTGCGCGCCATCGCCGCCCGCCGGCATCTGCGCCTGATCGAGGTCGGCGAGGCGGGGCGCGAGATCCGGCTGCTGTCGCACCGCCCGCTGCCGCATGGCCAGGCGCTGGAGATCGAAGCCGGCGGCGTCCGCTACCCGCTGGAACTGGCGCTGCCGGGCCGTTTCCAGGCCGACAACGTGCTGCTGGCCCTGGCGCTCGCGATGGCGACCGGGCTGCACAACGCGGTCGCCCTGGCACCCAGGCTCACCGGCGTGCGCGGCCGGATGGAACGCGCCGCGACGCTGCCGAACGGTGCCGCGGTCTATGTCGACTACGCGCATACGCCGGATGCGCTGGAGCGGCTGCTGGCCGCGCTGCGGCCGCATGCCCGCGGGCAGCTGCATGTGCTGTTCGGCGCCGGCGGCGATCGCGATCCCGGCAAGCGGCCGTTGATGGGCGCGGTCTGCGCGCGGCTGGCCGATGTCTGCTGGGTCACCGACGACAATCCGCGCAGCGAGGATCCGGCGCTGATCCGTGCCGCCATCCTGGCCGCCTGCCCCGGCGGCATCGAAGTCGCCGATCGCGCGCGCGCGATCGCCGCGGCGATGTCGGCGCTCAGCCCCGGCGACGTGCTGGCGGTCGCCGGCAAGGGCCATGAGAGCGGCCAGACCATCGCGGGCGTGACCTATCCTTTCGACGATGCCGACGTGGTGCGCCGCCTGGCCGGCGACGCGCCATGATCCCGCTCTGGACCGCCGCCGAGCTGGAAGCGGCGACCGGCGGCCGGCTGACGCGGCCGGCTGATGCCACCGGCATCACCATCGACAGCCGCGCCGTCGCGGCCGGCGACCTCTTCGTCGCGCTGCGGGCCGATCGCGACGGGCATGATTTCGTCACCAGCGCGCTGGCCGCCGGCGCCGCCGCGGCGATGGTGCATCGCGACCTGCCCATCGCTTCGCCGCTGCTGCGCGTCGACGACACGCTCACCGGCCTGACCGCGCTCGGCGCCGCCGCCCGCGCCCGCAGCACGGCGCGGTTCGTGGCGGTCACCGGCAGCGTCGGCAAGACCACGACCAAGGAAATGCTGCGCGCGATCCTCGGCGCCAGCGGCGCCACCCATGCGGCGGTCGCATCCTACAACAATCACTGGGGCGTGCCGCTGACCCTGGCGCGCACGCCGCGCGACGCCAGGTACGCGGTCATCGAGATCGGGATGAACAACCCCGGCGAGATCGCACCCCTCGCCCGCCTCGCGCGGCCGCATGTCGCCGTGATCACCACGGTCGCCGCCGCGCATATCGGCCATCTCGGCAGCCTGGAGGCGATCGCGCGGGAGAAGGCCACGATCGCCGAGGGCCTGGCGCCGGACGGCGTCGCCGTGCTGCCCGCCGACAGCGCACACCTGCCCCTGCTGCGCGCCGCCGCCGGCGACCGGCGCATCGTGACCTTCGGTGACGGTGGCGACGTGCAGGCCCGCTCGGTCGTGGCCGATGCGGAGGGCAGCGACGTCGAGGCCGAGATCGGCGGCCGGCGGCTGGCCTTCCGGCTGGGCACGCCCGGCCTGCACATGGTGCGCAACGCCATCGCCGCCCTGGCCGCGGCCGATGCGCTCGGCGCCGATATCGCCACCGGCGCCGCGCGGCTCGCCGGCTTCCGCGCATTGCCCGGCCGCGGCGACCGGCGCCGCATAGCGACGCCCGATGGTGGCAGCGCGCTGCTGCTGGACGAGGCCTATAACGGCCAGCCGCCGTCGATGCGCGCGGCCCTGGCGCTGCTGAAGCTGCTGCCGGCGCGCCGCCGCATCGCGGTGGTCGGCCAGATGGGCGAACTCGGTGCCTTCGCGGAAGCAGAGCATCGCGCGCTGGCCGCGCATCTGCGTGAGGCGGCGGATCTGGTATTTGCCTGTGGCCCGCTGATGCGGCATGCAGTCGCCGCGCTCCCGCCCGACCTGATCGGCGCCTGGACCGCTTCCGTCACGGAACTCGCCCCCCTCGTCGTGCGGCAGGTCCGTGACGGTGACGCCATCCTCGTCAAAGGCAGCCTCGCCACTGGCATGAAGACCGTGGTGCAGGCGCTTACCGAAAGTCCGCCGGCATGATCTTCAACCTCTTCGCGCCGCTGGCGGAAGATTTCCCGCTTTTCAACCTGATCCGCTACACGACCTTTCGTGCCGGCGCCGCCTGCATCACCGCGCTGTTCATCGCGATGATGTTCGGCCCCGCCGTCATCCGCTGGCTCCGCGCCCGCCAGAATGGCGGCCAGCCGATCCGCGAGGATGGGCCGGCCAGCCACCTGCTGACCAAGAAGGGCACGCCCACCATGGGCGGCGTGCTGATCCTGATGGCGCTCTGCGGCTCCACCCTGCTGTGGGCGGATCTGCGCAACGGCTTCGTCTGGTGCGTGCTGCTGGTCACCATCGGCTTCGGCGCGCTCGGCTTCGCCGACGACTTCCTGAAGGTGACCAAGCGCAACACCAAGGGCGTCTCCGGCCGCATGAAGCTCATCGTGCAGGCGGTGATCGGCCTCGGCGGCGCGATCTGGCTGACCTGGCTGATGCCCGGCCCGCTCTCCGACAAGCTCGCGGTGCCGGTGTTCAAGGAATTGCTGCTGCCGCTCGGCCTGCTGTTCCCGCTGCTGGCGATGCTGGTGATGATGGGCGCGTCCAACGCGGTGAACCTCACCGACGGGCTCGACGGGCTGGCGATCGTGCCGGCGATGATCGCGGCCGCGGTCTTCGCGCTGATCGCCTATCTGGTCGGCAATCGCGTCTTCGCCGATTACCTGCAGTTGCACGCGGTGCCCGGCACCGGCGAGCTCGCGGTGTTCTGCTCGGCGCTGATCGGCGCCAGCCTGGGCTTCCTCTGGTTCAACGCGCCGCCGGCGGCGGTGTTCATGGGCGATACCGGTTCGCTGGCGCTTGGCGGCGCGCTCGGCGCGCTCGCGGTCGCGACCAAGCATGAGATCGTGCTGGCGATCGTCGGCGGCCTCTTCGTGGTCGAGACCGTCTCCGTCATCATCCAGGTCTTCTGGTACAAGCGCACCGGCCGCCGCGTCTTCCTGATGGCGCCGCTGCACCATCATTTCGAGAAGAAGGGCTGGGCCGAGCCCACCATCGTGATCCGCTTCTGGATCATCGCGATGGTGCTGGCCCTGGTCGGCCTTTCGACGCTGAAAATTCGATGACCCCTTTCGCGGGACAGCGCATCGCCGTCATGGGCCTCGGCCGCGCCGGGCTGCCGGCGGCGCTGCGCCTGCGCGACTGGGGCGCCGACGTCACCGCCTGGGACGACCGTGCCGAAAACCGGGACACCGCCGCGGCCGCCGGGATCGCGCTGCGCGACCCGGCCCGGGATTTCGCCGCCGACGCCCTGCTGCTCTCGCCCGGCATCCCGCATCGCCTGCCCGCGGCGCACCCCGCCGCGGATGCCGCGCGGCGCGCCGGCGCGCCGATCCTCTGTGATGTAGAGTTCCTGTACCGCGCCGTCCGCGCCTCCGGCTCCCGGGCGCGGTTCCTCGGTGTCACTGGCACCAATGGCAAAAGCACAACCACCGCGCTCATCCACCACATCCTGATGCGCGCCGGGCGCGTGTCGGAAGTCGGCGGCAATTTGGGTCCCGCTGCCCTCGGCCTCAACATGTTGTGGCATGAGGGCATCTATACTCTCGAAATGTCGTCCTACATGTTGGAGCGAATCGCGGCGGTGCGCTTCAACATAGCAGTCATGCTGAACCTCAGCCCCGATCATCTCGACCGTCATGGCGACATGGCCGGCTACGCCGCTGCGAAGGCTGAGATCTTCGCGCGTCAGGCCGGTGACGACACCGCCGTGGTCGGCATGGACGACGCCTGGAGCGCCGCGATGGCCTCCGGACGGGCGGGAGTCCTGCGCCGGATTTCGGCCGCGACCCCGCAACGCGGGGGCGTCTGGGCCGAAGCCGCGCTGCTCCGCGACGAGGATGGCCCGATCATCGACCTGCGCGAGGCCGCGGCGCTGCCCGGCGCCCACAATGCGCAGAATGCCGCGGCCGCGGCCGCCGCCTGCCTGGCGCTCGATGTGCCGCGCGCCGCGATCGCGCGCGGCATCGCCGATTTCCCCGGCCTGCCGCACCGGCAGGAACGGGTGGGCGAGATCGCCGGCACCGTCTTCGTGAATGACAGCAAGGCGACCAATGCCGACAGCGCCGCCCGCGCGCTCGCCAGCTACGACCGCGTCGTCTGGATCGCCGGCGGCATCGCGAAGGATGGCGGCATCGAGAGCCTGGCGCCCTTCTTCCCGCGCATCGCGCATGCCTGGCTGATCGGCCGCGACGCGCCGCTGCTGGCCGCGACACTCGCCGCGCATGGCGTGCCGCATGAGATCGCCGGCACGCTGGACGCCGCGACCGAAGCCGCGGTGCGCGCGCCGCGGGCACCGGTGGTGCTGCTCTCGCCGGCTTGCGCCAGCTTCGACCAATTCACCGGCTTCGACGCGCGCGGCGATCGTTTCCGCGCCCTCGTGCAGGCGATCGCGCAAGGGAGGGCCGCCTGATGGCCTCTTTTTCCCGCACCGACACCTCCGTCCTCGGGCGCTGGTGGTGGACCGTCGACCGCCTGACGCTCTCGGCGCTGCTGGCGCTGATCGGCTTCGGCTACGTGATGATGCTGGCTGCCTCCCCCGCCGTCGCGGAGCGCATCGGCGCCACGTCCCGCCATCTCTTCTTCGCGCGCCAGGTGGTGTACCTGGCGCTGGCCGCGGCGGTGATGGTGGGCGTCTCGCTGCTCTCGCCCAAGGGCATCCGGCGCCTGGCACTGCTTGGCTGCGCCGGCGCCCTGGTGCTGACCGCGGCGACCCTGGTGATCGGCGTCGAGATCAAGGGCGCGCGCCGCTGGCTGCCGATCCCGGGCCTGTCGCTGCAGCCGTCCGAATTCCTGAAGCCCTGCTTCGCCGTGGTCGCCGCCTGGCTGATCGCCGAGGGCAAGGCGCCGGGGTCGCGCCTGCCCGGCACGACCATGGCGGTCGGCCTCTATGTCTTCATCGCGCTGGTGCTGAAGAGCCAGCCGGATATCGGCATGCTGCTGGTCATCTCCGTGGTGATCTTCGCGCAGCTCTTCATCGCGGGCATGAACATCATCCTGGTCGGCGGCACCGCGCTGCTCGGCATCGCCGCGGCCGGCATGGCGTATCTGATGTTCCCGCACGTGCAGTCGCGCGTGCAGCGCTTCCTGGATCCGGCATCGGGCGACAACTACCAGGTCAATGTCGCGCTGGAGGCCTTCGGCTATGGCGGCCTGTTCGGCCGCGGCCCTGGCGAGGGCCGGCTGAAGAACGTCCTGCCGGATGCGCATGCCGACTTCGTCTTCGCCGTGGCCGGCGAGGAATTCGGCCTGGTCGTCTGCCTGCTGATCCTCGGCCTGTTCCTGTTCATCGTGGTGCGCGGGCTGCTGCGCCTGCTGGGCGAGACCGACCTGTTCGTGACCCTGGCCTCGGCCGGGCTGCTGACCCAGTTCGGCCTGCAGGCCTTCGTCAACATGGCGTCGGCGCTGCACCTGATCCCCACCAAGGGCATGACGCTGCCCTTCGTGAGCTATGGCGGTTCCTCCGTCGTCGCCACCGCGCTCGGCATGGGCATGCTGCTGGCGCTGACGCGCAAGCGCGGACCACGAACGATGGAGGCGGATGCATGAGGGGCCCGGCCGTGCGACCGATCGTCATCGCCGCCGGGGGCACCGGCGGCCATCTGTTTCCCGCCGAGGCGCTGGCGGCCGAGTTGCTGGCGCGCGGCGAGCGCATCGCGCTGATGACCGATGCGCGCAGCGCCGCCTTCGAAAGCCCGGCCTTCGCCAATGCCGAACGCTTCGTGCTCAGCGGCGCGGGCCTGTCCGGCCGCGGCGCGCTGCGCGCGCTGCGCGGCGCGGTGGCGCTCGGCGCCGGGACGCTCGCCGCCCGCGGCATCCTGGCCCGGCTGCAGGCGGCGGCGGTGGTGGGCTTCGGCGGCTATCCCTCCGTCCCGCCGCTGGTCGCGGCGCGGCTGTTGCCGGCCGCAGCACGGCCGGTGACGGTGCTGCATGAACAGAACGCGGTGCTCGGCCGCGCCAACCGGATGCTGGCCCGGGGCGCCGACCTGCTGGCGCTGTCGATCGCCGGCACCACCCGGGTGCCGGCCGGCGCCCGTGCGGAGGTGCTGGGCAATCCGGTGCGCCCGGCGCTGGCAGCGCTGGCCGGCGCCGGCTACGCGACACCCGATGGCGCCATCCGCCTGCTGGTGACCGGCGGCAGCCTGGGTGCCCGGATCTTCGCCGATGTCGTGCCGGCGGCGATCGCCGCCCTGCCGGAAGCCCTGCGGGCGCGGCTGCTGGTGACCCAGCAGGCGCGGGCCGAGGATTTCACCCGCGTGCGCGAAGCCTATGCCGGGCTCGGCATCCCGGCCGAGATCGCCGCCTTCTTCCCCGATATCGCGAACCGGCTGGCGACCGCGCATCTGGTCATCGCCCGCGCCGGCGCCGGCACGATCGCGGAGCTTGCCTGCGCCGGGCGGCCCGCGATCCTGGTGCCGCTGCCGCATGCGATCGACGACCACCAGAGCGGCAATGCCCGGGCGCTGGCCGAAGCAGGGGCCGCGATGGTGATGCCGCAATCGGGCTTCACGGCGCCGGCCCTGGCCGAACGCCTGGCGCGGCTGCTGGACGACAATGCGGAGCTGGCGCACATGGCGGCCGCCGCCGCGCCGCTCGCGCGGCCGGACGCGGCCCGGCGGCTGGCCGACCGCGTGCTGGCGCTGGTCGCCGCCCGCGCCGGAGTGCCCCGCTGATGCGCGCACTTCCCCTCGACATCGGCGCCATCCACTTCGTCGGCATCGGCGGCATCGGCATGTCCGGCATCGCGGAGGTGTTGCACAACCTCGGCTACCGGGTGCAGGGCAGCGACATCGCGGAAGGCTACAACGTCACGCGGCTGCGCGAGGCCGGCATCCCGGTCGCCATCGGCCATGACGCCGCCAACCTGGGCGATGCGCAGGTCGTCGTCGTCTCCACCGCGGTGAAGCGCGACAATCCGGAAGTGGCCGCCGCCCGCGCCCGGCTGGTGCCGGTGGTGCGCCGGGCCGAGATGCTGGCCGAGCTGATGCGGCTGCGCTGGTCGATCGCGATCGGTGGCACCCATGGCAAGACCACGACGACGAGCCTGGTCGCCGCGGTGCTGGAAGCGGCGAAGATCGATCCCACCGTCATCAATGGCGGCATCATCAACGCCTATGGCACCAATACCCGGCTCGGCGCCGGCGACTGGATGGTGGTGGAGGCCGATGAGAGCGACGGCAGCTTCCTGAAGCTGCCGGCGGTCGTCGCCGTCGTCACCAACATGGACCCGGAGCACCTGGACCATTGGGGCACCGGGGAGGCGATGAAGGAAGGCTACGCCCAGTTCGTCGGCAACATCCCCTTCTACGGCTTCGCGGTGCTCTGCGTGGACCACCCGGAAGTGCAGGCGATGATCCCGCGCCTGTCCGACCGGCGGCTGATCACCTACGGCTTCTCGCCGCAGGCGGATGTGCGCGCCGACCGGCTGATCACCGACCGCATGGGCGCCACCTTCGAGGTGACGGTGACCGATCGCGGCAGCCGCCGCGCCCGCACCATGAAGCCCTTCCGCCTGCCGATGCTCGGCCAGCACAACGTCGCCAATGCCCTGGCCGCGATCGCGGTCGGCGTCGAGATGGACGTGCCGGAGGATGTGATCCGCGCCGCGCTGGCCGGTTTCAAGGGGGTGAAGCGCCGCTTCACCCGCACCGGCGAAGCGGGCGGCATCACCGTCATCGATGATTACGGCCACCATCCGGTCGAGATTGCCGCGGTGCTGAAGGCGGCGCGCCAGGCCGGGGCCCGCGACGTGGTCGCGGTGGTGCAGCCGCACCGCTATTCCCGCCTCGCCTCGCTGTTCGAGGATTTCTGCCAGTGCATGAACGATGCCGGCACGGTGATCGTGGCGGATGTCTATGCGGCGGGCGAGCAGCCGATGGAAGGCGTCGACAAGGACGCGCTGGTCGAAGGCCTGCGCGCGCATGGCCATCGCAGCGTGGTGCCGCTGTCCAGCCCCGACAGCCTGGCGGAGATGGTGAACGCCATCGCCAAGGCCGGTGACTACGTGGTCTGCCTCGGCGCCGGCTCCATCACCAATTGGGCGCATGCCTTGCCGGGCGAGCTGACCGCCCTGCAGACCCGTGGCGGCCGTCGCGGCGGGGGCACCCCATGATGGCGCAGGACCCCGCCCTCGCCGTGCTGCCGCCGCTGCGCGGGCGGGTGCAGCGCGACGCGCCGCTGGCGCCCTTCACCTGGTTCCGGGTGGGCGGCGCGGCGGATGCGCTGGTGCGCCCCGCCGATGCCGACGACCTGCTGCTGCTGCTGCGCGACATGCCGGCGGGGATGCCGCTGACCGTGCTCGGCGCCGCTTCCAACCTGATCATCCGCGACGGCGGCCTGCGCGGCGTGACGCTGAAGCTGGCGCGCGGCTTCGGCACCGTGAGCGTGGAGGCGGATGGCATCGTGGCGGGCGCCGCGGCGCTGGATGCCGTGGTCGCGGAGACGGCGGCCCAGGCCGGGCTCGCCGGCCTCGAATTCCTGATCGGCATCCCCGGCAGCATCGGCGGCGCGGTCGCCATGAATGCCGGCGCCTACGGCACCGAGGTGAAGGATGTGCTGGAATGGGCGGAGGTCGCGACGCCTGGCGGGCTGCAGCGCCTGTCCGCCGCCGAGCTCGGCTTCGCCTATCGCCGCGCCGCGTTGCCGGCGCGCGCCGTCGTCACCCGCGCCCGGTTCCGCGCGGCGCCCGGCGACGCCGCCGCGATCGCCGCCCGCATGCACGAGATCCGCACCCAGCGGGAGGCGACGCAGCCGGTGCGTGCCCGCACCGGCGGCTCCACCTTCAAGAATCCCGATGGCCACAAGGCCTGGGCGCTGATCGATGCCGCCGGCTGCCGCGGCCTGGCGCTGGGCGGGGCAGCGGTCAGCGAGAAGCACTGCAACTTCCTGATCAATGCCGGCGCCGCGACCGCGGCCGAGCTCGAAGCGCTCGGCGAGACGGTGCGCGACCGGGTGCTGGCGCAGTCGGGCGTCACGCTCGAATGGGAAATCAGGCGCCTGGGCGAGGCCGCGCCATGACCCGGGTCGCGGTTCTTTATGGCGGCGTCTCGGCCGAGCGCGAGGTGAGCCTCGCCTCCGGCCGGCAGGTGATCGCGGCGCTGCGCGAGGCGGGCTTCGCGGTGACGCCGGTCGAAGCCGGCGCCGATCTCGGCGCCCTGGTCGCGGCGCTGACGCCGGCGCCGGACGTGGTGTTCAACGCGCTGCACGGCCGCTTCGGCGAGGATGGCTGCATCCAGGGCGTGCTCGACTGGATGGGCATCCCCTATACGCATTCCGGCGTCCGCGCCTCCGCCCTCGCGATGGACAAGGAGGCCGCCAAGGCGGTGTTCCGCGCCCATGGCCTGCCGGTCGCGGAAGGCCGCGTCGTCACGCGCGCGGAGCTGGAAGCGGCCGATCCGCTGCCGATGCCCTATGTGCTGAAGCCGCTGAACGAGGGCAGCTCGGTCGGCGTGCATATCGTGCGCACCGGCAGCAACCATCGCGCCGAGATCGCGCGCGGGTGGCGCTTCGGCGACACCGTGATGGCGGAACGCTTCGTGGCGGGGCGGGAGCTGACGGTCGGCGTGATGGGCGACCGCGCGCTGGCGGTCACCGACATCCTGGCCGATGCCGGCGATTTCTACGACTACGAGAGCAAGTACGCCGATGGCGGCAGCCGCCATGTCGTCCCGGCGGCGGTGCATCCGGATATCGCCGCCCAGGCGCTGGCGCTGGCGCTGGCGGCGCATCGCGCGCTCGGCTGCCGCGGCGCGACCCGCGCCGATTTCCGCTACGACGACACCACGGGCGAACCGGGCGAGCTGGTCCTGCTGGAGGTCAATACCCAGCCGGGGCTGACGCCCACCAGCCTGCTGCCGGAGCAGGCCGCGCATTGCGGCATCTCCTTCCCCGAACTCTGCGCCTGGATGGTACGGGAGGCACGGCATGGGCCTTGATGCACCGCCGCGTCTCGCGGCCCCCACCGTCTCCTCCCGCCCGCGCCGGGACGCTTCCCTGACCCGGCGGCCCTCGGCGCCGCAGGACCGCCCGTCCCGCCTGAAGCTGTGGCTGCGCCGCCGGCGCGCGCTGCTGAAGCCGGCGGCGCTCGGCCTGGTGGCGCTCGGCCTCTGCGGCGTGGCCGCGGCGGCGATCTGGGCCGCCGATCCGGCCGGCCGCGCCCGCTCGATGGTGGAGGGCATGGGCGATATCGGCCTCGACCTCGGCATGAGCGTGCAGGAAGTCGTGCTGGAAGGCCGGCAGAACACGCCGATCGACATGATCCGCGCGGCACTCGGCGTCAGCCGCGGCGACCCGCTGCTGGGCTTCTCGCTGGAAGCGGCGCGGGAGCGGCTGGAGAGCATCGCCTGGATCCAGCGCGCGCAGATCGAGCGCCGCCTGCCGGGATCCCTGATCATCCATCTGGAGGAACGGCAGCCCTTCGCGATCTGGCAGCAGGACGGGCGCTTCGTGGTGATCGATCGCGACGGCCGCGTCGTCGCGCGCGACCGGCTGGACCAGTTCGGCCCGCTGCCGCTGGTGGTCGGGACCGGCGCCGACCGCACCGCCGCGGCGCTCTACGACCTGTTGCATGCCCAGCCGGACATCGCCGCCCGGGTGCAGGCGATGGTGCGCATCGGCGAACGGCGCTGGAACCTGAAGCTGCACAACGGGGCCGATGTGATGCTGCCGGAAGGCGCGGAAGCCGCCGCGATCACCCGGCTGGCGGAGCTGCAGCGCGACCAGAAGCTGCTCGACCGGCCGCTGCTCGCGATCGACATGCGCCTGCCGGACCGCCTGGTGCTGCGCCAGTCGCCGGCACCGCAGGAAGCGCCCCGTGCCACCACCTCCCGGAGGGATCGCGGATGAACGAGATGTCCCCGCGCCTGCCGCCGACGCGCGACGGCACCAGGGAGCCGCGCCGGCGGCGCAATGCGCGCAGCGGCCCCTTCGGCATCATCGACCTCGGCAGCACCAAGGCCGTCTGCCTGATCGCCCGCATCGAGAGCGATGGCGAGCCGCGGGTGCTGGGCTTCGGCTGGCAGCGCGGCCGCGGCGTGAAAGGCGGCTCCGTCGTCGACCTGGAGGAGGCGGAGCGCGCCATCCGCGCCGCCGTCGGCCAGGCGGAGGAGATGGCGGATACCCAGCTTCCGGGCGCGATCCTCAACCTCTCCTGCGGCCAGCCGGAATCGCGGCTGATGCATATCCAGTGGCCGATCGGCGGCCGCGCGGTGACCGAGACCGACCTGCGCGCCATCCTGTCCGAAGGCCGCCGCCGCGCGTCCGAGGAAGGGCGGGAGACGGTGCATGCGGTGCCGCTCGGCTTCACCGTGGATGCGACGCCGGGCGTCGAGGATCCGCGCAGCATGATCTGCGACACGCTGGGCGCGCGGCTGCACCTGGTCGATGCCGCGCAGGCCTCGCTCCGCAACCTCGGCGCCACGCTGATGCGCTGCGACCTGGAGGTGGAGGAGCTGGTCTGCTCCCCCTTCGCATCCGGCCTCGCGACCCTGGTCGAGGATGAGAAGCACCTGGGCTGCACCGTGGTCGACATGGGCGGCGGCACCACGTCGATCGCCGTCTTCGCGGAGGGCCACCTGCTGCACACCGCGCAGATCGCGGTCGGCGGGCAGCATGTCACCAACGACCTGGCCGGCATCCTCTCGACCCCGGTCGCGCATGCCGAGCGGCTGAAGACGCTGCATGGCGGCGTGCATGGCGGGCCGGAGGACGAGCGCGACTTCCTGCCGGTGCCGCTGCTCGGCGAGGATGAGCATCATATCGCGCGCATCCCGCGCACCATGATCACCGGCATCATCCGCCCCCGCCTGGAGGAGACCTTCGAGCTGGTGCGGGAGAAGCTGGATGCCGCCGGCCTCGGCAAGGAAGCCGGCGCGCGCGTGGTGCTGACCGGCGGCGCCAGCCAGCTCGTCGGCGCGCATGAGCTCGCGGCGCGCATCCTGAACCGCCAGGTCCGGCTCGGCCGCCCGCATCCGGTGCGCGGGCTGCCGGAATCGGCGATGGGCCCCGCCTTCGCGACCGCGATCGGCCTGCTCGCCTGGGGCGCCGGCGAAGGCCGCCCCGTGCTCGACATCGCGCCCGGCACCGACCATCGCCGCGGCCTGTTCGGCCGCTTCGTCCATTGGCTGAAGGACCGCGTGTGATGCGCGCCACAGCCCCCACCCCTCACAAGAAATTCGAGAGGAAGGAGATCGCTCCATGACGCTCAACCTCACCATCCCGCCCAACAGCCACCATACCGATTTCTCGCCGCGCATCACCGTGGTGGGCGTCGGCGGCGGCGGCTGCAACGCGGTCAACAACATGATCGCGATGGGCCTGGAAGGCGTTGAATTCCTGGTCGCCAACACCGACGCGCAGTCGCTGGTGCATGCCCGGGCCGATCGCCGCGTGCAGCTCGGCCATCACCTGACCCAGGGCCTCGGCGCCGGCGCCAAGCCGGAAATCGGCCGCGCGGCCGCGGAAGAGGCGACGGAGGAGCTGCAGCGCCACCTGGATGGCGCGCACATGGTCTTCATCACCGCCGGCATGGGTGGCGGCACCGGCACCGGCGCCGCGCCGGTGATCGCGCGCATGGCGCGGGAGCGCGGCGTGCTGACCGTCGGCGTGGTGACCAAGCCCTTCGATTTCGAAGGCCCGAAGCGCCGCCGCAGCGCCGAGCAGGGGCTCGAGGAGCTGCAGTCGGTCGTCGACACGCTGATCGTCATCCCGAACCAGAACCTGTTCAAGATGGCCAATGAGCGCACGACCTTCGCCGAGGCGTTCAAGATGGCCGACAACGTCCTGTACATGGGCGTGCGCGGCGTCACCGACCTGATGACCAAGCCCGGCCTGGTGAACCTCGACTTCGCCGATATCCGCACCGTGATGGCGGAGATGGGCAAGGCGATGATGGGCACCGGCGAGGCCGAGGGCGACGATCGCGCGGTGCGCGCGGCCGAGGGCGCGATCAGCAACCCGCTGCTGGAGGACACCTCGCTGCGCGGTGCCCGCGGCGTGCTGATCAACATCACCGGCGGCCACGACATGACGCTGTTCGAGGTGGACGAGGCCACCAACCGCATCCGCCGCGAGGTGGATGAGGAAGCGAACATCATCTTCGGCTCCTCGGTGGAAGAGGATCTGAACGGCCGCATCCGCGTCTCCGTGGTCGCGACCGGCATCGATCTCGCGGCCGAGCAGGCGAAGCCCGAGACCAATGCCCGCCCGACCCTGGTCGCGGTCGGCGGCGCCGCGGCGCCGGTCGCCGCCGTGGCGGCGGCCCCCGTCGTCATCGAAGCCGAGGTGGCGCAGGCGGCCACCGGCACCCATGGCCGCCCGGCCCTGCCCGCCTTCATGCGCCGCCAGGCGACGGAAGCGGCACCGGCAGCGGCCCCGATCCAGCCGGCGGCGCCGGCACCGCGCATGGTCGCCCAGATCGAGGGCGCACCGGCCGAGACGGCACCGGTCTACCTCGCCGCGACCGCGCCGCGGGCGGATGCCGCCTTTGGCGGCATGGAGCCGCTGCAGCCGCCGGCGCCCCGCGCGCCGACCGCGCCGCCGCCGGCGGCGGCCCGGGCCGGCATCGGCAGCCTGTTCCGCACCGCCACCGGGCTGATGCGCCGCAGCCTGCCGGACGCGGCCCCCGCCCCGGCCCAGGCCGCGGCACCCCGCCAGGCGGCGCATGCCGAGCCGCGCTTCGCCGCCGAGCCGCGGTCCGGCCAGGATGAGATGGGCCTCGAAATCCCGACCTTCCTGCGCCGCCAGAGCAACTGATCACCCGATGACCGACGGGCCGCATGGCCCGCAGGTCCGCACGGGATGCCCGACCTGAGGGCACCGCGACCGGAGGACGGAATTCATTCCGCCCTCCGGTCACGCCATCGTCCCGCCGTATTGTGCGCCGCACTCATTCAATGATTTCAAAGACTTATCTGGTAATATTGCGAAATATGCTTTGAGTTCCCACGGGCCCTCCCCGCAGCCATCTTCCGCACTGCAGCAGCGTTGCCCTGCATGCCGCGACCATCTTCGCGGCGGCGGCAACAGCGGAAGCCATTTCGGGGCGGGTTTGCATGGACGGTTTCATTCAGGCTGAGAACGGACGCCGGCGGACGCTGAAGAGCGCCATCGGCTGCACCGGCATCGGCCTGCATTCGGGCCGCAAGGTGTCGCTGATGCTGCGCCCGGCCGCCGCCGGCACCGGCATCCTGTTCCGCCGCACCGATCTCGGCGGCCTCACGGTCGCGGCCCGTTTCGACCAGGTGGTGGATACGCGGCTCTGCACCGCGATCGCCGCCGATGACGCGCCCGATGCCCGCATCGGCACGATCGAGCACCTGATGGCCGCCTTCGCCGGCGCCGGCATCGACGATGCCGAGGTCGATGTCGATGCGCCGGAGCTGCCGATCCTGGATGGATCCGCCGCCCCCTTCCTGTTCCTGATCGACTGCGCCGGCACGGTCACCACGGCCGCCCCGCGCGCCGCGATCGAAGTGCTGCGGCCAGTGCGGGTCGAAGATGCTTCCGGCGCCTTCGCCGAGCTGCTGCCGGCACGCGAGGCCGGCTTCGACGCCGATCTGGAGATCGACTTCCCGAATACCGCCATCGGCCGCCAGCGCATCGCCACGCGGATCACGCCCGGCAGCTTCCGCGACCTGCTGGCCGATGCCCGCACCTTCACCCTGGCCGAGGACGTGGCGCGGCTGCGCAAGGCCGGGCTGGCGCGCGGCGGCAGCCTGGCCAATGCCGTGGTTGTGGATGGCCCGCTGGTACTCAACCCTGGCGGGCTGCGGCACGCGGATGAGTTCGTGCGCCACAAGCTGCTGGACGTGGTGGGTGACCTGGCCCTGGCCGGCGCGCCGCTGAAGGCGCGTTTCCGGGGCAACCGCTCCGGCCATGCGCTCAACAACCGCCTGCTGCGCGCGCTCTTCGCCGACCAGGCGGCGTGGCGCCGGATCGGCGCGGCGGAACTGCCGGCCGACGGCATGTCGCTGC